>NZ_JBWKOF010000013.1:0-105205 GCF_059415945.1 Pseudomonas sp. GW821-FHT09H03 | reverse complement strand
TCCTGTGATTAGGGGCTTTCTGTGGTTAAAGGGCTTCCTGTGATTAGGGGCTTCCTGTGGTTAAAGGGCTTCCTGTGGCGAGGGGGCTTGCCCCCGTTCGGCTGCGAAGCAGTCGCAAAACCTGCTTATGCGGTTTTTCTGAAAGAATGCCGGGGAGCGCTTCGCGCTCCAACGGGGGCAAGCCCCCTCGCCACAGGCAAGCCCCCTCGCTCCAAGCCCCCTCGCTCCAGCCCCCCTCACTCCAGCCCCCCTTGCAGCAGCCACCTCACCACAGAGCTCGCACCCACAGACCCCGGGTTTTCAGCTCAGGCTTTCATCAATCACCAGTACCACCTTCCCCGCCACGGTATTGCTGGCCAGCTCGGCAAACGCTGCCTCGGCATCCTTGATCGCGAAAGTTCTGGCCAGTTGCGGGCGCAACCGTCCTTCGGCGAATAATGGCCAGACGTGCTGGCCAAGCTCACTGAACAAATCGGCCTTGAACTGATCGTCGCGACTGCGCAGGGTCGAACCCAGCAACTGCACACGCTTGGCCAGCACCTGGGCCAAGTCCAGTTTAGCCTCGCGGCCGCCCATCAGGCCGATCAGCACCCAGCGACCATCCTGGGCCAGCAGCTTGAGGTTCAGTTGCGCGTAATTGCCGCCCACCGGGTCGAGAATCACGTCGAACGGCCCCAAGTCGCTCAGGCTGTCCAGGTCGCCATTGCGCACCACGCCACCCTGGGCCCCCAGTGCCTCGCAATAGGCCAGACGCTCGGCGGAACCCACACTGACCCAGCACGGATTGCCAAATGCCTTGCACAGCTGAATGGCGGCTGAACCGATTCCACTTGCACCGGCGTGCAGCAGAACTTTCTCACCCGGCTTGAGCGCAGCCAGTTGAAACAAATTCAGCCAGACGGTTGCGTACACTTCCGGCAATGCAGCTGCTTCCACAAGCGACATCCCGTCGGGAACCAGCAGCACGTGCCGCCCGTCGACGACCACCTCCTGGGCCATCCCGCCCCCGGCCAGCAAGGCGCAAACCCTGTCGCCCACTTGCCAGGACGAGCCCGCCCCGACTTCGCTGATCACCCCTGAGCACTCTAGACCGAGCACCTGGCTAACGCCGGGCGGGGGTGGGTAAAGGCCAGCTTTCTGCAGCAAATCGGCGCGATTGAGGCCCGATGCCGCCACTCGAATACGAACTTGCCCTACATCGCATGTAGGACTCGGCTCATCTACCCACGCCACTTGACCGTCAACGCCTTGCAATGCTTTCACAGTGCCTCCATAGTGAGTCTGGACTGAGCCCGAAGCTGTAGCGCCGGGCTTTTTGCATTATGCGACCGGCCCTCGTGGTACCGGCGACTTCAAAGACGGCCTAATATGCGTTATCAATTGTCCCCGCGTCGAATCAGCATGAAGCATCTGTTCCCCAGCACCGCCCTCGCCTTATTCATCGGTATCGGCCTGCTGCCGATGTCGAGCAATACATTCGCAGCCAATAGCTGGGACAAGCTTCAACCTGATCGTGACGAAGTGATCGCCAGTCTGAACGTCGTGGAGTTGCTCAAACGCCACCACTACAGCAAGCCGCCGCTCGACGATGCGCGCTCAGTGATCATCTACGACAGCTACCTCAAGCTGCTGGATCCGTCGCGCAGCTACTTCATGGCCAGCGACATCGCCGAATTCGACAAGTGGAAGACCCAGTTCGACGACTTCCTCAAAAGCGGCGACCTCAACGCCGGGTTCACCATCTACAAGCGCTACCTGGACCGCGTCAAGGCGCGCCTGGACTTTGCCCTTGCCGAGCTGAACAAGGGTGTCGACAAGATCGACTTCTCCGCCAAGGAAACCTTGCTGATCGATCGCAAGGACGCCCCTTGGCTCAAATCCACTGCAGAACTCGACGACCTGTGGCGCAAGCGCGTCAAGGATGAAGTGCTGCGCCAGAAAATTGCCGGCAAGGATTCCAAGCAGATCCAGGAAACCCTGACCAAGCGCTACAAGAACCAGTTGGCGCGCCTGGACCAGACCCGTGCCGAAGACATCTTCCAGGCGTACATCAACACCTTCGCCATGTCCTACGACCCGCACACCAACTATCTGTCGCCGGATAACGCGGAGAACTTCGACATCAACATGAGCCTGTCCCTGGAGGGCATCGGCGCCGTGTTGCAGAGCGATAACGACCAGGTGAAAGTCGTGCGCCTGGTGCCGGCAGGCCCGGCGGACAAGACCAAGCAGGTCGCTCCGGCCGACAAGATCATCGGCGTTGCCCAAGGCAACAAAGAGATGGTCGACGTGGTGGGCTGGCGCCTGGACGAAGTGGTCAAGCTGATCCGTGGTCCGAAAGGCACGGTGGTGCGCCTGGAAGTGATTCCGGCGAGCAATGCGCCTAACGACCAGACCAGCAAGATCGTACCGATCACGCGCGAAGCGGTGAAGCTCGAAGACCAGGCCGTGAAGAAGTCGGTGCTGAACCTGAAACAGGACGGCAAGGACTACAAGCTCGGTGTGATCGAGATCCCGGCGTTCTATCTGGACTTCAAGGCCTTCCGTGCCGGCGATCCGGATTACAAGAGCACCACTCGCGACGTCAAGAAACTGCTGACCGAGTTGCAGAAAGACAAGGTCGACGGCGTGGTCATCGACCTGCGCAACAACGGTGGCGGCTCCTTGCAGGAGGCTACCGAACTGACCAGCCTGTTCATCGACAAAGGTCCGACCGTGCTTGTGCGTAACGCCGATGGCCGGGTCGATGTGCTGGAAGATGAAAACCCGGGCGCGTTCTACAAGGGCCCGATGGCGTTGCTGGTCAACCGCCTGTCCGCCTCGGCTTCGGAGATTTTTGCCGGCGCCATGCAGGACTACCACCGCGCATTGATCATCGGCGGCCAGACCTTCGGCAAAGGCACCGTGCAGACCATTCAGCCGCTCAACCATGGCGAACTGAAACTGACCCTGGCCAAGTTCTACCGGGTTTCCGGCCAGAGCACCCAGCATCAGGGCGTGTTGCCGGACATCGATTACCCGTCGATTATCGACACCAAGGAAATCGGCGAAAGTGCCCTGCCGGAAGCCATGCCGTGGGACACCATCCGCGCAGCCATCAAGCCTGCGGTCGATCCGTTCAAACCGTTCCTCGCCCAGCTCAAGTCCGAGCATGACGTGCGTACGGCCACGGATGCCGAGTTCGTGTTCATCCGCGACAAGCTGGCCCTGGCGCAGAAGCTGATGAACGAAAAAACCGTCAGCCTCAATGAAGTCGAGCGTCGTGCGCAACACACCGACATCGAAGCCAAGCAGCTTGCCATGGAGAATATCCGTCGCAAGGCCAAGGGCGAAGAACCGCTCAAAGAGCTGAAGAAAGAAGACGAAGACGCCATCGCGGCCGAGCCGGACAAAACCAAGCCGGAGGATGATGCCTACCTGAGCGAGACCGGGCGGATTCTGCTGGACTACCTCAAACTCAACACGGCGGTGGCCAAGCACTAAGGTACAACTTAAGGCTGACGCTTCGCAGAGCGTCAGCAAACAGTGATGGTTCTGTCGTTAGACTGGGAGCACCTCTTCAACCAAGAGCGCTCCCGGTCTTTTTTTTGGCTTCTCCAAGCAATTGCGCAATACCTGTAGGAGCGAGCATGCTCGCGATGGACCCAAGGGCGCCACGTGTAGCCAGTAAACACGCGTTATCGTCGACGACCATCGCGAGCAGGCGCGCTCCTACAGAGGGTCGCGAGCGGCCAGTTGTTTCAATTTGAGCGGAGCCAGCGGATGCCCGGCCCGGGCAGCAATCTCCCAGTACCGCGCCGCTTCAACCGGATCCGGCTCCTTGCTTGCCGTCCCCGCCAGACTGATCACGCCCACCTGATACGCAGCCTTGCCATCGCCCGCCAGCGCGGCCAGGCGCAACAAACGCACACCTTCTTCACGAGCCCCCAGGCCGACGCCGCGAAAGGCCAGGATGTGCCCATAGAAGCTCTGGGCACCGACATTGCCCAGGTTAGCCATGCGGGCGAACTGGCCTTCCAGCCAGCGCCACCCCCGTGGCTGGCGGACAAACCACGACCAGTGGAACAGCCTGCGCGCGAGCCAGTAGCCGGCTCGAGCCTTGAGTTGAAGAAACACTCAGGCCTCTGCCGATTCCGGGTATTCGTATTCAAACACCCGCACCACCTCCGAGGCGTGCCAGGAGGCCGCGGCGACACCGTCCGACGGCCCGGAAAAACGCCCGAGGCGCTCGACACATTCAAAGAAACCGGTGCGTGGCAGGCGGCTGGCGCCCTGGCTTATCACCAGCGAGCTGCGTAATGGTTGTTCGGCCTTGGCGTCCAGCGCAGCCAGATGCTCCAGGGCGGCGGTGAGGGTTTGCATGGCCGGTGTCGGCAGCTGCAAACGCTCAAGCAATGCCCGATAAGTCAGAAGATGGCGCTGGCGGCGGGCCTGATCCAGCTCGCCCAACAATCCGTCCCAGTGTTGACGACTGATGCGTACGCTCACGATTGCTCCCTCCACCCCGGCACCGTCAATTCCCAGGCCAGGCTGCGGCGAATGGCGGCGTCGGGCAGGCGTTCACCGCTTTCGATCATGGCCAGGTAAGACGGGCTGATGCCTACCGTGCGGGCCAGCGCCTCAATGGCGATGCCCTTCCCTTCACGCAAACTGCGCAGTTGATCCAGACCTGGAAGATCCTGGTCGGATGCCTGGGTTTGAACCTTTGCCGCTTCTTTTGGCGGCTGCTCCTTGATCCCCGCTGCGTTCAGCAAAGCCTGATACTGAGCCCATGGCACAACCGCATATTCGGGCTCGCCTTCGCGTGTAATTATCTGAATATCCATGACTACCCCGTAGGACAACAACACTTAGCGAGTCGGCACTTTTCCTTAGAAGTGTAATCCTAACAGCGGCCAAGGTCGCGGGGGTGTATCAATCTGTGAACAACAGGCTATCAGCTCAGTTTTTTTTCCGGCCTTCAAGGTGCAATTGCTTTGGATTTTTCGGCAGGCGCTCGACTACCGCAAGCTTCTCCGGTACTTGCCGATTGCGCCACGCCCGGAAGGCGGCCAGTTCGTCGTCGAAAACCTTCATCAGCCAGGCCAGCACTGCAATGTCATCGAGCATGCCCAAGCCTGGTATGAAGTCCGGGATCGCATCCACCGGACTGAGGAAGTACATCAGGCCTGCAACGATCGAGACCAGCGCCTTGGGGCTGATAGCTCGATACTCACCGCGCCACCAGGCCAGGCAGAGCGCCTGAAACAGGCGCAAGTCATCCTTGAGCTTACCCAGGCGATTGCCCTGGCTCGCACCTTTGCTGGCGACTGCGAACAACAGGGTGGGCAAGCGCCCGCGTGCGAGAAGGCGGCCAGCCAATGGCAGAAAACGAGCGAAACTCCAGGGTGCTTTCATCATTCCTCCCGTTGAAAGGTTATCCACACAAATTGTGGATAACCTTGTGAACAGAGCTGGTTTTCACCGCTGAAAGCCACGTCCTACAAGGGCTCGACTCAGATCGGGCGTTTTTTGCCCATCGAAAAAAACCCCATAATTTCATTGACTTGGCGGGCCCAGATGGCTAGTGCAGCTATCCATAGTGGGTATGACTCCAGTCAGCAGCATCTGTTCGCTTTGTTTACCGTTACCGCGGGCCAGATGCAACAACGCCCCGCTTGAGCGAGGCGTTGTCGTTGAAGCGGACGCTGATTACTTGGCAGCGGCGTCTTCTTTTGCCGGATCCTTGATCGCCAGCAGTTCCAGGTCGAATACCAGCACCGAGTTGGCCGGAATCGCCGGGCTCGGGCTTTGCGCGCCGTAAGCCAGCTCAGCAGGGATGTACAGCTTGTACTTCTCGCCAACGTGCATCAGTTGCAGGCCTTCGACCCAACCCGGGATCACACCGCTGACCGGCAGATCGATCGGGCTGCCGCGCTCGACGGAACTGTCGAATACGGTGCCATTGGTCAGCTTGCCGGTGTAGTGAACAGTCACTACGTCGGTAGGCTTAGGCTGAACGCCGTCGGCTTTTGTCACGACTTCATACTGCAGGCCCGAAGCGGTAGTGGTCACACCGGCTTTCTTGGCGTTTTCCTCGAGGAACTTCTTGCCAGCAGCGGCCGACTCTTCGCTCATCTTGGCCATGCGCTCTTCGGCGCGCTTTTGCAGTGCGGCGAACGCTTCAACCAACTCTTCGTCTTTGAGCTTCTGTTCTTTCTTGCCGACGGCATCTTCGATGCCCTGGGCTACAGCTTTGGAATCCAGGTCATCCATCCCTTCCTGAGCCAGGCTCTTGCCCATGTTCAGGCCGATTCCGTAGGAAGCTTTTTGCGCCGGAGTTTTCAGCTCTACACTGGTCTGCGAGTCACAACCCGCGAGTACCAGGCTAACCAGGGCTACCGCCGCCGCCAACCGATGCTGTTTCATGCTATTTCCTTGTTCATGCGCCTAAAGGGCAATCGAGTAAAGCCGCGAGCTTATCAGGCCGCCACGACCAATGGCTACCGGCATGAGAGCAGGAAATTTCCGATAAGTTCAGGTGTTTAAACGCATTTCAGGTTCGCGGGGATGAAGCTTCCTTCATCTTGCTCCGACACAAGCAAATTTCGGCGCACAAAACAAATGGGGTAATAGCCAATTGCCGCACTTTGCCGCTCAACATGACGCAGAATATACCGGCCGAAAGTCCGCTGGATTCGGGCTTTGCCAAATCCCGGACGGCAAAAAGCCCGCATAAGCGGGCTTTCTGCTTGGTGACCTGGCGTTCAGTGCTCCAGGTTACCGAATATGGCGCAGCGGACGGGACTCGAACCCGCGACCCCCGGCGTGACAGGCCGGTATTCTAACCGACTGAACTACCGCTGCGCGAAACGCTTGAAACGAATGGTGGGTGATGACGGGATCGAACCGCCGACATTCTGCTTGTAAGGCAGACGCTCTCCCAGCTGAGCTAATCACCCTTCGCTTCGTTACGGGACGCATTATGCCACAAGTTTTCTTAATGTGTTGATTTATTTGAAGTTTTTTTCAAATAAATCTGAAAACCGGTGAAACGACACAACCCGCTGGAACAAGGTACAAACTTGAGGCAGAAAAAAACCCGCCTAAGCGGGCTTTTCCGTGGTGACCTGGCGTTCAGTGTTCCAGGTTACCGAATATGGCGCAGCGGACGGGACTCGAACCCGCGACCCCCGGCGTGACAGGCCGGTATTCTAACCGACTGAACTACCGCTGCGCGTAACACTGAAAACGAATGGTGGGTGATGACGGGATCGAACCGCCGACATTCTGCTTGTAAGGCAGACGCTCTCCCAGCTGAGCTAATCACCCTTCGCTTCGGTGTGGCGCGCATTCTACGGAGCGACCCCACCTCTGGCAAGCACTTTTTAAAATAATTTTCTGAGGCCTTCCAAAGGCTTAGAGAAAGGTTGGCCTATGGCACACGGAGGACAATAATGCCCCCCTTTGTATAAAGGAGAGACTTGTCCCATGTGGTTCAAAAACCTGCTTATCTATCGCCTGACCCAAGATCTGCCTGTTGATGCCGAGGCGTTGGAAACTGCACTGGCCACCAAACTGGCGCGTCCATGTGCAAGCCAGGAGTTGACCACCTACGGTTTCGTCGCGCCATTCGGCAAAGGCGAAGATGCGCCACTGGTGCACGTCAGCGGTGATTTCCTGCTGGTGTCCGCGCGTAAAGAAGAACGCATTCTGCCGGGCAGCGTCGTGCGCGACGCGGTCAAGGAAAAGGTCGAAGAGATTGAGGCCGAGCAAATGCGCAAGGTCTATAAGAAGGAACGGGACCAGATCAAGGATGAAATCATCCAGGCCTTCCTGCCCCGCGCCTTTATCCGTCGCTCGTCGACCTTTGCCGCCATCGCTCCCAAGCAAGGCCTGATTCTGGTCAACTCGGCCAGCCCGAAACGTGCCGAAGACCTGCTTTCTACCCTGCGCGAAGTGATCGGCACCCTGCCGGTACGACCGCTGACCGTGAAAATGTCCCCGACCGCCACCATGACCGAATGGGTCACCACCCAGAAAGCCGCGGACGATTTCTTTGTGCTGGACGAGTGCGAACTGCGCGATACCCACGAAGACGGCGGCATCGTGCGCTGCAAGCGCCAGGACCTGACCAGCGAAGAAATCCAGCTGCACCTGAGCACCGGCAAGGTGGTCACCCAGCTGTCCCTGGCCTGGCAGGACAAACTGTCATTCGTCCTCGACGACAAGATGGTGGTCAAGCGCCTGAAGTTCGAAGACTTGCTCCAGGATCAGGCGGAACAGGACGGCGGCGACGAAGCCCTGGGCCAGCTCGATGCCAGCTTCACCCTGATGATGCTGACCTTTGGCGATTTCCTGCCGGCGCTGGTTGAAGCGTTGGGCGGCGAAGAGACACCTCAGGGCATTTAAAGTCTTGTGATGATCAAACTGTGGGAGCGGGCTTGCTCGCGAAAGCGGAGTGTCAGTCAACATACGCACTGACTGATAGACCACTTTCGCGAGCAAGCCCGCTCCCACGATGCTTTGTGATGTTACTTAATAATAAGGATCAGGCCATGCGCGCACTGGCTGCATTGAGTCGTTTTGTCGGCAACACCTTCGCTTACTGGGTACTGATTTTCGCGGTCGTGGCGTTCCTGCAACCAACGTGGTTCATCGGCCTCAAAGGCGCCATCGTGCCGCTGCTGGGATTGGTGATGTTCGGCATGGGCCTGACGCTCAAACTCGAAGACTTCGCCGAGGTCGCCCGCCATCCGTGGCGTGTGGCCCTGGGTGTGGTCGCGCACTTCGTGATCATGCCCGGCGTGGCGTGGCTGCTTTGCCAGGCGTTCCATTTGCCGCCGGAGATTGCCGTGGGCGTGATTCTGGTCGGCTGCTGCCCAAGCGGCACTTCATCGAATGTCATGACCTGGCTGGCACGCGGCGACCTGGCGTTGTCGGTGGCCATCGCCGCCGTCACCACCCTCCTCGCTCCGCTGCTGACTCCGGCACTGATCTGGCTGTTGGCCTCGGCATGGTTGCCGGTATCGTTCATGGAGCTGTTCTGGTCGATCCTGCAAGTCGTGCTGCTGCCGATCGTCCTCGGCGTCGTGGCGCAACGCTTGCTTGGCGACAAGGTTCGCCATGCGGTGGATGTATTGCCGCTGGTGTCGGTGGTCAGCATCGTGATTATCGTCGCTGCCGTAGTCGCCGCCAGCCAGGCGAAGATAGCCGAGTCCGGCTTGCTGATCATGGCTGTGGTCATGCTGCACAACAGCTTTGGCTTTCTGCTGGGTTACTTCACCGGGCGCCTGTTCAAATTGCCACTGGCGCAACGCAAATCCCTGGCGCTGGAAGTGGGCATGCAGAATTCCGGTCTGGGCGCAGCCCTGGCCAGTGCGCACTTCTCGCCGTTGGCGGCGGTACCGAGCGCGCTGTTCAGCGTCTGGCATAACATTTCGGGAGCGCTGCTCTCGACCTGGTTCCGCCGCATGAGTGAGAAACAGGATCGGGAAACGGCTGCCCGCCAGGCCACCGACTGAGCCGGAAACTTGATCCCCGGATTAATGCTGGGCACTATATTGCGCAAACGCGGGGACGACCCCGCGGCTCGATTGAGTCATTAATCTGGGGACGACCCCGTCAAGCGATGAGGTCTTTCATGTCCTGGATCATTCTGTTTTTCGCCGGTCTGTTTGAAGTCGGCTGGGCCGTTGGCCTGAAGTACACCGACGGCTTCAGCCGCCCTCTTCCCACTGCATTGACCGTTGCGGCCATGGCTATCAGCCTTGGCCTGCTGGGCCTGGCCATGAAGGAACTGCCGCTGGGTACTGCCTATGCGATCTGGACCGGGGTGGGTGCCGTGGGTACGGTGATTGCCGGGATCATTCTGTTTGGTGAGTCGATGGCGCTGGTGCGGTTGGCCAGTGTGGCGTTGATCATTATCGGGTTGGTTGGGCTCAAGGTCAGCGCCTAGGCCACTGGCCCCTTCGCGGGCAAACCCGCTCTCACAGGGCCTTTGTTGTTGCACAAATTTTGTGAACACCCAAGATCGCTGTGGGAGCTGGCCTGCCAGCGATGGGGCCAGCACAGCCACCCGCTATCTGGCAGCGCCCCGCAACTCCCCCACCAACGCCTGCAATCTGGCAGGCTCCGCCACCTCAACCGCCACCGCCGACCCCGCCACCAACGTCACCCGTGACCATAACCGGCGAAACAACCCTTTGCCCGGATCACGGCTGAAGAAGCTCCCCCACAATCCCTGCAACGCCAGGGGAATTACCGGCACCGGTGTCTCTTCGAGAATGCGCGTCAGCCCGCCCTTGAACTCATTGATCTCGCCATTGGTAGTCAGCTTGCCCTCGGGAAAGATACACACCAGCTCGCCGTCCTTCAGATACTGCGCGATGCGGGTGAAGGCCCTTTCGTAGATCTGTATATCCTCCTGACGCCCCGCGATGGGAATCGTCCCCGCCGTACGGAAGATGAAGTTCAGCACTGGCAGGTTGTAGATCTTGTAATACATCACAAAGCGAATCGGCCGACGCACCGCGCCGCCAATCAGCAACGCATCGACGAACGACACGTGATTGCACACCAGCAACGCCGCGCCTTCATCGGGGATCTGGTCGAGATTGCGGTGTTCTACGCGGTACATGGAATGGCTGAGCAGCCAGATCAGGAAACGCATGGTGAACTCGGGGACGATCTTGAAGATGTAGGCGTTGACGCCGATGTTCAGCAGCGACACCGCCAGGAACAGCTGCGGGATCGACAGCTTGGCCACGCTCAGCAGGATGATCGAGACAATCGCCGAGACCACCATGAACAACGCATTGAGAATGTTGTTGGCGGCAATCACCCGGGCCCGCTCGTGCTCGGCGGTGCGTGACTGGATCAGCGCATACAGCGGCACAATGTAGAAGCCACCGAAGATCCCCAGGCCGAGGATATCGAACAGCACCAGCCAGGCATGGCCAAAACCGAGGATTTCAATCCAGCCATGTCCCTGGGCACTGTCCGCAATTCCCCCTGAATGCCACCACAGCAACAGGCCGAAGACGGTCAGGCCGAACGAGCCGAATGGCACCAGGCCGATTTCGACTTTGCGCCCGGAGAGTTTTTCGCAAAGCAACGAGCCCAACGCGATGCCAACCGAGAACACTGTCAGGATCAGCGTCACCACGGTTTCGTCACCGTGCATCCACTCCTTGGCATACGCCGGGATCTGCGTCAGGTAAATCGCCCCGACGAACCAGAACCACGAGTTACCGACAATCGAGCGCGACACCGCAGGGGTCTGTCCCAAGCCCAGTTTCAGGGTGGCCCAGGACTGGCTGAAAATATTCCAGTTCAGGCGCATTTGCGGGGTCGCTGCCGCCGCGCGGGGAATGCCGCGACTGGCCAGGTAACCGAGCACCGCAATGCCGATGATCGCGGTGGACACAATGGGCGCGTATTGCGCGGACGACATCATCACCCCGGCGCCAATGGTCCCGGCAAGAATCGCCAGGAACGTGCCCATTTCCACCAGGCCGTTGCCTCCCACCAACTCATCTTCGTGCAGGGCCTGGGGCAGGATCGAATACTTCACCGGCCCGAACAGCGCCGAGTGGGTACCCATGGCGAACAGTGCCACCAGCATCAGCGACAGATGATCGAACATGAAGCCCACAGCACCTACCGCCATGATGGCGATTTCTCCGAGCTTGATCAGGCGAATCAGCGCGTCCTTGGCGAACTTTTCCCCGAACTGCCCGGCCAACGCCGAAAACAGAAAAAATGGCAGGATGAATAACAGCGCACATAAATTGACCCAGATCGAGCGGTCGCCTTCGATGGCCAACTTGTAAAGAATGGCCAGGATCAACGACTGCTTGAAGACGTTATCGTTGAACGCCCCAAGCGACTGGGTAATGAAGAACGGCAGAAAGCGCCGGGTGCGAAGCAAAGTGAACTGTGACGGATGACTCATTCCATGTGTCCCTGAGTGGCCTGGATACAGCTATTTGAGTGTCGTATATCGATCCAGGCCACACATTACCTAATCTTTGCAGGTTATTTCTTCAATCCTGCAATGCACGGCGAGACAAACAGCTCGCCGCGCCATGCTCCCAGCACCGTACGTTTGCCGACGATCATCCACATCACCGCCAGCAACGCCACCAATACACAGCCGAACACACTGAAGAACGTCAGACTCAAGGTGGTGGCCAGCTTCAGCGTCGCCAGAGAATAAACGCCCAAGGGAAAGGTGAAACCCCACCAGCCGAGATTGAAGGGAATGCCTTCACGCAGGTAACGCACGGTGATCAGCACCGCCATCAGCATCCACCACAAACCGAAGCCCCATAGCGTGATTCCGGCCACCAGCCCCAGCCCCGCGGCCGTTTCACCGATACCCGGCAAACCGTTGGCAGTAAAAATCAAGGGTGCATCGCCACCCAGCACCAGCATGCCCAATGCACCGGTGCCGATGGGACCAAGCGCCAGCCAACTCGAAGCGGCCATGTTTTCGTGGGGCAGCTTATGCAGCGCCATGCGCAACAACAAAATTGTCAGAATGCTGAATGCCACCGGCAAGGAAAACGCCCAGAGCACATAACTGGTCACCAGCATGACCAACTGCGAGTGGGCATCGGCCAGGTGCGGCGCCAGCAGACCACCGCTGGCGGCCGCGACTTCCGCCGCCACCACCGGCAACAACCAGACGGCCGTCATCTGATCGATGCTGTGCTCCTGACGGGTGAACATCATGTAGGGAATCAGCACCCCGCAAGCCAGCGACATGGCGACGTCCAGCCACCACAGCACCTCGGCAAGCTGAATCACCCCTTCCCCCCAGCGCGGCAGGCCGAACACCAGGAAACCGTTGATGATGGTCGCCAGTCCCATGGGAATGGTGCCGAAAAACATCGAAACCGTGGAATGGCCGAATATCCGCCGCGCCTCGTCGAAAAACATGACCCAACGGGCCGCGTACACCGCGGTGAACACCAGGAACAGCACGATATTGAAAAGCCAAAGGGCTTCGGCAATGGCACGCACGCCCGGCACGCCGCCAGGTAACTGCGCAAGCGCCAACGCCAGCACGCCGGTGCCCATGGTGGCGGCGAACCAGTTGGGTGTGAACTGACGGATCACTTCCCGCGGGTGCTGCAAATGAGTGAAAGGTTTGATTCCGGGCTTGACGCTATTGGCGCATGTCATGAAGAACTCCTGTCCTCAGGTGAGGTAGGAATCCATCTTAGATCCGCATCGAATATCTATATAACGGGTAATATCTCTATAACTTATCTATTTCACAGATAAGAGTTCAGATCCGCATTTCCATTGGCGGTGCAGAATGGCTCGCGACAGGCCAGTGAAAACACCTGAGCGTCACCACAAACATTCCCTGCGACACCCCGCCACGCCACGACCTTGGTCGACACTGACTAACGCAGGCGGTCGTGCGAGACTGTCTGTCCGGGCGGGAGGCCCGGATGTCTTTCGTCGGGAGTTTCCATGTCGCTGTCCACCGGGCTGATCGCCGCCGTCGCCCTGGCCTATATGGCCATCATGTTCGCCATCGCCTTCTACGGCGACCGTCGCAGCGCGCCTTTGCCGCCGCGAGTGCGAGCGTGGGTGTACAGCCTGTCGCTGGCCGTCTACTGCACCAGCTGGACCTTCTTTGGCGCCGTGGGCCAGGCCGCCGAACAGCTCTGGTCATTCCTGCCGATCTACCTCGGACCGATCCTGCTGTTGCTCGGCGCGCCGTGGGTGCTGCAAAAAATGGTGATGATCAGCAAGCAGGAGAACATCACCTCCATCGCCGACTTCATCGCTGCGCGCTACGGCAAATCCCAGTCATTGGCGGTGGTGGTGGCGCTCATCTGCCTGGTCGGCGTGCTGCCCTATATTGCCCTGCAGCTCAAGGGCATCGTCCTCGGCGTGAACCTGCTGATCGGCGCCGGTGCCGATGCCATGGGCACCCGGGCCCAGG
This sequence comes from Pseudomonas sp. GW821-FHT09H03, assembly GCF_059415945.1. Lineage (NCBI taxonomy): Bacteria > Pseudomonadati > Pseudomonadota > Gammaproteobacteria > Pseudomonadales > Pseudomonadaceae > Pseudomonas > Pseudomonas sp. GW821-FHT09H03. The sequence goes on along the minus strand of NZ_JBWKOF010000013.1, from coordinate 91,260 downwards.
ACACCGCGCTGATCGTGTCGCTGGTTCTCGCACTGTTTACCATCGTCTTCGGTACCCGCAACCTCGACGCTACGGAGCACCACCGCGGCATGGTGCTGGCGATCGCCTTTGAATCGCTGGTCAAACTGTTCGCATTCCTCGCCGTCGGGGCGTTCGTGACCTACGGCTTGTACGACGGTTTCGACGACCTGTTCGACCAGGCGATGCTCGCTCCACGCCTTGAGCAATACTGGAAAGAAACCATCAACTGGCCATCGATGGTGGTGCAGACCGGCGTGGCGATGATGGCGATCATTTGCCTGCCCCGGCAGTTCCACGTCACCGTTGTGGAGAACATCGACCCGCAGGATTTGCGCCTGGCCAAGTGGGTGTTCCCGGCTTACCTCGCTCTTGCGGCACTGTTTGTCGTGCCTATCGCGCTGGCCGGCCAGATGCTGCTGCCCAGCTCAGTGCTGCCGGACTCATTCGTCATCAGCCTGCCGCTGGCCCAGGCGCATCCGGCGCTGGCCTTGCTGGCGTTCATTGGTGGCGCGTCGGCGGCCACCGGCATGGTGATTGTGGCCAGCGTGGCGCTGTCGACCATGGTCTCCAACGACATGCTCCTGCCCTGGCTGCTGCGCCGCAACAATGCCGAGCGGCCGTTCGAAGTGTTCCGCCAGTGGATGCTGTCGGTGCGCCGGGTGAGCATCGTGGTCATTCTGCTGCTGGCCTATGTCAGCTATCGCCTTCTGGGATCGACCGCGAGCCTGGCGACCATCGGCCAGATTGCCTTTGCCGCCGTGACTCAGCTGGCACCGGCCATGCTCGGCGCGCTGTACTGGAAGCAGGCCAACCGCCGCGGCGTGTTTGCCGGCCTGGCCGCCGGCACCTTCCTGTGGTTCTACACCCTGGTCCTGCCGATTGCCGCCCACAGCCTCGGCTTGCCCTTGAGCAGCTTTCCGGGATTGGCCTGGCTGCACAGCAATCCGCTGGGCCTGCCGATCACGCCATTGACTCAAGGTGTGGTGCTGTCACTGGCGGGTAACTTCACGCTGTTCGCCTGGGTCTCGGTGCTGTCCCGCACCCGGGTATCGGAACACTGGCAGGCGGGTCGTTTCATCGGCCAGGAAATCAATGCCCGTCCCAGAGCCCGTTCGATGCTGGCGGTACAGATCGAAGACCTGCTGCAACTGGCGGCCCGCTTCGTCGGTGAAGAACGTGCCCGGCAGAGCTTTATCCGCTTCGCCTACCGCCAGGGCAAAGGCTTCAACCCGAACCAGAACGCCGACGGTGAATGGATCGCCCACACCGAGCGCTTGCTGGCGGGCGTACTCGGCGCATCGTCGACTCGTGCGGTGGTAAAAGCTGCCATTGAGGGTCGGGAGATGCAACTGGAGGACGTCGTGCGAATCGCCGACGAAGCCTCGGAGGTCCTGCAATTCAACCGAGCCCTGCTACAAGGGGCTATCGAGAACATTACCCAGGGCATCAGCGTGGTCGACCAGTCGCTCAAACTGGTGGCATGGAATCGGCGCTACCTGGAACTGTTCAACTATCCTGACGGCTTGATCAGTATCGGCCGGCCCATTGCCGATATCATTCGCTTCAACGCCGAGCGCGGACTGTGCGGCCCCGGAGAAGCCGAAGTGCACGTCGCCCGCCGGCTGCACTGGATGCGCCAGGGCCGTGCCCATACTTCCGAGCGCCTGTTTCCGAACGGTCGGGTGATCGAACTGATCGGCAACCCCATGCCCGGTGGCGGCTTTGTCATGAGTTTCACCGACATCACTCCGTTCCGCGAAGCCGCGCAGGCACTGACCGAAGCCAACGAAGGGCTGGAGCAGCGGGTCGCGGCGCGCACCCAGGAGCTGTCCCAACTCAACGTTGCCTTGACCGAAGCCAAAGGCACCGCCGAAGCGGCCAACCAGTCGAAAACCAGGTTCCTGGCGGCCGTGAGCCATGACCTGATGCAACCACTCAATGCTGCACGACTGTTCTCCGCAGCGCTCTGCCATCAGGAAGACGGACTGTCCGCCGACGCGCAGAAGCTGGTCGAACACCTGGACAGCTCATTGCGCTCGGCCGAGGACCTGATCAGCGACCTGCTGGATATTTCCCGCCTTGAAAACGGCAAGATCAACCCTGCCCGCCAGCCATTTGTCCTGAACGAGCTGTTTGACACCCTCGGTGCCGAGTTCAAGGCGCTGGCCCGCCAGCAAGGGCTGACGTTCCGTGTACGTGGCAGTCAATTGCGCATCGACAGCGACATCAAATTGCTGCGTCGTGTGCTGCAGAACTTCCTGACCAATGCCTTCCGTTATGCCAAGGGTCCGGTATTGCTGGGTGTTCGCCGTCGCAAGGATGAGTTGTGCCTGGAGGTCTGGGACCGTGGGCCGGGTATTCCTGAAGATAAACAGCAAGTGATCTTTGAAGAGTTCAAGCGCCTCGACAGCCACCAGACCCGCGCCGAGAAAGGCCTTGGACTGGGCCTGGCGATTGCCGACGGGCTCTGTCGCGTGCTCGGCCATACCTTGCGTGTGCGTTCCTGGCCGGGTCGCGGCAGCGTGTTCAGCGTCAGCGTGCCATTGGCGCGCACGCAAGCAGCGCTGCCGGCCAAGGTGGTCGAACTCAACGGTAAATTGCTCAACGGTGCGCAGGTGTTGTGCATCGACAATGAGGACAGCATCCTCATCGGCATGAACAGCCTGCTCAGTCGCTGGGGTTGCCAGGTCTGGACCGCGCGCAACCGCGAGGAATGCGCCGCACTGCTTGACGAAGGGATACGGCCGCAGTTGGCGCTGGTGGACTACCACCTGGACGATGGTGAAACCGGAACCGAGTTGATGGCCTGGCTGCGCACCCGCTTGGGCGAGCCTGTACCCGGCGTGGTGATCAGTGCCGACGGCCGGCCCGAGACCGTCGCCCAGGTCCATGCGGCGGGGCTCGATTACCTGGCCAAACCGGTGAAGCCGGCGGCGTTGCGGGCGTTGCTTAGCCGGCATTTACCGTTGTAGGGTTTTCTGATCGTTCCCACGCGTGGGAACGATCAATACCGCGACGCGTTCGAACGATCTCTTGATCTTTTGATCCGTTATTCCGGCAGCTCAACCAACCCGTCGACATCCGTCATCGCCCGCTCCAGCAAATCCGCCGGCAAGCTCTTGCTCGCCCGCGCACCCAGCAATTTGAGCTGCTCACTGCGACTGACCAGGTTGCCGCGCCCCTCGGTCAGCTTGTTACGTGCCGAGCTGTAGGCCTTGTCCAGTTGCTGCAGGCGATTGCCAACCTCATCCAGATCCTGAATGAACAGCACGAACTTGTCGTACAGCCACCCGGCGCGCTCGGCAATTTCCCGGGCGTTCTGACTCTGGCGCTCCTGCTTCCACAGGCTGTCGATGACACGCAGGGTCGCCAGCAGCGTGGTCGGGCTGACGATCACGATGTTCCGGTCGAACGCTTCCTGGAACAGCGCCGGCTCTGCCTGCAACGCCGCTGAAAATGCCGCCTCGATGGGTACGAAAAGCAATACGAAATCCAGGCTGTGCAGACCGTCCAGGCGCTTGTAATCCTTGCCGGCCAAGCCTTTGACGTGACTGCGCAGGGACAGCACATGCTGCTTGATGGCGATCTGGCCGATGGCCTCGTCTTCAGCCGCCACATATTGCTGGTAGGCCGTGAGGCTGACCTTGGAATCGACCACTACCTGCTTGTCGCCCGGCAGGTAGATGATCACGTCGGGCTGGAAGCGCTCGCCGTCAGGGCCCTTGAGGTTGACCTGGGTCTGATACTCGCGCCCCTTCTCCAGCCCCGCATGCTCAAGCACCCGCTCCAGAATCAGCTCGCCCCAGTTGCCCTGGGTTTTTTGCCCTTTCAAGGCGCGGGTCAGATTGGTGGCTTCGTCGCTCAGGCGCAAGTTCAGTTGCTGCAGGCGCTCCAGCTCCTTGGCCAGGGAAAAGCGCTCACGAGCTTCGGCCTGATAGCTTTCCTCGACACGCTTTTCAAAAGACTGAATGCGTTCCTTCAACGGATCGAGTAACTGCCCCAATCGTTGCTGACTGGTTTCGGCAAAACGCTGCTCACGTTCATCAAAGATTTTCCCCGCCAGTTCGGCGAACTGCGCACGCAGTTCATCCCGCGAGCCTTGCAGGTCATTGAGGCGTTGCTGATGGCTTTCCTGTTGCTCGCGCAGCTCGGCATTGAGCGAAGCGGCCCGGGCATCCAGCCGGCGCAATTCGGCCTCTTTACCGGCACGCTCGATATTCCACGCATGGGCAGCATCGCGCGCGTCGTCGCGTTCGATTTGCAGCAGTTCGACCTCACGACGCAGGGCGGCCAGGTCTGCCTGCCTGGCGGCGTTGGCCTGGCTCAGATCACCGACTTCATCACGACTGGCTTCAAGTTGCACATTCAGCCCGTCCTGCGCCAATTGCGCCATGGCCAGCCGCTCTTCCAGCAGCAAGACCTCTGCCTGGCTGGAACTCGCCCGACGCTGCAGTTGCCAGGCCAGTACCAGTAATGGCAACGCAGCCCCTGCCAGACCGAGCAAAACGCTGGTCAAGTCCATAGCCATAGCGACTCCTGCCATTGAAATAAAGCCTGAAGGTTAACCAAGGTGTCAGGTCTTGGACAGCTCAGTCTTCGATCAGACCCAGTTCCTGCTGCGCGCGTCGATCCCCGGCGCGAGCGGCCTGGCGCAAGAGGTCCTGGCCGATTCGACGATCCCGGGCGTTGCCGCACTCACGGCACATCAACTGGCCCAGGCGGCTTTGCGCAGCGACTATGCCTTCGCGGGCCGGTTGCTTGAGCAAACGTCCGGCGATGTGTTTGACGTTAGTGTTTTCGCCCAGGCGCGGGCTATCCAGCAGCCACTCGGCCACGCGCATCGAAAAGCGCTTGGGAGGGGTAACAGTGGAGGGTGTAGAGGAAGTCGAAGGCGTTACTGAGCGAAACTTCATAAAGCACTGTGGGGCAGATCGGAAGGCGCGCCACTTTACTCTCTTTTTCTTACAGGTAAAGCTGAAAAAGCCCCAGCACGCCCGTGCTAGAGCAAGCGCTCGGGACAATCCACAGATCCTGTGGATAACTCAGTGGACAACCCCCCTTGAACCCGCGCAAAGCCCTGTGGAATGGGGCTTACAGTCAAACTGACGATTTTTTCACCAGTAAAAAAAAGCGAGATTTTTCATTGACTTAAATTTTGGTTACAGGCACCCATGATGCTGGAACCCGAGATGACAGTGCGGTGACAGTCTGCGCAACTTATGTGCACAAGTGCCTTCACGACGGTTATATCGGCGCACCAGTTCGGCGCATTTTTTCTGTTTTTTAGGGGATAAGCCCCGAAAACCCGGCGATAAGGCGGCTCACGATGTTACAAACTTCGATGACCGATGGTCGGATTCGGCCCGGATACGGGGTTGGCCAGTCAGTACCACCGCACAACCCATTACGGGCAAAACAGCCAAGCGAACCGTGACGAGCAGACTTTTTCGCTATCACACTTCCATTTACCAATTCAATACGTTAGTATCCGCGGCGTTAGTACCAAGCTGAAAGTCAATTCTGGTCGAACAAATCCCCCCGGTCGGTCTTCCCAACGGAAGGCTCCATCGAACAAGCGGGATCGGCCACCTCGATGGTTTCCAGGTAAATCTTGCGCCAACACAGCCTCTGCCAATGCAAAGGGTGTTGCCAGGCTCACTTACTCTGACCGAACCAGCCTGCAAATTGATCAGGATCTTCACCCCGGGCCCAGAACCTTTGCCCTCGATGTGTTGCCTGCCCTCCTAAGTACCTACCTGCCAGCCCAAGCGCGCCAACTTATCAGCGCTTCAAACTGGCTGCTTTGTTCCAGTCGGGTTCTTCGTTCGATCAATGGTGATCGACGTTACTGGAACGTTTTAACGTTGCACGGTTCTTATCCGTGTCATATGCAGGAACACAATAATGTCTACTCAAATCCACACTCAGGATGCCATTCGCACCCTAACCAACGCTTTTGCTCCAATGAACTGCCTGATCATGGCCGCTCGCAAAGGCTGCTTCAGCTTCACCCTGGTCAACGAACACGGCATCGCCCGTCACAGCGAACGCCTGTACCCCGATCAATACTCCAGCGCCGAGCCGCTGCAGGCCGTGATCGAGCGTACCCGTCAGGCACTCGTTGCCTGAGACGCCAGAAAGGCTGAAAACCTCAAAAGCCCTGCCGAAAATGCGGGGCTTTTTATTGCCCGAGATTTCATGTTTCAAAGCCATCGGCTAAGCACCAACCGATATAACGGTTATAACTGTCCGGCAGAAATATTTTAAAAACAGGCCTTTACAGCACGAATATGACACTACACTTCAACTCAAGCGGCCCGTCCGCTTCCGGCGAGCCTGAGCCGATCCATTGCTGCCAAAGCCCATTCAGGTATCGCCGCCCAATTCGGTTTTCGAGGGTCTTATGGGTATCGCTGCCAGCGAACTGTGCCGTTATGTGATTCGTCCAACCCTGATTTATCTTGGACGCCATAGCGCAACCGCCGAATCCCTGCTGCTGGGCATCGCCGCCAGTCAGTCAGCCCTTGGCTCCGCCCTGCATGACCGCCGTGGACACGGTTTGTATCGAATCGCTGAACTGCGTCACCAGGCCCTCTGGGACCATTACCTGGCCCTTGATCCCGAACGCGCCAGCCTGGTTCGCGGCCTGGCCAGCCAGCATGCTTTTCTCAGCGGCCCGCACCTGGAACTGACCGTTAATCTGCGTTATGCCACGGCCATTGCCTGGCTACTGATCGAAGAACAGAACACCCCCCTCCCCGCCCCGGATGATTTGCTCGGTATGGCCAGAATCTGGCGCCAGACCTTTCAACCCCAGGGGCGCCTGCGTGATTTTACGTGCGCCTGGCAAACCTGCGTTGCCCCCCTGAATCAAGTCGCTTGCTGACCCACCAGTTTCGCAAGATCGTGCAACAAGTGGCGAATCTGGTCTGATTGTCCTACAAAACCGCTCTAACTCAAGCGTTACAGCCTATGGCGCTGAGACGAAAATGTTGGTAATTTCCGCCCCGGTGATCACCAGGAGTTCTAATAATGAAAAAAGTAATGCTCAAAACCACCCTTAGCCTCGCTGTTGCCATGGCATCCACCCAGATCTTTGCAAGTGGCTTTGCCATCAACGAACAAAGCATCAGCGGGATGGGTACGGGCTTTGCCGGGCGATCTTCCGCAGCAGACGACGCTTCCACCATTTTTGGCAACCCTGCCGGCATGTCCCGCATCAAGCGCGAACAAGTCACCGGCGGTGTTGCAATGCTCGACGCACACACTGACATCAGCCAGGCAAGCTCCTTCCCGAACGGCGGCAGCAACGACGGCGACATGGTACCGTTCATCGCCGTACCCATGGGCTACTACGTCAAGCCAATCGACGACCAGTGGGCTTTCGGTGTGGGCGTTTACGCTCCGTTCGGTCTGGTAACCGACTACGAAAACGGCTTTGCCGGTCGCTACTTCGGCAGCAAGAGCGAAGTTAAAATCGTCACCGTGCAACCGACTGTCAGCTACGCCTTCAACGACAAGGTTTCCGTCGGATTCGGCCCGACCATCAACCGCATCGACGGCACCCTGGAATCGAATCTGTCGATCACCCAGGCCGCGCCGGACGGCAACGTCAAGATCAAAGGTGATGACACTGCGCTGGGCTACAACATCGGCGTGCTGGTGCAAGCCACCGACAGCACCCGTGTCGGCCTGACCTACCACTCGAAAGTGAAGTACAAGCTCGAGGGTGACACCAAGGTCAATTACAACGTGCTGGGCCTGATCGGCCAGAACCCAAGCCAGAAGTACGACGCATCGCTGGACCTGACCACCCCTGAGTCGGTGGACTTCTCGGTCACTCACCAGCTTGACGACAAGTGGACTCTGTACGCAGGCAGCACCTGGACTCGCTGGAGCCGCCTGAAAGAAATCACCGTCGAAAACAAAGGTGTTCCGGGTATTCTGAACGGTCAGTTCGGTACCATCACCGAAGAGCAGAACTGGCACGACACCTGGGCTCACGCCATCGGCGCGTCCTACCAGTTGAACAAGCAATGGGTATTGCGTACCGGTCTGTCCGTTGACCAGGCGCCGACCAACAACGTCGACCGTTCCCCACGCATCCCGACTGGCGATCGCAAGATTTTCAGCCTGGGCGCCGGCTGGAGCCCAACCGACGACCTGACCATCGACGTGGCGTACTCGTACCTGCGCGAAGATTCGGTCAAGGTCAACAACAGCAACGACCGTGGTCAGACCTACAACGCCAAGTATGAAAACTACGCCAACGGTTTCGGTGTCGGTGCGACCTACCGCTTCTGATGATTCCCGGCGAGCCTGAATCGCTCGCCGACCGAATCAAAAAAGCCCCGCTCTCTTGTACAGAGGCGGGGCTTTTTAGTGGGCGCAGTTCAGGGTTTGGAGGCCAGAGCCTGCTCCACTGCGGCAATGAACTCGGGGTCGTCAGGTTTTGTCAGGCTGGAAAAACTGGCAATCACATTGCCCTTGCGATCGATCACGTACTTGTAGAAGTTCCACTTCGGCGCGCTGCTCTGCTCGGCCAGGACCTTGAACAGGTGCGTCGCATCTGCGCCTCGCACCGGTTGCGGCTCGGTCATGGTGAAAGTCACGCCGTAATTGACGTAACAGACCTTGGCAGTCTCGGCGCCATCCTTGGACTCCTGCTTGAAGTCATTGGAGGGCACGCCGATCACCTCCAGCCCCTGGCCCTTGTAGCGCTGATTGAGCGCCTCAAGGCTTTTGAACTGCGGCGCGAAACCGCAGAAGCTGGCGGTATTGACCACCACCAACGGCTTGCCCTCGAACCGCTGGCACAGGTCGATGGATTCCTTGGCGCGCAGCTTTGGCAGTGAGCCCTGCAGCAGCTCCGGGCACTCGCCCGCGTGGGCCAGCCCGGTCATCGCCACCAGCAACGCAGGAACTGCAATCCAGCGCATCAGCATGTCGGTGCATCCTTATCAAGTAGTCAAAAACGAAGTTACTCGCCCTCGCCGCTTGCTAGCAAGCACCCATCCCCAACTGCATCAGCGCCAGCCCGCCCTCATGCCAGCCCCACCAGGACAACGCCAGCAGCAAGGCGCAGACGGCCGCTACAGCGATGCGCGGCCAGAGACTGTTCATATCGCCCCCACCTGCGCTTGCAGACGCGCTACCGGTCGCTCACGCACCGGCCAGTTCAGGGCGGCGGCCAACAGGCTCAAGAGAATCGCCATTTGCCAGATCAAGTCATAACTCCCGGTTCGGTCGTACACGACCCCGCCCAGCCAGCCACCGAGGAACGCGCCGAGCTGGTGAAACAGGAACACTATGCCGCCGAGCATGGACAGGTTTCGCACACCGAACAAGGTCGCCACGGTACCGTTGGTCAATGGCACGGTAGACAACCACAGGAAGCCCATCGCCATGCCGAACAGATAGGCCGTGGTGGTGGTGACCGGAGCCCACAGGAATAGCGTGATGACCACTGCCCGCAGCAGGTACAAACCGGTGAGCAAACGCGGTTTGGACATGCGCCCGCCCAGCCAGCCGGCGGTGTAGGTACCGAAGATGTTGAACAGGCCGATCAGCGCCAGCACCGTGGTGCCGACCGTCGCCGGAAGATGTTGATCCACCAGATAGGCCGGCAGGTGCACGCCGATGAACACCACCTGAAAGCCGCAGACAAAAAAGCCGAACGCCAGCAGCCAGAACCCGGAGTGGGAGCAGGCTTCGCGCAGTGCTTCACCCAGAGTCTGTTCATGGCCCAATACCGGCAACGGCTTGTCCTTGAGCATGCTCACCAACGGTACGATCAGCGCCACCAACAGACCCAGCACCAGCAAGGCCGCCGACCAACCCAGCCAGCCAATCAGCCCCAGGGTGCCAGGCAACATGGCGAACTGACCGAAAGAGCCAGCGGCACTGGCGATGCCCATGCCCAGGCTGCGCTTCTCCGGCGGCACTGCGCGGCCGACTACGCCAAGAATCACCGAGAATGAAGTGCCGGACAAACCGATGCCGATCAGCAGACCGGCACTCAAGGACAGGGTCAGCGGCGAGTCGGAAAGCGCCATGCAGATCAATCCTGCCGTGTAGAACACGCCACCGATCAATACCACTTTCGCCGCGCCGAAGCGGTCGGCCAGGGCGCCGGTGAAGGGCTGGGCCAGCCCCCAGATCAGGTTCTGCAAGGCGATCGCAAAGGCAAAGACTTCACGCCCCCAGCCGAACTCTGCGCTCATCGGCGCCAGAAACAGCCCGAAGCCATGTCGCACTCCCAGAGACAACGCAAGGATCAGCGCACTCCCCAACAGAACCCAACCGCACGTACGCCACATCGATGTCATTGTTCTTCTCCGGTGCGGGTATATACCCGCTTAAGATCGAACAAACTGGCATCAAGCCAGTTCGTCCAACAGCTTCAACAATATTTCGCGCTTCTCGGCGCCCAGCCGATCGACCAGGCGTTGCTGCGCCGCTTCCCAGGCCGGCAATGCCGCCGCAAGGCGTTCGGCACCGGCGTCGGTCAGCAGGACAATGCGGTTACGCATGTCTTCGCCCTCGACCAGCGTCACCAGACCTTCGCCTTCCAGCACCCGCAAGTTACGCCCCAGGGTGCTGCGATCCAGCCCCATGGCCTCGGCCAGGGTGGAAATACTCGGCTGATCCAGGCGCTGCAGGTTGCACAGCAAAGAATACTGGGCAACGTTGATCCCGAAGCCGTCGAGAGCGCCGTCGTAATGCCTGCTGACGCCACGGGCGGCGCGACGCAGGTTGATGCATAAACATTGGGAATCGAGCATGGTGCGTGTATATACCCGTGAATCGGTTAAATCAAGATACAGGATTGCACAGAAGATCAAAAGATCGCAGCCTGCGGCAGTTCCTACAGGGCAACGCGGTCCCTGCTGGGGCTGCCGCAGGCTGCGATCTTTTAAACCTTCAGGTCAACGCCAACCCCACCAGCACCCCAACCTCCAGCAGTTCGAGCAACGCTCCAGCCGTGTCGCCCGTCGTCCCGCCTAATCGCCGTACCATTACTTGGCGCAACCAGACGAATCCAATAGCCGCCAACACCACTGCCACTACACCGCTCAAACCGCCGATCAGCACACACGCCAGCCCGCTAGCCGCCAGTACCCGCCAACCCGCCGCACGCGGCAGATGGTCAGCCAATGCCTGACCCAAACCTGCGGCGCGAACATAGGGGGTACTCAGGAATAGCCCGAGCATTGCACTGCGCCCGATCAAGGGCACAATAATCAGCGCAACCGCCTGCTGCTGCTCGAACAACGCCAGCAGCGCAGCAAATTTCAGCAGCAACACCAACACCAGCGTGACCACCGCGATCGGCCCGCTACGCGGGTCTTTCATGATGGTCAGCGTACGCTCACGGTCGCCAAAACCGCCGAGCCAGGCATCGGCGCTATCCGCCAGGCCATCCAGATGCAGCCCGCCGCTGAGCAGTACCCAAACGCTCAGCAGTAACGCCCCGTGCAGCAACGTCGGTATGCCCAGTAACAGCCAGTTCACCACCCACAGAATGGCGCCAAAGAGCAATCCCACCAGCGGATAAAACAGCAGCGACCGCCCCAACTCCCGGGGCTGCGGCATGCCCGGCAGACGAATCGGCAGGCTGCTGAGAAACTGCAGGGCAATCCAGAACGGCAACATGGTCAGAGCGCTTCCCTTAACAATCCACCGGGCTCCACCGTCAGCGAAAACAGCGCCCCATGCCCCACTTCAACGTTGAGCAACTGCTCGCGGGGCAACCCCCGGGCCTGCGCCAGCAACAGGCGCATGACACCGCCGTGGCTGATCAGCAACACCCGCTCGCCTGCGCAGTTCGCGTGCAACCGCTCGATCGCTGCCAGCACCCGGGTCGCAAAGTCTGTGACCGGCTCCCCCTGGGGCGGCGTGAACAAATACGGATTCGCCCAGAACAGGCCGAGGGCTTGTGCATCGGTTTGCATCAACGCCGCAGCGCTCTGCCCTTCCCAAGTACCGAAGTGCAGCTCCTGCAGATCCTTTTCCAGCTGCACGGGCACAGTCAATTGCTCGCCCAGCTCTTGCGCGAATAGCGCACAACGCTGCAGGGGCGAACTGATCAGTCGATCCCACGGGCCCTGCTCAATTACCGCCGCGCGCATCTGCGCCCAGCCCGTGGCGGTCAGGGCATCGTCGAGGCTGCCACGCAGGCCGCCGCCGAGCTCGGTTTCGCCGTGGCGCAGCAGATCCAGGCGCAAGGTCATGCCGGACGATCCGCCACTGCGGCTTCGGCGAACGTCGCCATCTGCCCGTGCAGGTCACACGCCAGACGCAACAACGGCACAGCCAGAGCCGCGCCACTGCCTTCGCCCAGGCGCAGACCGAGATCGAGCAAGGGGTGCGCGTTCAAGGTCTCCAGCACATGGCGATGACCCGGCTCGGCTCCCCTGTGAGCAAACAGCAGCCACTGACGACACTCAGGGTTCAAGCGCACCGCGACCAGCGCAGCGACACTGCAGATGAAGCCGTCCACCAGCACCGCAATACCTTCCTGCGCGCACGCCAGATAGGCACCCACCAGCGCCGCGATTTCAAAACCACCCAGGTTGAACAGGGTCTGCAAGGCATCGCCACGCTGCGCATGGTGCAGCGCCAACCCACGCTCGATAACCTGCGCCTTATGGCTGACACCTGCGGCATCGAGCCCGGTGCCCGGCCCGGTCAAATGGGTCACAGGGCAATCGAGCAAAGCACAGGCCAGGGCGCTGGCCGCTGTGGTGTTGCCGATGCCCATTTCGCCACCGATGAACAATTGTGTGCCCGCCGCTTTGGCCCGCTGCACGCTGTCACGACCGGCCTGCAAAGCCAGTTGGCCCTGGGAACCGGTCATCGCTGGCCCCTGCACAAAGTTTGCCGTGCCGGCGCCGATGTTCAAGTGCCGCACGCCCGGCAGATTGAGCGTCGGCGTGATCGTGCCCAGATCAACCACTTCAAGGGAGGCGCCCAACTGCCGCGCCAGCACACTGATTGCCGCGCCACCGCTGACGAAGTTGTGCAGCATCTGCCCGGTGACTGCCTGGGGAAACGCCGACACCCCCTCGGCGACTACGCCGTGGTCGCCGGCGAAAATGGCGATCCATAGCTGATCCAGGCTCGGTTTGACCCGCCCTTGCAAACCGGCAAGCTGCACTGCCACCGACTCCAGCTCACCGAGAGAACCCGCCGGCTTGGTCAGTTGCTGTTGGCGCGCCTGCGCCTGTTCGAGCACTTGCGCATCGATCGGCTGGCACGGGTTCAGCCACCAGGATTGAGTCATAACGCAGTTCCTTTCAGAGTCAGGGGCAGGCCCGCCACGGTCAGCACGACTCGCTGACAGCGCTCGGCCAGGGCTTGATGCAGCCAACCGGCTTCATCGACGTAGCGGCGAGTCAATTCGCCCAGTGGCACGACACCCATTCCGGTTTCGTTGCTGACAAAAATGACTTCACCCGGCAAGGAAGCCAGGCAGTCGAGCAAGGCTTCGCGCTCGGCGTGCAGGCGTTCGGGGTTGTCGAGCATCAACAGGTTGGTCAGCCACAAGGTCAGGCAATCCACCAGCAGGCAACGGTCACTGCCGGCGTTTTCGCTCAGGACCCGGGCCAGTTCCAGGGGTTCTTCGACCAGCGCCCATTCGGCGGGACGGCGGGCGCGGTGGTGGGCCACGCGATCGCTCATTTCACCGTCCAAGGGCTCGCTGGTGGCGATGTAGGTCACCTGAAGCTGACTGTCTGTTGCCAGTTTTTCGGCCAGGCGACTTTTGCCGGAGCGCGCGCCGCCGAGGATCAGTTGGAGCATGGTTCATTCCTTAAGAACTTCGGTGAGGATGCAGGCCTATTCGCGGGCAAACCCGCTCCCACAAGGATCGGGGCTGTTCACAACTTTGGGCACAATCACCGACCCGGTGGGAGCGGGTTTGCCCGCGATGGCGCCCTCAAACTCACCTCAAATCCCACAGAGTTGCCGCAGCTGTCGGGTATCCAGATGCTTCTCCACCAGATCCGCCAAGCGCTCGATATCGCGTTCGCGCAAGGCGTGGTAATCCACCTCCTGTACATCCTGCAAACCTGCCCAGCGCAACAGCGCGCTGCACGCCGCCGGCGACTCGAACAGGCCATGCAGATAGGTGGCGAAGATCTGTCCGTCGGCGCTTTGCGCACCATCACAGCGACCGTCATCGAGTTGCACCGCTGCGCTTTCCAGGGCCGGCCCGGTGGTCACGCCGGCGTGAATCTCATAGCCGGCAACCGGCGCATCTTCCAGCGCCAGGCGACCGCGCACATTGCGCAACTGTTTCTCTTGTTCGAGCTGCGTCTGGAATGCCAGCAAGCCCAGGCCGGCGCTGGAGCCCGGCGCCCCTTCGAGGCCGAGCGGGTCGTGCACTTGCTCGCCGAGCATTTGCAGGCCGCCACAGATGCCCAGCAACTTGCCGCCGTAACGCAGGTGGCGGGCGATAGCGCTTTCCCAGCCGTTGGCGCGCAGATGAGCGAGGTCGCTGCGCACACTTTTCGAGCCGGGCAGAATGATCAGGTCGGCAGGCGGTATGGCCTGGCCGGGGCCGATGAATTGCAGGTCCACCTGCGGATGCAAGCGCAAAGGATCGAAATCGGTGTGATTACTGATGCGCGGCAGCACCGGCACCACGACTTTCAGGACCTGGTCGGCCTTGGCGGTCTGGCGCTGATCGATGCCGTCCTCAGCCTCCAGGTGCAGATCCATCACATACGGCAGGACGCCGATCACCGGCTTGCCGGTGCGTTGTTCCAGCCAGTCTAGACCCGGTTGCAGCAAGGCGATGTCACCGCGAAAACGGTTGATGATGAACCCCTTGACCCGCGCCTGCTCGCTCGCCGACAGCAGTTCCAATGTGCCCACCAGATGGGCGAACACGCCACCGCGATCGATGTCGGCAATCAGCACAACCGGGCAGTCCACCGCTTCGGCAAACCCCATGTTGGCAATGTCACCGGCCCGCAGATTGATTTCGGCCGGAGAGCCCGCGCCTTCGACCATGACCAGCGGATACGCCGCGCTCAGGCGCTCGTGGGAGGCCAGCACCGCCTGCATGGCGATGGTCTTGTAGTCGTGATAGGCGACAGCGTTCATGGAGGTGACCGCACGGCCATGAATGATTACCTGGGCGCCGGTGTCGCTGTTGGGCTTGAGCAGCACCGGGTTCATGTCAGTGTGCGGTTCGAGGCCGGCGGCCTGGGCCTGCACCGCTTGCGCGCGGCCGATCTCGCCACCGTCGGCGGTCACGGCGCTGTTGAGGGCCATGTTCTGCGGCTTGAACGGCACCACTCTCACACCCTGGCGCGTAACCCAGCGGCATAGCGCGGTCACCAGTGTGCTTTTGCCGGCATCCGACGTGGTGCCTTGCACCATCAGCGTGGTCATTGATTTTCCTTGGCGTAATCTTCAAAAGCCTGCGCCAGGCGCACCCAGTCAGCTTCTTCACCAGGCAAGCCGAAGCGCAGGCTGCTGTTGTGGGTGAACAAGCGCAGGAGAATGCCGCGCCGGGCCATGAACTCATGCAGCTCTTCGGCGCGCTCGGTGACCAGCCACTGGAACAAAGCGCAACCACCCTGAGGTTTGAAGCCGTATTGGTCCAGCAGCGCGGCGAGACGTTCGCTGGCCTCCTCGGCGCGCACTCGCTGCCTGATTTGCGCTTGCGTATCTCGCAGACAGGCTTCACCGACCACCCGGGTTGGCCCGCTGACCGCCCATGGCCCCACTTGCTCGGCCAGCAACTTGAGCAGCCTGCGCTCGGCCAGCACGAAGCCCAGGCGCACACCGGCCAGACCAAAAAACTTGCCGAACGAACGCAATACAATCAAACCGACCTGGTGGGCAAATGGCGCCAAACTCAGTTGCGGCGTGTTGTCCATGAAAGCCTCGTCCACCACCAACCAGCCACCGCGCTGAGCCAGTCGCGAGTGCCAGTCGAGCAAGCGAGCGGGCGTCAGGCTCAACCCCGTGGGGTTATTCGGATTAACCACCACCAGCACGTCGAGGCTGTCCAGGAAGAAGTCGACTTCATGCTCCAGCACTTCGCGCACGATGTAACCGTTGCGACGCCATGCTTCGGCATGCTCGGCGTAACAGGGCGACAACACGCCGACCTTGCCCGCACGACGCAAGCGCGGCAGCAGTTGAATGGCCATTTGCGAGCCGGCCACCGGCAAGGCCTGCAAGGTGCCGTAATAATCGCAGGCAGCCTGCTCCAGTCCATCGTCGGTTTCCGGCAAGCGCGCCCAAGCCCGCAACGGAATGTCCGGCACCGCAAAAGGCCAGGGGGCAAGGCCGGTGGACAGGTCGAGCCATTCGGCTTCGTCTATGCAGTAATCGAGCGCCGCCTTGCGCAATCGTCCACCGTGCTCAAGCATAAAATTCGGCCCCTATGCACAGGATCAGCAGCCATAACCATACCCCGCGCTGGACCAATTGCCAGCCCCGGTCGATCGAGTCGGCATCCGCCGGCAAGCCTTCGCCCAACTGTGGACGCTGATGCAGTTCGCCGTGATAAATCGCCGCCCCACCCAGCTCCACGCCCAGCGCCCCGGCTCCCGCCGCCATCACCGGACCGGCGTTGGGGCTGTCCCAGGTCGGCCCCTGGGTGCGCCAGCATTTAAGTGCCAGCCGGGTTTTGCCAAGCACAGCGTAAGTCAACGCCACCAGCCGCGCAGGGATGTAGTTGAGAACGTCGTCGATCTTCGCCGCTGCCCAGCCGAAGCGCTCGAAGCGCTCATTGCGATAACCCCACATCGCATCCAGGGTGTTGCTCAAACGATAGAGCACGACGCCCGGCGCTCCGGCCACGGCAAACCAGAACAACGCGGCGAACACCGCGTCACTGCCGTTTTCCAGCACTGACTCGGTGGCGGCACGGGCGACCTCGGTTTTATCCAGGTCAGTGGTCTTGCGGCTGACCAGATAGCTCACCCGGGT
The DNA here is from genome assembly GCF_059415945.1 of Pseudomonas sp. GW821-FHT09H03. Taxonomy (NCBI): domain Bacteria; kingdom Pseudomonadati; phylum Pseudomonadota; class Gammaproteobacteria; order Pseudomonadales; family Pseudomonadaceae; genus Pseudomonas; species Pseudomonas sp. GW821-FHT09H03. The sequence goes on along the minus strand of NZ_JBWKOF010000013.1, from coordinate 74,286 downwards.
GCGCGCCTCCTCCAGGTCATCCCTGCGCAGCGCTCTGGCAACTGGCTCTACATGCTCGCCGAGACTGCGCATGCCGAGCGCGCAATAAAGCGCGAGGATCTCGACAATCCAGCCAACATAAGGCGCCCAGGAAAATGCGGTGGCCAGCAGAGTCAGCGGCAATACGGCGATCACCCAGGCGGTGACGCCATGGCTGCGCCAGCCACGCCCACCACCATTGAAACGTTGCTCGACGCGCTCGGCAAAACGGCCGAACGCCACCAGCGGATGCCAGCGTTTGGGTTCACCCAGCAGCGCATCCAGCGCCACTGCGGCGACACTCAACAACGCCACACTCATTGACTCACTCCCCAATAATTTTCGTACAGCAGTTCGCTCAACGGACGCGCTTGCGCCCAGCCTTCGAGTACCAGCATCGGCGCTGGATAGAATTCTTTGACCGGCCCCAGGCACAGCACCGCGAGGGGTTTGGCGCCGGGTGGCAATTTCAGTAGATCGGCCAGCGCCTGCGGTTCGAACAGAGATACCCAGCCCATGCCCAGCCCTTCGGCGCGGGAGGCCAGCCACAGGTTCTGAATGGCGCAGGACAACGACGCCATGTCCATTTCCGGCAGGGTGCGGCGGCCGAAGATATGTCGCTCGCGATCATCCATCAGCGCGGCGACCAGCACTTCGGCGCAATCGCTGATGCCTTCGACCTTGAGTTTCATGAACTCATCGCTGCGCTCGCCGAGTGCTTCGGCGGTGCGGATACGTTCTTCTTCCACCAGTTGCCGGATCTGCCCGCGCAGCGTTCTGTCGCCGATGCGGATGAAACGCCATGGCTGCATCAGGCCGACGCTGGGTGCCTGGTGTGCGGCTTCGAGCAGGCGCCGGAGCAGTTCGGGCTCGACGGTGCCGCCGCTGAAATGGCGCATGTCGCGGCGTTCGGCGATGGCGCGGTAGACGGCGGCGCGTTCGGCTTCGGAAAAGGCGTTGTCAGTCATGGCCTCTTCGCGGGCAAGCCCGCTCCCACAGGGTTCTGCATTTCTTCAGGCAATACATCAATCCTTGTGGGAGCTGGCTTGCCAGCGAAGGCGGCTTCAGGCTCGGGGGCAAATAGTGCGGCAATCGCTGATGGGTTGGATGGAAAATAGAAGTGCACGTAGGAAGCCGTCATCCGCCCCTCGCGATAAACCGCCTCGGCCCCACGTCCGCCATTCGGGCTCAAGCCTCGGGCAATCGGCTCAAGTCCAGTGGTGGTCAGCGAATGGTGATACGTGTGCCCACGCAGCACGCCCTCTGGCAACTCCACCGCTTGCAACGCCAGCGCCGCCAGACGCTTTTGCATGACAGCCTCACCCGGCAACAAACCGACCAGTTCGGCGCGGGTGCCCTCGACATCAGTCAACGAGTCGAGCAGGTAAAGCATGCCGCCACACTCGGCCAATAGCGGTTTACCAGCTGCATGGTGGGCGCGGATCGCCGCCAGCATCGACGTGTTCCGCGACAGCGCCACGTGATGCAATTCCGGATAACCGCCCGGCAGATACAAACTGTCCGCCTCAGGCAAACCACTGTCGCGGATCGGCGAAAAGAATGACAACTCGGCGCCCATCGCGCGCAGCAGATCCAGGCTCGCGCCGTAGGTGAAGGCAAAGGCTTCATCACGGGCGATGGCAATGCGCACGCCGGCCAGTAACGGTTCGACTTCAAGCACATCGGGAGTCGCAAACTCTACCGCCGGTGGCAGCGCTACTTCGCAACTGCTGGCCAGGGCGTCGGCCGCGGCATCGAGACGCAAGTCGAGATCGTTCAATTCACTGGCCTGGACAAGTCCCAGGTGCCGGCTCGGCAACTCGATCCCGGTCTCACGGGACAAGGCACCATACCAGCGCAACCCTTCGGTGAGGCTGCCTTCGAGCAATTGCGCGTGACGCTGGGTGCCCACGCGGTTGGCCAGCACTCCGGCAAACGGCAAGTCCGGTTGATAACGCGCCAGACCCAGGGCCAGCGCGCCAAACGACTGCGCCATGGCGGTGCCATCGATGACACCCAACACTGGCACACCAAAATGCCGGGCCAGATCGGCACTGGACGGCGTGCCATCGAACAGGCCCATGACCCCTTCGATAAGGATCAGGTCGGCCTCGCCGGCGGCTTCCCACAACAGGCGACGACTGTCCTGTTCACCGACCATCCACATGTCCAGTTGATACACCGGCGCACCGCTGGCGCGTTCGAGGATCATCGGATCGAGAAAGTCGGGTCCGCACTTGAACACCCGCACCTTGCGTCCTTGATTGCGATGCAAGCGGGCCAGCGCGGCGGTGACGGTGGTCTTGCCCTGACCGGAAGCCGGCGCGGCAATCAGCACCGCCGGACAATGACGGGATTGCTTCACAGCTCGACGCCTTTCTGCGCCTTGATCCCGGCCTGGAAGGCGTGCTTGATCATGCCCATTTCGGTGACGGTGTCGGCCAGCTCGATCATTTCCGCTTTCGCGGCGCGGCCGGTAACCACCACGTGTTGCATGGGCGGACGGGCCTGCAGGTCGCTGAGCACCAGATCGAGGTCGAGGTAGCCGTGCTTGAGGGCGATATTCAATTCATCGAGTACTACCAGGCCTATGGCAGGGTCACGCAGCAGCTCGCGGCAAACCTGCCACGCCGCTTGCGCGGCGGCGATGTCGCGCTGGCGGTCCTGGGTTTCCCAGGTGAACCCCTCGCCCATCACATGAAAGCGCACCTGCTCGGGGAAACGCCGGAAGAACAGTTCTTCTCCGGTGCTGTTGCGTCCCTTGATGAACTGCACCACGCCGCATTGCATGCCATGGCCCATGGCGCGCGCGAGCATGCCGAAAGCCGAACTACTCTTGCCTTTGCCGTTGCCGGTCAACACCAGCAACAGGCCGCATTCATTCGGGGAATTGGCGATGCGTTCGTCGATCACGGCTTTTTTGCGCTGCATGCGCGCCAGGTGACGTTCGTCACGATCGGGGGTATCAGTCATGGGGGAGCTCTCCGTTGAGTCTGGATAACGGCGGGCAGGCACAAGAATAGGTGGCAACAAGCCTGGCATCGCCCACCGTGATGCCACTGGATGAATCAGGCCGGTCTCCGGGCTCATGAGCGGCTTTGCGCCAGGCTGCGCGCCTTCCCATGTCGACAATGGACACAGTGGCTCAAGGCGCAGCTTTCACTCATTTACCGTTGCGGGGGCAGCGCCGGGATTGTGGGCTTTCGAACCCATCGAAGGCTCACTCACCGGCTTCCCTGTTTCACTCTGTCGACCCAAGCCACAGAGCACCTGAAACAAGCCGCGAAGGTTAGAGGGTTGGGGGTGGAGCGTCAATTAAAGCCGGGACGCTGGAGAGCAATTAAGTGCGCTGATCAATAATCCGACAGCGATCTTGTGCCTTGGCCCCAGCAGTGATATCAAAGCGCCATAAATTTACTACACAATAACAAGGGTGAACCCCATGCAAGGCATGATCATCAGCAATCCGAAGCTGGAATTCCTGCGCCCGGCGCTGGAACGCTGGTTCGACTGCATCGACCGTTACAACGCCATACGCGGCGACGGTGAAACGCCGTACTGGCACGACGAAAAGGCCAATCTTGGATTGCTCTCCGTGGCAGCCTGGATGGCCGAAATGGTCACCCTGCAACAGACGCAAACCCGCAAACAGACCGAAGAAGGCGAACGCAACAGCCGCGCCGATCTGTTTCTCGCGACACCCGACACCCGTGCCTACATCCAGACCAGCCAGCGCTGGCCACGGGTCAACAGCCTCAATGTGACTCAGGCATTGCTCGACGTCACCAGCGATGCCAGGCGCCTGAGTCATGCCAGCGAGCTGAAACTGGGCTGCCTGTTCGTCGCCCCGCACAAAGCCCAGCAGGGTGCCACGCCGGAAGAGCTGCAGGACATGGTCGACGACCTGCAAAAGGAGCATACCTGCGCCGTGGCTTGGTACTTCCCCTACGCCTATCGCAAGTTGCGCAACGAGGCCGGCAACTACCACCCCGGGATTGCCGTGCTTTTCAAAGAAGCTCGCACCTGAGGCGTTGAACCTTCGCGCGATAACGCTTCTCTATGATTAGAAGAAGGTATTCATAGGGAAGCCCAGCATGCGCACCTCCCAGCTCTTTGTCATGATTACGCTCGTCGGTGGGCTCGCCGCCTGCGGTGAAAGCGCCAGCCTGAAAGTCGCCGACGGCACCGGGCCGTCCCCCCAGCTCCCGCAACCCAACAAAACCCTGCTGCCGACGATGAACATAGCGCCGGCAACAGGCTGGCCGCAGGGCGCGAAACCGGTCGCCGCGACAGGAACTCAAGTGGCGGCGTTCGCCGAAAACCTGGACCACCCTAGATGGCTGTACGTGCTGCCCAACGGCGACATTCTGGTGGCGGAAACCAATGCGCCACCCAAACCCGATGATGGCAAGGGCGTTAAAGGCTGGGTAATGAAGAAGGTCATGGGTCGCGCGGGTGCTGGCGTACCGAGCCCGAATCGAATCACATTGTTGCGCGACAAGGACCACGACGGCGTTGCCGAAACCCGCACAGTGTTCCTGCAAAACCTCAACTCGCCGTTTGGCATGACCCTGGTCGGCAACGACCTGTACGTGGCCGACACCGACCGCCTGCTGCGTTTTCACTATGAAACCGGCGATACGGTGATCAAGGCGCAACCAATCAAAGTGCTCGACCTGCCGGGCGGCACGCTGAATCACCACTGGACCAAAAACGTCATCGCCAGCAAGGACGGTAGCAAGCTGTACGTTACCGTTGGCTCCAACAGCAACGTCGCCGAACACGGCATGGACAAGGAAGAGGGTCGCGCGGCGATCTGGGAAGTCGATCGCACCACCGGCAACCAGCGGATTTTCGCCTCCGGCCTGCGCAACCCCAACGGTATGGACTGGGAACCGAAAAGTGGCGCGCTGTGGACGGCGGTGAACGAGCGGGACGAGATCGGCAGCGACCTGGTGCCGGACTACATTACCTCGGTCAAGGACGGTGGCTTTTACGGCTGGCCGTACAGCTACTACGGCCAGCACGTCGACGTTCGCGTAGACCCGCAAAACCCGCAACTGGTGGCCAAGGCCATTGCTCCGGATTATGCCGTCGGCCCGCACACGGCCTCCCTGGGCCTGACCTTCGCCGAGGGCAGCAAGCTGCCTGCGCCATTTACCCAGGGTGCTTTCATCGGCCAGCATGGCTCATGGAACCGTAAGCCGCACAGTGGCTACAAAGTGATTTTCGTGCCCTTCAACGCTGGCAAACCCGCCGGGCCGCCGGTTGATGTGCTGACCGGCTTCCTGAATGACGAGGAGCAAGCCATGGGTCGGCCGGTAGGCGTGGTGATAGACCGGCAGGGTGACTTGCTGGTGGCCGATGACGTGGGGAACAAGGTGTGGCGGGTGTCGGCGGTCAAATAACCGCGACGCGCCCTTAACTGTAGGAGCGAGCATGCTCCGGGCGGCGTTCCGACGATGAACTCAAGAACACCGCGGGGTATCAGACTCCCCGCGTTATCGTTAACGCCCATCGCGAGCATGCTCGCTCCTACAGAGGGGCGCTAGCGTTTGCGGCAAAGGGTAAGCCCATCCCCCAACGGCAACAACGACAGATCCACCCGGGCATCCTCCTTCAACGCACGATTGAGCGTCTGGATGGCACGGGTGTCCGCACTCTCGGGATCGCTCTCCAGCACCCGCCCACTCCACAGCGTGTTATCGAAAACCACCAACCCGCCTGATCGCAACAAACCCAAGGCATGCTCCAGGTATTGCGGGTAATTGGCCTTGTCAGCGTCGATGAATACCAGGTCGAACTGCCCGCCCTGCCCTTGCCGTTCAAGCTCGGCCAGGGTTTGCAGCGCCGGCGCCAGGCGCAGGTCAATCCGCTCGGCGAGGCCGGCCTCCTGCCAGTAACGGCGTGCGGTAGCGTTGTAGTCCCCCGGGATATCACAGCAAATCAACGCACCGTCCGCCGGCAAAGCCGCCGCCATGCACAGCGCGCTATAACCGGTAAAGGTGCCAACCTCCAGCACACGCCTGGCACCGGTCAGTTTCACCAGCAGAGCAAGAAACTGCCCCTGCTCCGGTGCCACCTGCCAACGCGCCATGGCTAACGCCTGGGTTTCATCGCGCAGGCGCTCGAGCAACGGCGTTTCGCGCAGGGAAACATCGAGCAGGTATTGATACAAAGCGTCGTCAAGGTTGAGTGTGCGGGCGGTCATGGCCACAACCTCGGGCTACTACGGATTACGCGCCAGGTGCTCAGGTTCCAGCACACGCTTGGCACTCAGATAGGCCTTCTGCCAATACGCCTTGGACAAACTGTCGAGCTTGACCGTGCCACCCGTGGCCGGTGCGTGCACGAAGCGTCCCTCGCCGACATAAATCCCGGCATGGCTGACCTGGGAGCCGCCATTGGTGGCGAAGAAGATCAGATCGCCGGTCTGCAGGCCTTCCTTGCCCACGTTGGCCGCTCGCATGGAGATCATTTCGCGAGTGGTCCGCGGCAAGGAGATCCCCGTGACATCACGGTACACATAGGCGATCAACCCACTGCAATCAAATCCGGAATCCGGTGTGTTACCTCCCCAGCGATAAGGTGTACCCACAAGGCCCAGGGCGCGAAACAGCACATCTTCCGCTTCAGGTGAAAAGGCTTGTGAGGATCCGAATACGATGGGCGCGCGAACCACCGGCGCAGGAGGCGGTGTGCGACTGGCGCAGGCGCTGAGCAGCGCTGCGAAGCAGATGATTGCGAGGCGGGCCGAGGTCATCATTAGCAGTGCATCCTGATCTGGCTGCGGCTTTTTTCTGCCGGGAGTGCAGAAAAGAAAACCGCCTGCGTGTCACGCAGGCGGTTTGCCATCATTCGTAGATCAGAATTTTAGCGGCTACGCGGCAAACTTCAAGTAAGACTTTAAGTTAACCCTACAAAATGTCGGATTACTTGCGCGCCGTGACGATTGCAGGGCTTGCCGCCGGAGCCATCGCAAGGGCGCGCTTGGCTTCGATGAAGGTCTTGCTCCAGTAGCTGTCGCCCAGGCTATCGATGCGCACACCACCGCTGCGGCGGCTGCTGGAGTGGATGAACTGGTTGTCGCCCAGGTAGATGCCGGCGTGACTGACGCGACCGCGACGACCATTGGTAGCGAAGAACAACAGGTCGCCCGGCTCAAGCTTGCTGCGCGATACCAGCGGCGCATCGACGTTGATCATTTCGCGAGTGGAACGCGGCAGATTCATGCCCGCCTCTTCGCGGAACAGGTAACCGATGAAGCCACTGCAATCGAAGCCGGCTTCTGAGGTACCGCCGAAACGGTAACGGGTACCGATCAGGGACATGCCACGTTCGAGGATGCTGTCAGCCAGAACCGGGAGCTGGTACGACTTGCCATCGGCGAAGTCAGCCAGTTCTTTTTCAGTGGCCAGCTCTTCCTGAAAAACGCTGGAAGACTGGGCGGTAACAGAATTTTTTACCTGCTGTTGCGGGGCTTGCTCGGACACCGGAGTGTGGGCAGCGCAACCAAACAGAAGGGTAACGAGTGCGAGAGGCACGAGGGGTGCGAAGCGATTTAGCATGGGCACGACCGTGGCTGAAGTTGTAAAGAAGCCGAGACTATGCCCGCTATCAACCTCATTTGCAAATTCAATCAATCTTTTTGTGACTTATCAGTTTCTCGTTAACATCTAAGCGCTTAAGCCCATTTTGAAAAGTCGCGCAGCCTGCAACCCTGCAGGAAAGCGTGTTTTCTGGCGCCTGAAATATGCCGAGCCGGCCAAAAGCCCCGGTTTTAGCGGGCTCTACCAGCCCAGGGTTTCTTTGAGGAACGGGATGGTCAGCTTGCGCTGAGCCTGGAGCGAGGCCTGATCGAGACGCTCGAGCAACTCGAACAACGCACTCATGCTGCGGGTACCGCGAGTGAGGATGAAATGCCCGACTTCGTCGGTCAGGTGCAGACCGCGACGTGAAGCGCGCAATTGCAGGGCACGCAATTTGTCTTCATCGGAAAGCGGACGCATCTGGAAAATCAGCGCCAGGGTCAGGCGGGATTTGAGATCCGCCAGCTTGACCGGCAATTCGCGAGGCGAGGTCGATGCTGCAATCAGCAGACGTCGGCCACTGTCGCGCAAGCGATTGAATAGATGAAACAGTGCTTCTTCCCAGTCGGCTTTTCCGGCCACCGCCTGCAGATCATCCAGACAGACCAGCTCGTATTGTTCGAGGTTGTCGAGAATCTCAATGCCGCGATCGAGCAATTCAGCCAGCGGCAGATACACCGCAGGCTCCCCCAACTGTTCGAAACGCAGGCAAGCCGCCTGCAACAGATGCGTACGCCCTACCCCGTCCTTGCCCCAGAGGTAGATCAGGCTCTCGGTCCAGCCGGCGTCGGCTTCGCACAGCCGCTCGACATAGCCGAGTGCAGCGGCGTTGGCGCCTGGGTAATAGTTGATAAAGGTGGCGTCGTCACGCAGACGCACACCTAGGGGCAGCTGAATCGGTTTCATGCTGACTGAACAGTTCCAAAGGAACCGTTAGTGGCCTCTGTGTAAAGTTTGCGAAGTTTATACCCGTGAAGCTGGCCGCACAATGCGACAGACCACAAGCAAAATCAAAGGTTTGCGTTAACGCACTGGTTTTATGACAGTTTCTTTGGCGGTACATGTGACAGTCAGATGACGGACAAGGGCCACCCCGGCATCAAACCGGGTAGCCCGATGAACCCCGGCGACAACCTTATTGCCCAGGCCCCTCTACGTTGCCATAGGCATTTGAAACCTTATATAGGTCATGCATATGTCGCACCAGCACCATGATCACCGCCGCAACGGGCAACGCCAGCAGCACGCCGGTAAATCCGAACAGCTCACCACCGGCCAGAATCGCGAAGATCACTGCCACCGGGTGCAGGCCAATCCGGTCGCCCACCAACAGCGGCGTCAGCACCATGCCCTCCAGCGCCTGGCCGACCATGAAGACGGCGGCGATGCCCATCATCGGATACAGATCGCCACCAAACTGGAACAGACCCGCGATCAATGCCGCGCCAATGCCGATGATAAACCCCATGTACGGCACAATCGCGGCCAGGCCGGCAATCATCCCGATCAACAGCCCCAGCTCCAGGCCCACCAGCATCAGGCCGGCGGAGTAAATCACGCCCAATGCCACCATCACCAGCAACTGCCCGCGAATGAACGCACCGAGTACTTCATGGCATTCATCCGCCAGGGCGACAACGCGCTCTTCGCGATCACGGGGCAGCAGGCCGCGGATCTTGGCCATCATCAGATCCCAATCGCGCAGCAGGTAAAAACTGACCACCGGAATCAACACCAGATTGGCCAGCCAGCCAATCAACGCCAGGCCTGAAGCCGTTGCTTGCGTGAGTACCACGCCGACAATGTCGGATGTCTGGCCCACATGCTCGCTGATTGCCGCCTTGAGCTTGTCGAATTTCCAGAAACCTTCCGACAATCCGAACTTCGATTGCGCCCAGGGCAACGCCGTATGCTGCAGCCAGTCGAGCATTTGCGGCGCCAGCTCATACAAATGAAACAGCTGCCTGGCAAGCATTGGCACCAGCACCAACAGCAGCGCGCTGAAGATCAGGGTAATCAGCGCAAACACCGCGACCACGCTCCAGGTCCGTGACAACCCGGCCTTCTCCAGCCGGTCGACCACCGGATCAAACAGATAAGCCAGCAGCAACGCCACCAGGAACGGCGTCAGGATCGGATGCAGCAACCAGATAAAACCACAAAGCAGGAACACCCCACCAAGCCAAAACCACTGCCGCGTATCGGCCATGCACAACTCCTGCTTTTATATAAGGGAAGAAAAACTACCAGCGAAAACTCAACTGAGGCGTAGGCGCAGGCGCAGGCACAACAGCCGGTGCCGAACCGTCTGCCGCAGGCTGAGCCGGGGCTGGCGGCGCACTCACCGGCTGCTCCTGCAACCTCGCCAGCGACAGTTGCGCACGCAACTGGTCGGCGCTGCCATTGACCCGATAGAGAATCCGCTCGCCATTGACGCTTTGCACACGCCCGCCAAAGGGCTCCAGCAACCGCCCAAGCGTCGCATACCGCTCAAGGTTCATGCCCTGAACCTCGAGCAATTGCTGCCCCGTAGCGCCCGGCTTGGCGACGAATCGCGGCGCCAGGCGCTCGTTGACCGCCAGCATGACTGCATCGGCCACACCGGCCTGATCAGCACCCTGAACGCTGCCTGCCTCTTTCTGGTCGCCCAGCCACAGCCGCCAATTGGCTTGCCATTGCCCACCTTCCTCACGGGCATGCACCGCCAGCAACGCATCGGCGTTGTAGCGCTCGGAGGCAGCATGCAAAGGCGCCGGATCGGCGCTTTCCAGGTTCGGCGCGGTGGCTACTATCTGCTCATTCAGGTCCGCCAGCGGCAGACGCAAGGGCAAACCACGGTGTTGGGCCGCCCGCCGCAGCGCCGCCGCGCTGGCCTGACCGTCACCCACCAGGCTGGTTCCCTCGGCAGATTCGTTCAGCCACCAGCCCAGGATCGACGGCCGATTAGCGCCCCACATGGGTAATCCGGCACGGCGCAAGGCCTGCTCGGTGGTGCCCGGATCGAAATCGACTTTCAACACTTCCGGTGGTCCGGCATCAAAGCCGTACTGGCTGATGATTTGCTGAGGGTCTTTGCGAATGGCCGCCAAACCCGGACTTTGCGCGGCTTTTGGATCGCCGGTCAGGCGCACCACCAGCGTATCGAGTGCCCGCTGAGTGGCCTGATCGCGCTCCTCTGCGGACTGCCCATTCACCGGCTCGCGCACCTGATAAAGGCCTTTGACGGTTTCTGCATGGCTGATCAGGCTGAACAAGGACAGACAACCCACAAACAAGAATTTACATAAACGCATGGAAGATTCCTGAAGACAAGAGCGGCTGGAACTGACCGCATGAAGACAATAGAGCAAGGCTGTGACCCTCGCCCGACGCAAAACATTCACAGGTACCGGGTAAGTTTTCGCACTGTCATAACGATAGCCGGTTAATTGCGATACCTTTATACAGCCGTGCAGGATGCCACCGACACCGAGTCTGTAGCGGTTTTTTTAAGCGGATATGACCCTGTGGTCGGCCTGAGGATGGCCGCTGCGGCTCAAGCCTGATAAAATCGCGCGCCTTCGCAGACCGGCAACAGCCGGGCAGTGTCCGAATAGCGTGCAAGGCTCTCGCCTACGCAGTTTCGGCGTTCCCGCTGGGCTCGGTCGTTACCCAGAAATCCCCCCTAAAGGCCTGGATCATGAGCAAGCAACCCTCCCTGAGCTACAAGGACGCCGGTGTAGACATCGACGCCGGTGAAGCATTGGTCGAACGCATCAAGAGCGTCGCCAAGCGCACTGCGCGCCCGGAAGTCATGGGCGGCCTGGGCGGTTTCGGCGCCCTCTGCGAAATCCCGGCTGGCTACAAGCAGCCTGTGCTGGTTTCCGGTACCGACGGCGTCGGCACCAAGCTGCGCCTGGCACTGAACCTGAACAAGCACGACAGCATCGGCATCGACCTGGTTGCCATGTGCGTCAATGACCTGGTGGTGTGCGGCGCCGAGCCGCTGTTCTTCCTCGACTACTACGCCACCGGCAAACTGAACGTCGACACCGCTGCTCAGGTTGTGACCGGTATCGGCGCAGGCTGCGAACTGTCGGGATGCTCCCTGGTCGGCGGTGAAACCGCTGAAATGCCGGGCATGTACGAAGGCGAAGACTACGACCTGGCCGGCTTCTGCGTCGGCGTCGTGGAAAAATCCGAAATCATCGACGGCTCCAAAGTCGCTGCCGGCGATGCCCTGCTCGCCCTGCCGTCTTCCGGCCCGCACTCCAACGGTTACTCGCTGATCCGCAAGATCATCGAAGTGTCCGGTGCCGACATCGAAAACACCCAGCTCGACGGCAAGCCCCTGACCGACCTGCTGATGGCCCCGACCCGTATCTACGTGAAGCCGCTGCTCAAGCTGATCAAGGAAACCGGCGCTGTCAAAGCCATGGCCCACATCACCGGTGGCGGCCTGCTGGACAACATCCCGCGCGTTCTGCCAAAAGGCGCCCAGGCGGTGGTTGACGTGGCGAGCTGGACCCGCCCGGCAGTGTTCGACTGGCTGCAAGAGCAAGGCAACGTCGACGAAAACGAAATGCACCGCGTGCTGAACTGCGGTGTGGGCATGGTCATCTGCGTGGCTCAAGAGCACGTAGAAACCGCCCTGAAGGTTCTGCGCGAAGCCGGCGAACAGCCATGGGTCATCGGTCAGATCTCCACCGCTGCCGAAGGCGCGGCCCAGGTCGAACTGAAGAACCTCAAGGCACACTGATGCAAGAGCGGATGTCCAACACCTGTGATGTCGTGGTGCTGCTCTCCGGCTCCGGCAGTAACTTGCAGGCCTTGATCGACAGCACGCGGACCGGCGACAGCCCGGTCCGCATCGCCGCGGTGATTTCCAATCGTGCCGACGCCTACGGCCTGCAACGCGCCAGGGATGCGGGTATCGACACCCGTACCCTGGATCACAAGGCGTTCGAGGGCCGCGAAGCCTTCGATGCCGCGCTGATCGAACTGATCGACGCCTTCAACCCAAAACTCGTGGTACTGGCCGGATTCATGCGCATTCTCAGCGCCGGATTCGTGCGCCACTATCAGGGTCGCCTGCTCAATATCCACCCGTCGCTGCTACCCAAATACAAGGGGTTACACACCCATCAGCGCGCGTTGGAGGCCGGCGACACCGAACACGGCTGCTCCGTTCACTTCGTCACCGAGGAACTCGATGGCGGACCACTGGTCGTACAGTCAGTAATACCCGTAGAGTTGCAGGATTCGCCGCAGAGTCTGGCGCAGCGAGTCCATGTTCAGGAACACCTGATCTACCCGATGGCCGTACGCTGGTTTGCCGAAGATCGTTTATTGCTCGGCGAGCAAGGTGCTTTACTGGATGGACAGTTACTTGCGGCCAGCGGCCACTTGATTCGACCCTAGGAGATTTTATGCGTCGCGCCCTGCTCTTCGCTTGCGCTCTGCTCGCCCTGCCCTTTGCCCAGGCGGCAGAACTTCAACCTTTCTCCGCCAGCTACACCGCCGACTGGAAACAGTTGCCCATGAGCGGTACCGCCGAACGTAACCTGGAAAGTCTCGGCGATGGAAAATGGAAGCTCAGCTTCAAGGCATCGATGATGATCGCCAGCCTGACCGAAGAAAGCACCCTGACCCTGGACAAGGACACCTTGCTGCCACAGTCCTACCACTTCGAACGTGGCGGTCTGGGCAAGGCCAAGAAGGCCGACCTGGACTTCGACTGGGCCAGCAAAATGGTCACCGGTACCGATCGCGGTGACGCGGTCAAGATTCCACTCAACCGCGGCATGCTCGATAAATCCACCTACCAGTTGGCGCTGCAGCACGACGTCGCCGCTGGCAAGAAAAGCATGAGCTATCAGGTAGTCGATGATGGCGAAGTCGATACCTATGACTTCCGCGTGCTGGGTCCGGAAAAAGTCGACACCAAGGCCGGCCAGATCGATGCGATCAAGGTCGAGCGCGTACGCGACCCGACACAAAGCAAGCGCATCACCGTGCTGTGGTTCGCCAAGGACTGGGACTATCTGCTGGTTCGCCTGCAACAGGTCGAAACCGACGGCAAGGAGTACAACATCATGCTCCTGGACGGCAAGGTCAACGGCAAGGCCGTCAAAGGCAACTGATCCGCACCGATACGACAAGCCCCGCACTCGCGGGGCTTTTTTTTGTGAATCAAAAGATCGCAACCTGCGGCAGCCCCTACACCGATCTCTAAGCTGCAGCAGGCTGCGATCTTTTGATTTGCCCCCGAAGCAATCCATTGGAACGCGAATCCAGCGTAATGCTCTATACCTTCAAGATCTTTTTGATCGAATGATTTTTCCTGCTACCAGCGAGGTTTGCTATGACTGTTACCGTCAATACCGTCTCCGCCGAAGGTTTTCGCCACAGCGTACAAATCGATGAACACGAACTGTTTGCCGACGTGCCCGTCACGGCTGGTGGCGAAGGTTCTGCTCCCGAGCCCCACGATTATTTCGATGCCGCACTGGGAGCCTGCAAAGCCCTGACCCTGAAGCTGTATGCCAGGAAAAAAGACATTCCGCTCACTGGAGTAGGCGTCGAGGTCAAGCGCGACAACAGTCAGGAGAACAAAGGCCAATACGCGCTGCACGTCAAACTGACCCTCAAGGGCGTGCTCACCGATGCCCAGCGCGATGAACTGCATCGTGTGGCCGATCGCTGCCCGATCCACAAGCTGATGACCACCAGCGACGTCAGCATCGAAACTCACCTGTCCGAAGGTGCGTTCAGCCAATAGCGGCAAGGGCTGAGCAAGCGGGTTATGCTCGACCGCATCACCCGCTCAACCTGGAATGCACCATGAACACTCCGCTCGTGATCCGCCCTCGCGCCGAAGATGTAGAAGGCCAGCCGATTCTGCGTCCATTGCCGTCGGCCAAGTGTCGCAGCGTCGGGCCATTCGTGTTTTTTGACCACATGCTGGAAACCCGTTATCCGGCAGGTAAAGGCATGAACATCCGCCAGCATCCACATATCGGCCTGTCCACCCTCACCTACCTGTTCCAGGGGCAGATCCAGCACAAGGACAGCCTCGGTTCCGATCAGGTGGTGGACGCCGGAGACGTCAGCTGGATGACCGCAGGCAGCGCCATTGCCCACGTCGAACGCACGCCGCAAGCCCTGAAGGACAGCGGTTTCACGATGCATGGCCTGCAGATTTGGCTGGCCTCGCCCAGGGATCACGAACAGGGGCCGGGGCACTACAGCCATCATCCGGCGGCGACGCTGCCGGTCAGCGAAAACCTTGGGGTGAAGATCCGCATGATTGCCGGAACAGGCTTTTGCCTGGAATCACCAGTGCCGGTGCTTTCACCGACGCTGTACGCGCAATTGGAGCTGCAAACGGCGACGACGCTGGCGATTCCCACCGAGCATCAAGAGCGTGCGCTGTATGTATTGAGCGGCGAGGTGCAACTGGATGGCGAACTACTGGAGCCGCATTCGCTGGTGGTGCTGCCGGTCGGGGAAGAAATGACACTGTTCGCCGAGAGCGACTGTCATGCGGTGCTGTTTGGCGGTGCGCCGCTGGATGGGCCACGACGGATCAACTGGAATTTTGTCGCCAGCGACCCGGCGGCTATCGACGAAGCACGCCGGCGCTGGGCAGCCGGGGATTGGCCGACTGTGCCGGGGGAAGTTGAGCGGATCGAGTTGCCCTGATTTGTCTGGTGCCTGTGCTGGCCCCTTCGCGAGCAAGCCCGCTCCCACAGGGTTCGACGGTGAATCAAACCCTGTGGGAGCAGGCTTGCTCGCGAAGAGGCCGGTACAGGCGCCGACTGAGTCAGCCCTTGAACACTTCATCCAGCAAATTGTGCATCGAGGTGAACGCCCGAGCCGCGATCTTCGCGTCATACATCATCATCCCCGGCACCTGGGCGTGCGGGTCGGTGAACGAGTGGAACGCACCGCCGTAGCTGAGCAACTGCCAGTCCACCCCGGCCGCGTTCATTTCATCTTCGAACGCCGGCAACTGCTCTTTCGGCACTAACGGGTCGGAAGCGCCGTGCAACACCAGGACCTTGCCCTTGATGTTGTTCGCATCGGCCGGGTTCGGCGTATCGAGGGTGCCATGGAACGACACCGCCGCTTTCACTGGCGCACCGGTACGGGCGAGCTCCAGCGCACAGCAACCGCCAAAGCAGAAACCGAACGTCGCCAGTTTCGAGCTATCGACCACCGCCTCACCCTGGCTTTGCAGCTGTTCGAACGCCACTTGCATGCGCTTGCGCAGCAATGCCCGGTCATCCTTCAACGGCATCATCGCCGCGCCCGCCTCGTCGTTGTTCTGCGGGCGAAGTGATTGGCCATAGATGTCCGCGATCAACACCACGTAACCCTTGGCTGCCACCGATTTGGCAATCTCTTCGGCACCGGCGCTGACGCCCATCCAGTTCGGCGCCATCAACAGGCCCGGGCGCGGGCCTTTATGGTCAGCGTCGAAGGCCACACGACTTTCATATGGCTGGCCGTCAATCTGATAGACAACGGAACGTACAGTGACTTGGCTCATTTGTGACTCCTGATTGTTGAACACCAGAATGAAAAAACCCGCCGAAGCGGGTTTTTCTGCAACACAGTTAAGCCGATAACTCGACCAACAGCTTGTTCAGTCGGCGCACATATTCCGCCGGGTCTTTCAAGCTGTCACCGGCCGCCAAGGCTGCCTGATCGAAGAGGATGTGCGACAGGTCGCCGAAGCGCTCGTCGCTCTGCTCGTTGTCGAGCTTCTCGATCAGCGGGTGAGCCGGGTTGAATTCGAAAATCGGCTTCGAATCCGGAACCTTCTGACCGCTGGCTTCGAGGATCTGACGCATTTGCAGGCCCAGGTCCTGTTCACCGATGGCCAGGATCGCCGGGGAATCGGTCAGGCGATGGGAAACCCGCACTTCAGCCACGGATTCGCCCAATGCGGTTTTCAGACGCTCAACCAGACCTTCTTTGGACTTGGCGACCTCTTCTGCGGCTTTCTTGTCTTCTTCCGAATCCAGATTGCCCAGATCGAGGTCACCGCGAGCCACGTCGACAAAACTCTTGCCGTCGAAATCGCTCAGGTAGCTCATCAGCCACTCATCGATGCGGTCGGTCAGCAGCAGCACTTCGATGCCTTTCTTGCGGAAGACTTCCAGGTGCGGGCTGTTCTTGACTTGCGCGTAGGTTTCGCCAGTCAGGTAGTAGATCTTGTCCTGACCTTCCTTGGCGCGAGCCAGGTACTCGGCCAGGCCGACAACCTGTTCGCCGTCGTTACCGTTGGTCGAGGCGAACCGCAGCAGGCCGGCGATTTTTTCTTTGTTGGCGAAGTCTTCCGCCGGGCCTTCTTTCATGACCTGGCCGAAGTTTTTCCAGAAGCCCTGATACTGCTCAGGCTCGTTTTTCGCCAGTTTTTCCAGCATGTCCAGGACGCGCTTGGTCAACGCCGACTTCATGGAGTCGATGATCGGGTCTTTCTGCAGGATTTCCCGCGACACGTTCAGCGACAGGTCATTGGAGTCGACCACGCCCTTGATGAAACGCAGGTAAAGCGGCAGGAAGGACTCAGCCTGATCCATGACGAACACGCGCTGTACATACAGCTTCAGGCCCTTTGGCGCTTCACGCTGGTACAGGTCGAACGGAGCACGGGTCGGCACGTACAGCAGCGAGCTGTATTCCAGCTTGCCTTCGACCTTGTTGTGGCTCCAGCTCAGCGGTTTTTCGAAATCGTGAGCGATGTGCTTGTAGAACTCCTGGTATTCCTCGTCCTTGATTTCGGTGCGAGGACGGGTCCACAGGGCGCTGGCGCGGTTGACGGTTTCCCACTCGACAGCCGGCTGCTCTTCGCCTTCGACAGCGGCCACTTCTTTTGGCAACTCGATCGGCAAGGCGATGTGGTCGGAGTATTTCTTGATGATGTTGCGCAGGCGCCAACCATCGGCGAACTCGTCTTCACCGGACTTCAGGTGCAGGACGATGCGAGTGCCGCGCTCGGCCTTGTCGACGGTTGCAACTTCGAAATCGCCTTCGCCTTTGGACGACCAATGTACGCCTTCGCTGGCCGGGCTGCCGGCGCGACGGCTGAACACGTCGACTTTGTCGGCGACGATGAAGGCGGAGTAGAAACCAACACCAAACTGACCGATCAGGTGCGAATCTTTCTTCTGATCACCGCTCAGGTGCTTCATGAAATCTGCGGTGCCGGATTTAGCGATAGTACCCAGGTGGGTGATCGCATCTTCGCGGCTCATGCCGATGCCGTTGTCTTCGAGAGTGACGGTTTTAGCGTCCTTGTCGAAGCTCACACGGATTTTCAGTTCCGCGCCACCTTCCAGCAATTCTGGTTTGGCCAAGGCCTCGAAACGTAACTTGTCGACGGCGTCAGAGGCGTTCGAGATCAATTCGCGAAGGAAAATTTCCTTGTTGGAATACAGCGAATGGATCATGAGGTGCAGCAGTTGCTTCACCTCGGTCTGGAAGCCCAGGGTTTCCTTTTGAGTTTCCACACTCATGGTCATCAAACTCCAATCAGATGGCATAAGCCGCGACCTTGAGGGTCGGCGGCGGGTTGTCATCAGAGTTTGGGGCGCCGTTCAGGATTTCAAGGGCTCCTGGAGTTTGAAATGTGCCCGGGCCGTCGCGATGGGTTCGGCCTCGGTGCTTTGCCAGGCGGTAATCGCCACGTTGGCGACCCGGCGGCCCTGGCGGCAAACCTGGCAACGGGCCCAGGTGTCGCGAAATTGTCCCGCCCGTAAATAGTCCAGGGAGAAGTCGATGATCTTCGGCACTCCGGGCGAGCCGGTAAAAATCAGCAGGTGCAAGGCTGCTGACAATTCCATGAAACCGGCAATCACCCCCCCATGGATTGCCGGCAACAGCGGGTTGCCGATGTTGTCCTTGTTGGCCGGGAGGCGGAACAGCAACTCATCGCCAACGCGAGAGCATTCGACACCGATCAGTCTGGCGTAGGGAATAAGATCGAGCAGCGAGGCGTAGTCGCCCTGCTCATGGGCCTGGCGCAATTGCTCCTGCAAAAACTCAGTCATTTCGCACCTCCGGCAATCCTGCCGGCCATGCCTTTGCCGCCCTTGATGCCCGTGCCCATGCGCATGAAGGTGCCGACTACATGCGCGATCGGTTGTTCGGGATCGTCCTGATAGGCAAAGCCACGGGCGAAAATCACGTCAGTGGTCACTCGGTAACACTGGGCAAAGCCGAAAACATCTTTGTGTGGTTCGGCGGCATGCATGTAATCGATGCGCAAATCGAGGGTCGGGCAGACTTCGAATTCGGGTAGAACGCAGAGCGTGGCCATGCCACACGCCGTATCCATCAATGTGGTCAAGGCACCACCGTGAATGACCCCGGTCTGTGGATTACCAACGATTTGCCGGCTGTAGGGCAGAATGATCGTCATTCCATCGTTGCTGGCGCTGTGAACCTGCAAACCGAGTACCTGACAGTGCCGCAGGGCCGACATAAACCGTGTTGCGCGCTCAAAAACGGTGTTTTCAGCCATTTCATTAAACTCTGATGAGTGTCCGCGCTGTGGGGTAAAAACCCCTGCAAAAGTTCCGTTTTACTCTAAACATATATATCTGAAGGTTTTGAGGAACTTAACCCTGATGCCTGTGCTCGAAAGGCCAAGTAGATATTTTCCATAAGGAGAGACACCCCATGCGTAAGACTTTAGCTATTGCCTTGATGTTGACCGCTTCCCTCGGTCTCGCTGCCTGCGATAAAAAATCCGAGGACAAAGCTCAAGATGCAAACCAACACGCCGAGCAAGCTCAGCAGGACATGAACAAAGCTCAGGATAAAGTGAACGACGCTGCGAAAGAAAACGCCGAAGCCGCCAAAGCTCAGGCTGAATCGAACGAAGCCGCTGCAAAAGAAGCTGCACCTAAAAACTAAAACAGTTTTTAGCGTGATAAAGAAAACCCGCCTGCTGCGGGTTTTCTTTTGCCTGCGTTTTTTTGTTTACAGCAAGATCGTTCTGAAAGTCGGACTGACCATCAGCAACAACGAACACACCAGCCCAACCAACCACACCAGACTGCGCTGCCAGGCCAGGTCTGCCCAGTAGCACAACAGGTACAGGATTCGTGCAATCAAAAAGATGATTGCAAACGCGTCGATCAGCCATCCCGCCGTTTGAGTGGTATGCGCCATCAACACCCCCACCGCGAACAATATGAACGCCTCGAAACTGTTCTGATGAGCCGCAACCGCGCGGGCGCCGAAACCTGTGAGCTGTGCCTGTTGCTGACGCGGCAGGTGATTGTCGTAACCGCCCTGCTCTTTCATGGCCTTGGCCACCGGCATGCGGGCGACATAAATCAACAGTGCACTGATAAACACACACCAGAACGGAATACTCATCAAGCGGCCTCTTTATTCACCTCAGGCAACGGCGCCTCTGTAGGGGTATAGACCATCACGTCGAGAACGTCGGAATGAAACTCGCGGCGATACAACACCAGCACCACGCCGGCACTCATCAACATGAATAGCCAGGGGCTGACGAACCAGGCCAGCATGGTCATGCCGAAGTAGTAAGAACGCAGGCCGAAGTTGAACTGGTTGGCGGCCATGGAGATCACCCGTGCCGCCCGGGCGGCAAAGGCTTTGCGCTCTTGTTCGGAAACAAGGCGCTCGCCGACCATGGGCGCCGAGCCAACCAGAATCGCTGCAAAGTTGTATTGGCGCATGCACCAGCTGAAGGTGAAGAATGCATAGACGAACACCAGCGCCAGGCACAGCAGCTTGATCTCGGACATGCCTTGGGAGGCTTGCTGCACCATCGGGATATCCGCCAGCAACGAGACTGCCCGCTCTGATGCGCCGAGCACGGTGAGAATACCGGCGAGGATAATCAGTGTGCTGGAGGCGAAGAACGATGCGTTGCGCTCCAGATTGCCAATCACGCTGGCGTCGGCGATGCGGTTATCGCGCAGCAGCATGCGACGCATCCAGTCCTCACGGTACAGATGCAGCACACTGGCCAGGCACGCGGTGTCGCGGCCCTTCCACGTTGCGTAACGGGTGTAGCCACCCCAGCAGATGACGAACCAGAGGGCGGCGAGGATGTGGATCAAATTGGCTTGGATGAACGACATGCAGGTCCTTGTGATGTAGTGGCAGAACACCGAAACCTTGTGGGCGCGGGCTTTTGTGTGAGGGGCTTTTGTGGCGAGGGGGCTTGCCCCGTTGGGGCGCGTAGCGGCCCTTTACCAGTGTTCCGGGACTGCTACGCAGTCCAACGGGGGCAAGCCCCCTCGCCACAAGAGCACCCCCCCACATTCGGGTTTTGCATTGCTTCGACGTTAGCCCAAGAAAAAAGACACTGCATCCACTCCATAAAAAAATGCCCCGCATCGATTGATACGGGGCATTTCTTCAAGGCTCGAGACCCGCTTGTGGCGGGCCAATAAGCAGCTTAAGCCAGCGCTTCTTCGCGCTTGCCCAGCAGACGATCACAAACCACCGCAACAACCAGCGTCATCACCGACGGCACCAGCCAGGCCAAGCCCTGCTCACTCAATGGCAGGTGAGACATCTGCTCCGGCATCCAGTCCGCCAGGCCGGCGCCCTTGAGGGCATCGATCAGACCGAAGATGAACGACACCAGCATCACCGGACCGACAATGCGGCCCTGCTCATGCCAGAAGTCCTTGCAGAAGCTCAGGGCCACCAGAGCGATGCATGGCGGGTAGATCGCGGTCAGCACCGGGATCGAGAACGCAATCAGCTTGGTCAGCCCCAGGTTGGACACCAGCAGGGAGAACGCGGCCAGGATAATCACCAGGGTCTTGTAGGACAGTGGCAGCACACGGCTGAAGTATTCAGCGCAGGCACAGGTCAGGCCGACCGCCGTCACCAGGCAGGCCAGGGAAATCAGCACGGCCAGGAAACCGCTGCCCAGCGAGCCGAAGGTGTGCTGCACGTAGGCGTGCAATACCACCGCACCGTTGGTTGCACCGGCGGCCACTTCATGGCTGCCGGAACCGAGGCGGAACAGGCTGACATAAACCAGCACCAGGCCCAGACCGGCGATCAGACCGGCAATGATCGCGTAACGGGTGATCAGCGCCGGCGACTCGACGCCACGGGAACGGATGGCGTTGACGATGACGATGCCAAAGACCAACGCGCCCAAGGTATCCATGGTCAGGTAACCATTGATGAAGCCCTGGGAGAACGGTGCGGCAACGTATTCCGGTGTGGCGACACCGATGTCACCCGCCGGCAGGGCAAATGCCGCGATGCCCAGCACGGCCAGGGCGACGATCTTCAACGGTGCGAGAAAACGCCCCACGGTATCGAGCAGACGCCCCGGGTACAACGAGATGAAGAACACCAGCAGGAAGTACACCGAGCTGTAGAGGAACAGCGCCAGCGGGCTTTCGCCGGTCAACGGTGCCAGGCCGACTTCAAACGATACCGTCGCGGTACGCGGAGTCGCGAACAACGGGCCGACGGCCAGGTAGCAGGCAGCTGCCAGCAGGCCACCGGCAATTTTACCGATCGGGCTGCTCAATGCATCCATTGCCCCGCCGACCTTGGCCAGGGCGACAACGGTGATCACCGGCAGACCGACTGCGGTGACCAGGAAGCCCAGCGCCGCCATCCAGACGTTGGGGCCGGACTGCAAACCGACGATAGGCGGGAAGATGATGTTGCCAGCCCCGACGAACAGGGCAAACGTCATAAAACCAAGTGCCAGGATGTCCTGGCCTTTCAACACTTTCATTAAGGAAATACCACACTACTGAATCGGAATTTAGAGAGGGATTTCCCTATGGGTGAGGGAAATGCTGTCGGTCCGTATGGGACCAACCCTTTAAGCGCGTTACGGCCTTGTGGGCTGCGGACGCAAAAATGGCGCGTAGCCTAACGAATTTGTCTGACAAACGCACTGTTTGGGGGCGAACATTCCGATACGCGACATTTCCATGTCGCATTTACATATCTAATTTACCTCCACAGAACCCTGTGGCGAGGGGCTTGCGCCCGTTGGGCTGCGAAGCAGCCCCGTATGCAGGCGATTGCACGTTGTCAGGTAGTCAATGATCGCTGGTTTTGCGACTGCTGCGCAGCCGAACGGGTGCAAGCCCCCTCGCCACAAATAATGCAAACCCCGGAAACGACAAAGGCCACCCGAAGGTGGCCTTTGTTTGGTGAAGCGTCAGCTAAGCGCGAGGCTTACTTGACAGCCCAACCGGTCAGCTCGGCCAGGGCCTTGCCGATGTCTGCCAGCGAACGCACGGTTTTAACGCCTGCGTCTTGCAGAGCAGCGAATTTCTCGTCTGCAGTGCCTTTGCCGCCAGAGATGATTGCGCCAGCATGGCCCATGCGCTTGCCCGGAGGAGCAGTCACACCAGCGATGTAGGAAACAACCGGCTTGGTCACGTGTGCCTTGATGTAGGCAGCCGCTTCTTCTTCAGCCGAACCACCGATCTCGCCGATCATCACGATCGCTTCGGTCTTCGGGTCTTCCTGGAACAGCTTCAGGATGTCGATGAAGTTCGAACCCGGGATCGGGTCACCACCGATGCCGACGCAAGTCGACTGACCGAAACCGGCGTCAGTGGTCTGCTTCACAGCTTCGTAGGTCAGGGTGCCGGAACGCGAAACGATACCGACCTTGCCTGGCAAGTGAATGTGACCTGGCATGATGCCGATCTTGCATTCGCCTGGAGTGATCACGCCTGGGCAGTTAGGGCCGATCAGGATGACACCCAGCTCGTCGCACTTAACTTTAGCGTCCAGCATGTCCAGGGTAGGAATGCCTTCGGTGATGCACACGATCAGCTTGATGCCGCCGAAAGCAGCTTCCAGGATCGAGTCTTTGCAGAAAGGAGCCGGAACGTAGATAACGCTGGCGGTTGCGCCAGTGGCTTCTACTGCGTCTTTAACGGTGTTGAACACTGGCAGACCCAGGTGCTCGGTGCCGCCTTTGCCCGGAGTTACACCACCAACCATCTTGGTGCCGTACTCGATGGCTTGCTGGGTGTGGAAACTACCTTGCGAACCGGTAATACCCTGGCAGATAACTTTGGTGTCTTTATTGATCAGGACGCTCATTATTTGCCCTCCGCAGCTTTGACAACTTGTTGAGCAGCGTCGGTCAGGCTGGTAGCAGCGATGATGTTCAAACCGCTTTCTGCCAGTACTTTAGCGCCCAGCTCAGCGTTGTTGCCTTCAAGGCGAACAACAACCGGGATTTTCACGCCGACTTCTTTCACTGCACCGATGATGCCTTCGGCAATCATGTCGCAACGAACGATGCCGCCGAAGATGTTAACCAGTACTGCAGCGACGTTGGTGTCGGACAGAATGATTTTGAACGCTTCGGTAACGCGTTCTTTGGTAGCACCGCCGCCCACGTCGAGGAAGTTGGCTGGCTTGCCGCCATGCAGGTTGACGATGTCCATGGTACCCATGGCCAGGCCAGCACCGTTGACCATGCAACCGATGTTGCCTTCCAGTGCCACGTAGTTCAGTTCGAACTTGGCAGCGTGCGCTTCGCGCGGATCGTCTTGCGACGGATCGTGGAAAGTCTTCAGCTTAGGCTGACGGTACATGGCGTTGGCGTCGATGTTGATCTTGGCGTCCAGGCAGTGCAGATCGCCGTCAGCCTTGATCACCAGCGGGTTCACTTCCAGCAGGGCCAGGTCGTGATCCTTGAACAGTTTGGCCAGACCTACGAAGATCTTGGCGAACTGAGCAACTTGCTTGCCTTCCAGGCCCAGCTGGAATGCCAGCTCGCGACCCTGGAATGGCTGAGCGCCAACCAGTGGATCGATAGTGGCTTTCAGAATTTTTTCTGGAGTGTCGTGAGCGATTTTCTCGATGTCCACGCCACCTTCGGTGGAAGCCATGAACACGATGCGACGGCTCGAACGGTCAACGACAGCGCCCAGGTACAGCTCTTTAGCGATATCAGTGCACGATTCAACCAGGATCTTGGTGACTGGCTGACCATTGGCGTCAGTCTGGTAAGTCACCAGACGCTTGCCCAGCCACTGCTGTGCGAAGGCTTTGGCGTCTTCTTTGCTGCGAACCAGCTTGACGCCGCCCGCTTTACCGCGACCACCGGCGTGGACCTGGGCTTTGACAACCCACTCACTGCCGCCGATTTTGTCGCAAGCTTCTGCTGCTGCTTCCGGGGTGTCTACTGCGTAACCAGTGGAAACTGGCAGGCCGTATTCAGCGAACAGCTGCTTACCCTGATACTCGTGAAGATTCATGCTTTTTACCGTCTTCGTTAGGTACTGCGCATTCGGTGCTGCACTTGTTCAAGTGCCGCACCACCTGTGACTGCTGCTTGCGTAGCCTTTCCGGACAACCGGTGCAGCTACGCAAGACTGCGTCCAGCGGATATTCCGCGGTGAGTCTTGCGTGCAAGGCTCACGACGGGCCATGCCGCCGTGGTTTCTTATTATCTCTTTCGGACATGTGAAAACTGCTGCGCTAGGAAATACTGCGTTAAAAACAGGTTCGAAATGCTCATTGACTGACGTCAACTCCGCTTCCTCACCTGTTTTTGCCTTGTCTTTCCGTCGCTCGCTACGTTTTCACAAAGCCCTCAACGCTTCTTGCGGTTGGCGATGTGGATGGCGCCGCCATTCACTGCCAAAGCAGCTTCGTGCAAGGCTTCAGACAGGGTCGGATGGGAGAAAACCATCATGCCCAGGTCTTCAGCGCTGGTGCCGAATTCCATACCGATTGCGCCCTGCTGAACCAGTTCGGCAGCGCTTGGGCCAATCACGTGGACGCCCAGTACGCGGTCAGTCTTGGCATCAGCGATGACCTTGACGAAACCACCGGTGTCGTTGGCAGCCATGGCACGGCCAGAGGCTGCGAACGGGAAGGTGCCGACGTTAACTTCAACGCCTTCAGCTTTCAAGGCCTGCTCGGTTTTACCAACCCACGCGATTTCCGGGTGAGTATAAATAACCGACGGGATCAGATCATAGTTCATCTGGGCCTTGTGACCCTTGATGCGCTCGACGACCATGATGCCCTCTTCCGAGGCCTTGTGCGCCAGCATCATGCCGCGAACCACGTCGCCGATGGCGTAAACGCCCGGTACGGTGGTAGCGCAGTGATCATCAACGTGCACGAAACCGCGCTCGTCCAGGGTCACGCCGCAGTCGGCTGCCAGCAGATCAGTGGTCACCGGACGGCGACCAACGGCTACGATCAGCTTGTCGAAAGTGATGGT
The DNA here is from genome assembly GCF_059415945.1 of Pseudomonas sp. GW821-FHT09H03. Classification (NCBI taxonomy): domain Bacteria; kingdom Pseudomonadati; phylum Pseudomonadota; class Gammaproteobacteria; order Pseudomonadales; family Pseudomonadaceae; genus Pseudomonas; species Pseudomonas sp. GW821-FHT09H03. Next base: position 48,456 of record NZ_JBWKOF010000013.1, on the reverse strand, counting down.
CTGTTCGCCGTTGGCATCGGTGTAGTTCACCACGACTTCGTCGCCGTTCACTTTGGAGCCGGTCACGCGAGCGCCCAGTTTGATGTCCAGACCCTGTTTGGTCAGGGTTTTCAGCGCTTCCTTGGAGACAGCGGTGTCTGCTGCCATCAGGAAAGTGTCCAGGGCTTCCAGGACAGTCACTTCTGCACCCAGACGCGACCATACCGAACCCAGTTCCAGACCGATCACGCCAGCGCCGATAACGCCCAAGCGCTTAGGCACGGCCTGGAATTCCAGGGCGCCAGTCGAATCGACGATCACATTCTGGTCAACCGGAGCCGGTGGAATGTCGATCGGACGCGAACCAGGGGCCAGGATGACGTTCTCGGCTTCGATGACTTCTACCGAACCGTCTGGCTTGGTGACTTCGACTTTCTTGCCGGCCAGCAGCTTGCCGTGACCCTGGATGGAGGTCACACCGTTGGCTTTGAACAGGGTCGCGACACCGGAGGTCAGGCCTTTGACGATGGTGGCTTTACGGCCGACCATCGCTGGCACGTCCATGGTCACGCCGGCGTGGTTGATACCGTGGATCGCGAAGCCTTCTTTGGCTTCCTTGTACTTCCAGGAGCTGTCCAGCAGCGCCTTGGACGGAATGCAGCCGACGTTCAGGCAAGTACCGCCCAGAGCCAGTTTGTCATCCTTGTCGGTGTACTTCTCGATGCAGGCGGTCGAAAGACCCAGTTGGGCGGCCTTGATGGCAGCCACGTAGCCGCCAGGGCCAGCGCCGATCACTACTACGTCAAATTTCTGCGACATTCAAAAAATCCTCTTTAGCGAAAAGCTTCAAGCCGCAAGCTGCAAGCCAGGCCGCGGGTTTTCCGCCCGCCCGACTTGCAGCTCATGGCTGCTTCTATCAGATATCCAGCAACAGACGAGCCGGATCTTCCAGCAGGTTCTTGATGGTCACCAGGAAGGTTACAGCTTCTTTGCCATCGATCAGACGGTGATCGTAGGACAGTGCCAGGTACATCATCGGACGGATAACGACCTGGCCGTTGATGGCCATAGGACGCTGGATGATGTTGTGCATGCCCAGGATGGCTGCTTGTGGCGGGTTGACGATCGGGGTCGACATCATCGAACCGAAGGTACCACCGTTGGTGATGGTGAAAGTACCACCGGTCATTTCGTCCATCGACAGTTTGCCGTCACGGGCTTTCTTGCCGAAAGTGGCGATGCCGCCTTCGATTTCAGCCAGGCTCATCAGTTCGGCGTTACGCAGAACCGGTACAACCAGGCCGCGGTCGCTGGACACTGCAACGCCGACGTCAGCGTAGCCGTGGTAAACGATGTCGCCGCCGTCGATCGAGGCGTTGACAGCCGGGAAGCGTTTCAGCGCTTCGGTGGCCGCTTTCACGAAGAACGACATGAAGCCCAGGCGCACGCCGTTGTGGGACTTCTCGAACAGATCCTTGTACTTCGAACGCAGCGCCATGACTTCGGTCATGTCGACTTCGTTGAAAGTGGTCAGCATCGCCATGTTCGACTGAGCTTCAACCAGACGCTTGGCCACGGTGGCGCGAACGCGGGTCATCGGTACGCGCTTCTCGATGCGGTCGCCAGCGGCGAACACAGGAGCGGCAGCCGAAGGAGCAGCAGCCTTGGCAGGCGCGGCAGCCGGAGCGGCTTTCTTGGCAGCAACGGCTGCAACCACGTCTTCCTTGGTCACGCGACCGCCTTTGCCGGTGCCGGCAACGGAAGCGATGTTGATGCCGTTTTCTTCAGCCAGCTTGCGAGCAGCCGGTGCAGCAACAGGATCGTCTTCGCCTTCAGCGGCAGGAGCAGCAGCTTGGGCAGCGGCAGCCGGAGCGGCAGCGGCTGGAGCGGCAGCAGCGCCGCCCGCTTCGATGGAGCCCAGGACTTCGTCGGACAGAACGGTCTCGCCTTCGCCCTTGACGATAGCGCCCAGCACGCCGTCAGCGGTGGCCAGCACTTCCAGTACGACTTTGTCGGTTTCGATGTCGACGATCAGTTCGTCGCGCTTGACCGCGTCGCCCGGTTGTTTGTGCCAGGTGGCAACGGTGCCATCGGCAACCGATTCCGGGAAAGTGGGGGCTTTGATCTCGATAGCCATTGTCTGTGGTTCCTTAAATTCGGTTTCAGGTGCGCGAAGGCGTTAAACAGTAAAGGCCGTTTGCAGCAGTTGTTCCTGCTGTTCGGCGTGCATCGATGCGTAACCGCATGCAGGTGCAGCAGAAGCCTCACGGCCCGCGTACTCGAGTACGAGAGACTTGTTGAGGTTGCTGATGCTGCGACGCATGTGGTGTTGGCTGCAGTACCACGCACCCTGGTTCATCGGCTCTTCCTGACACCAAACGGCATGCTTGACGTTGGTATAAGGAGCCAGGACTTCTTTCAAGTCGTCCTCAGGGAATGGGTACAGCTGCTCGATACGCACGATGGCGATGTCGTCACGACCTTCGGCACGGCGTTTTTCCAGCAGGTCGTAGTAGACCTTGCCGCTACACAGAACAACGCGCTCGACCTTTTTCGGGTCTTGGGCATCGATTTCCGGGATAACGGTCTGGAACGAACCTTCGGCCAGATCTTCCAGCGTCGAGATGGCCAGCTTGTGGCGCAACAGCGACTTGGGAGTCAGGACTACCAATGGTTTGCGCAGCGGGCGAATCACCTGACGGCGCAGCAAGTGGTAGATCTGAGCCGGCGTCGTCGGCATGCACACCTGAATGTTGTGCTCGGCGCACAGCTGCAGGTAACGCTCCAGACGAGCCGAGGAGTGCTCCGGACCCTGACCTTCATAACCGTGCGGCAGCAGCATGGTCAGACCGCACAGACGGCCCCACTTGTGCTCGCCACTGGTGATGAACTGGTCAATTACAACCTGGGCGCCGTTGGCGAAGTCGCCGAACTGGGCTTCCCAGATAACCAGGGCATTAGGCGTGGTGGTCGAATAACCGTATTCGAACGCCAGTACCGCTTCTTCGGACAGGAACGAGTCGTACAGGTCGAAGCGTGGCTGACCGTCGTACAGGTTCTGCAGCGGGATGTAGGTCCCTGCGTCTTTCTGGTTGTGCAACACGGCATGACGGTGCGAGAACGTACCGCGGCCGATGTCCTGGCCAGTCATGCGGATCGGGTGACCTTCGAACGCCAGGGTCGCGTACGCCATGGTTTCGGCGTAACCCCAGTTGATCGGCAGGCCGCCGGCTTGCATCTTCTGACGGTCTTCGTAGATCTTCGCAACCTGGCGCTGAACCACGAAGCCTTCCGGGATTTCCAGCAGCTTGGCGGACAGTTCCTGCAAGGTCTTCAGATCGAAACGAGTGTCGTGACGCGCGGTCCAGGCGTGGCCCAGATACGGACGCCAGTCCACGAACAACTCTTTGTTCGGCTCTTTGACCAGGCTTTTCACTACGTGCAGACCGTTGTCCAGCGCGTTGCGGTACTCGTCGACCTTGGCCTGAACACGTTCAGCGTCCAGTACACCGGCCTGAGTCAGACGATCAGCGTACAGCTCACGGGTGGTGCGCTGCTTGGTGATCTGCTGATACATGATCGGCTGGGTGCCGCTTGGCTCGTCGGCCTCGTTGTGGCCGCGACGACGGTAGCAGACCAGGTCGATCACTACGTCACGTTTGAACTGCATGCGGTAGTCGATGGCCAGCTGGGTCACGAACAATACGGCTTCCGGATCATCACCATTCACATGGAGGATCGGCGCCTGGATCATTTTCGCGACGTCGGTCGCGTACTCGGTGGAACGCGAGTCCAGCGGGTTGCTGATGGTGAAACCGACCTGGTTGTTGATCACGATGTGCACGGTGCCGCCGGTCTTGAAACCGCGGGTCTGCGACATCTGGAAGGTTTCCATCACCACGCCTTGACCGGCGAATGCCGCATCACCGTGGATGGAGATCGGCAGAACCTTCTCACCGGTAGGGTCGTTGCGACGATCCTGACGGGCGCGAACCGAACCTTCGACCACTGGAGAAACGATTTCCAGGTGGGACGGGTTGAACGCCATGGCCAGGTGAACTTCACCACCGGTGGTCATCACGTTGGACGAGAAGCCCTGGTGGTATTTAACGTCACCGGAACCCAGCTCGACCTTCTTCTTGCCTTCGAACTCGTCGAACAGCTCACGCGGGTTCTTGCCGAAGGTGTTGACCAGTACGTTCAGACGACCACGGTGGGCCATGCCGATGACGATTTCCTTGGTGCCGTAGGAACCGGAACGCTGGATCAACTCATCGAGCATCGGGATCAGGCTTTCGCCGCCTTCCAGACCGAAACGCTTGGTGCCCGGGTATTTGGTGCCCAGGTATTTTTCCAGGCCTTCGCCAGCAGTCACGCGCTCGAGCAGGTGGCTCTTGATGTCGGCGGAGTACACCGGACGACCGCGCACGCTTTCCAGACGCTGCTGGAACCACTGGCGCTGCTCGGAATCGGTGATATGCGTAAATTCAGCGCCGATGGTGCGGCAATATGTCTGCTGCAACGCTTCGTGAATTTCGCGTAGGCTCGCTTCCTCTTTGCCGATGAACAGGTCGCCGGCACGGAAGGTCGTATCAAGATCGGCATTGGTCAAGCCGTAATGATTGATCGACAGGTCTGCAGGTGCAGGACGCTGCCACAGCCCCAGCGGATCAAGCTGGGATGCCTGGTGGCCACGCATACGGTAGGCCTGGATCAATCGCAGCACTTCAACTTGCTTCTTCTCGTGCTCACTGCTCACGCTGCCGGCGGAAACCGGTTGGGCGCGGCGCTGGTTCTTTGCCAGCAGGACGAAATGATCGCGAATTGTGGAGTGCGAAACATCGGTGGCAGAGTTGCCGTCAGCAGGCAACTTCTGGAAGTAGGTGCGCCACTCTTCTGGCACAGCGTTAGGGTCGTGCAGGTAGAGCTCGTAGAGCTCTTCCACATAGGCAGCGTTACTACCGGACAGGTAGGCGCTGTTCCACATGCGCTGCATCACGCTTTCTTGCATGCTTGGTCACCCTCGGTTAGGGGAACACCACCGGTGTCGACACCGAGCAAACTTGCAGAAGTCCGAATGCAGCGACCAAAACAAGCCACTAGGATCACACTGATAGTCCGGGTACCAGCCCGGATGCCCCTGCTTGTCTCATTTCTTCAAAATAAGAGCCGCTGCCTTTAAAGCAGCTGCTCTGGTTATAGCTACGGCGCGGGTTGAAGCCCGCGCCGAAGCCTCTACGGCACAGCAGTACTACATTTACAACAGCTGAATCACACGCCGCTCGAGAGCAACATGTTACGGATGTGACCGATGGCCTTAGTCGGGTTCAGGCCTTTCGGACATACGTTGACGCAGTTCATGATCCCGCGGCAGCGGAATACGCTGAACGGGTCATCCAGCGAAGCCAGACGCTCGGACGTCTTGGTGTCGCGGCTGTCTGCCAGGAAGCGGTACGCTTGCAGCAGGGCAGCCGGGCCCAGGAACTTGTCCGGGTTCCACCAGAAGGATGGGCAAGAAGTCGAGCAGCAGGCGCACAGGATGCACTCGTACAGACCGTCAAGCTTTTCACGCTCTTCAGGGGACTGCAGACGCTCGATGGCCGGAGCCGGCGTGTCGTTCTGCAGGTAAGGCTTAACCTTCTCGTATTGCTTGTAGAAGATGCTCATATCCACCACCAGGTCACGGATAACCGGCAAACCTGGCAGAGGACGAACGATCAACTTGTTACCTTTTACGACGGCAGACAGCGGCGTGATGCACGCCAGGCCGTTTTTGCCGTTGATGTTCATGCCGTCCGAACCGCAGACGCCTTCACGGCAAGAGCGACGATAGGAGAAACCCTCGTCCTGCTCTTTGATCAGGGCCAGCACGTCCAGCACCATCAAGTCTTTACCACCGGTATCGACCGAAAATTCCTGCATGAACGGCGCAGCGTCCTGATCAGGGTTGTAGCGATAAACACTGACTTGCAACATGGCGGTCACCCTTAATAAGTCCGAATCTTAGGTTCAAAAGTCGGAACAGTCTTCGGCGAGAAGTTCACGGCACGCTTGGCAACGCGTTTCTCACCCGGGAAGTACAGGGTGTGGCACAGCCAGTTTTCGTCGTCACGGTCTTCGAAGTCTTCACGGGCGTGAGCACCGCGGGACTCTTTACGTACTTCGGCAGCGATGGCGGTGGCTTCAGCCACTTCCAGCAGGTTCTGCAGTTCCAGAGCTTCGATACGCGCAGTGTTGAAAGCCTGCGACTTATCGTTGATCTTCACGTTGGCGATACGCTTGCGCAGGTCGGCCAACTGGGCAATACCCTTCTGCATGTATTCGCCAGTACGGAATACACCGAAGTAGTTCTGCATGCAGCTTTGCAGCTCGCGACGCAGGGTAGCCACGTCTTCGCCATCGGTACGCTCGTTCAGAGCGGACAGACGTGCCAGGGCAGCATTGATGTCGGCGTCGGTGGCTTCGTCGTATTCGATGCCGTCGGTCAGCGCCTTTTCCAGGTGCAGGCCGGCAGCACGGCCGAACACCACCAGGTCGAGCAGCGAGTTGCCGCCCAGACGGTTGGCGCCGTGAACCGATACGCAAGCCACTTCGCCTACAGCGAACAGGCCAGGGATGATGGTGTCTACGCCTTCGGCGTCCTGAGTGATCGCCTGACCATGAATGTTGGTGGCAACGCCGCCCATCATATAGTGGCAGGTAGGAACAACAGGAACCGGAGCGACAACCGGGTCAACGTGTGCAAACGTTTTCGACAGTTCGCAGATGCCTGGCAGACGGCTGTGCAGCACTTCCTCGCCCAGGTGGTCGAGCTTGAGCATCACGTGGTCGCCGTTCGGGCCACAGCCGTTGCCAGCGATGATTTCTTTAACCATCGAACGGGCAACAACGTCACGACCAGCCAGGTCTTTGGCGTTCGGAGCATAACGCTCCATGAAACGCTCGCCGTGCTTGTTGATCAGGTAACCACCTTCACCACGGCAACCTTCTGTAACCAGTACACCGGCGCCGGCGATGCCGGTCGGGTGGAACTGCCACATTTCGATGTCCTGGACCGGCACGCCGGCACGCAGTGCCATGCCGACGCCGTCACCGGTGTTGATCAGGGCATTGGTGGTGGAGGCATAGATACGACCTGCACCGCCGGTGGCCAGAACGGTGGCCTTGGCACGGATGTAGGTGGTTTCGCCGGTTTCGATGCAGATAGCGATAACACCGACAAAGTCGCCTTGGGCGTTCTTTACCAGGTCAACAGCGTAGTACTCGTTCAGGAACACGGTACCGGCTTTCAGGTTGCCTTGATAAAGGGTGTGCAGCAGCGCGTGACCGGTACGGTCGGAAGCAGCGCAAGTACGGGCAGCCTGGCCGCCTTTACCGTAATCCTTCGACTGACCGCCGAATGGACGCTGGTAGATACGCCCCTGCTCGGTACGCGAGAACGGCATACCCATGTGGTCCAGCTCGTATACAGCGGCCGGGCCTTCCTGACACATGTATTCGATAGCGTCCTGGTCACCGATGTAGTCGGAACCCTTGACGGTATCGTACATGTGCCAGCGCCAGTCATCGTTCGGGTCAGCGGACGCGATTGCGCAGGTGATGCCGCCCTGTGCCGACACAGTGTGCGAGCGGGTCGGGAAAACCTTGGTGATTACGGCAGTCTTGTGGCCGCCTTGAGCCAGCTGCAGCGCAGCGCGCATGCCGGCACCGCCACCACCAATAATGATGGCGTCGAAAGAAATCGTTGGAATGTTAGCCATGACTCAGATACCCCAGAGAATCTGCACACCCCAGACGAAGTAAGCGAACATCGCAACGCCGCATACTGCCTGGAAAAGGAAACGTATTGCAGTCGCGGACTTGCCGAACGCCATTGGCGTCAGGTAGTCGGTCGCAATGGTCCACATGCCGACCCAGGCGTGAGCGCCGAGGGCAACGAGAGCCAGGAGACTGAAAATACGCATCCAGTTATTGGCGAACAGTTCATGCCATTGGGCGTACTCGAGGCCAGGATGGGCCACGACGTATCCGATCAGGAAAATGAAGTAAGCCGCGAGAACGACCGCAGACACACGTTGCGCCATCCAGTCATAGAGGCCCGAACGCGACAGGTTCGTGACGTTAGTTACCATATCCAAACTCCTGCCAGAACGATTACCACCACGGAAACGGCGATAACGATTTTCGAGCCCAGCTTGCCGCCTTCCAGCGTCTCACCGATGCCCATGTCCATGATCAAATGGCGCACACCGGCTACCAGGTGATACAGCAGAGCGGACAGGATGCCCCAAATCACTAGCTTGGCTAGCGGACTGGTCAGACACGCTTTCACCTGACCGAAGCCTTCCTCGGAGCTCAGCGACTTGTCCAATGCGTAAAGCATGATGGCAAGGCACACGAAGAGGATGACACCGGAAATTCGGTGAAGGATGGACGTGTAAGCAGTGACTGGGAGTTTGATGGTCCTTAGGTCTAGGTTTACAGGTCGTTGGCTTTTCACGGCTTTTTTTTCACACTGAAGAGCCCCTAACAATCAGGGCAAAGTTGTTGGGGAGTGCACTGGTCAGGTAACCACCACCCAGGGATGCGACCCCCAATAAAAGCAAGCCCAAAAGCCCTTGGCGGTCGGTGGCCGAGTATAGACAGTTAGGCTACTAATGACAACGCAAACACCTAACCCAAACAGCTGATTGCGCAACTGACATAAAAGGCGTAAATGGCTGGCAATTTCGAGAAAAAAGTGCGGTTAAAGCCTTCTGGAGCAAGACTTTAGGCAAATTGACATTCAAATTTATCTCACTATAGTGGTGCGGGCCCTGCGTGGGGGGTCTGTCTGATGATTTCAAGCATAAATAGGAGGCCACATGGCTGACAAAAAAGCGCAGTTGATCATCGAGGGCGCAGCCCCCGTCGAGCTGCCCATTTTAACCGGCACCGTTGGTCCCGATGTTATCGATGTTCGGGGCCTGACGGCCACGGGCCGCTTCACCTTCGACCCAGGCTTCATGTCGACCGCTTCGTGCGAGTCGAAGATCACCTATATTGACGGTGACAACGGCATTTTGTTGCACCGCGGTTACCCGATCGAACAGCTGGCTGAAAAATCGGACTACCTGGAAACCTGCTATCTGCTGCTCAACGGCGAACTGCCGACCGCAGAACAGAAGGCTCAGTTCGTCAGCACCGTGAAGAACCACACCATGGTTCACGAGCAGCTGAAGACTTTCTTCAACGGTTTCCGTCGCGACGCCCACCCGATGGCCGTCATGTGCGGCGTAGTCGGCGCCCTTTCGGCGTTCTACCACGACTCCCTGGACATCAATAACCCGCAGCATCGCGAAATCTCCGCGATCCGCCTGGTTGCCAAGATGCCTACCCTGGCTGCAATGGTTTACAAGTACTCCATGGGTCAACCCATGATGTACCCGCGCAACGACCTGTCGTACGCGGAAAACTTCCTGCACATGATGTTCAACACCCCGTGCGAGATCAAACCGATCAGCCCGGTACTCGCCAAGGCCATGGACCGGATTTTCATCCTCCACGCCGACCACGAGCAGAACGCATCGACCTCCACCGTACGCCTGGCCGGCTCTTCGGGTGCCAACCCGTTCGCCTGTATCGCTGCCGGCATCGCCGCACTCTGGGGCCCGGCTCACGGCGGCGCCAACGAAGCGGTGCTGACCATGCTCGATGAAATCGGCGATGTTTCGAACATCGACAAGTTCATTGCCAAGGCCAAGGACAAGAACGATCCGTTCAAGCTGATGGGCTTCGGTCACCGCGTTTACAAGAACCGCGACCCGCGCGCCACCGTAATGAAGCAGACCTGCGACGAAGTCTTGCGCGAACTGGGGATCAACAACGATCCGCAACTCGAACTGGCCATGCGCCTGGAAGAGATCGCCCTGACCGACCCGTACTTCATCGAACGCTCGCTGTACCCGAACGTCGACTTCTACTCGGGGATCATCCTCAAGGCGATCGGCATTCCAACCAGCATGTTCACCGTGATCTTCGCCCTGGCGCGGACCGTCGGCTGGATCTCCCACTGGAAAGAAATGCTCTCCAGCCCGTACAAGATCGGCCGCCCGCGCCAGCTGTACACCGGCTACGAGTCGCGTGACATCACCAAGCTGGAAGACCGCAAGTAAGACCTGTCTTGCGATAGCGTCCTGGTTGTAGCGCAAACGGCCTCTATATAAATAGAGGCCGTTTTCGTTTGTGCCGTATTGCCCCACTTCCAGTATTGCATCGCCTCACAGTCAGCCATCGCCAGCAGGCTGGCTCCCACAGGGGTTTTGGAGGGTGTAGATCCATTGTGGGAGCAAGCGTGTTCGCAATGGCGGAATGTCAAATTCCACGAGATCCCCTGACCAGTCGCAACCCCGCAATCACCACCGCAAATACCGCCAATGTCGTGTTGTACAACGCCAGCGCCGGGAACCCGAGCGCCAGTGCCAGCACGCCCAGCCACCACCCTGCCCGCCCCGGCAGCACGAACCCGATCAACGCGGCCGCCAGTGCGCCATACCCCATCACCTTGAAGTGAATCATCAAGCCCAGGCTCGACCGCACCTGACATTCCCACCGACTCGCCTCATCCACACAGACACCGACCCATTGCGCATCTTCCATGAAGCCATAGCGCGCACCATAGCTGGCGGCCAGCCAGACAGGCAGTAAAACAAGCAGCAGAATCACGGGCAGACGGCGGGACATGAAGCACTCCAATAGACGAAAAGCGGCGGTCAGCTTAATCGCCCGAAAGCGTTAAGCAAGTACCAACAACAGTTACTGGCCTTTCAATCACTGCAAAGTGTATCGTCAAGCTACTATTACTTGGGATTCTGGCCTATTTGGTGCCGATGCTTGGCACTTTGGCGCAACTCCGGTGGTCATAGCCTGCGAAATTCAATCGGCAACTTCCTTCTAAGGGATCTAGTCATGCTCCGTTCCTTGCGCTTCGCCGCCCTGTTTGGCGGCCTTATATTGAGTGCGTCCGCACTGGCGGTCGACATCGACGCCGCCAGTTATGGCTATCCCCTGACCAACCCGTTCGAGGCAACCATTGCCACGACACCACCGGATTTGCGTCCGGAACTGCCGCTGGACGACGACATCGATCAATCTACGCGCAGCGTTACACTGCGGCCTGAGCGTGAGTTCCAATTGCCGGACAACTTTTGGGCGGTGAAGAAACTCGAGTACCGTATCGCCACGCAGGACAAGGCCGCGCCGCTGATTTTCCTGATCGCCGGTACTGGTGCACGCTATGACAGCACCCTGAACGAATACCTGAAGAAGCTGTACTACAAGGCCGGCTACCACGTGGTGCAACTGTCGTCGCCTACCAGCTTCGACTTCATCAGCGCCGCATCACGCTTTGCCACTCCGGGCATCACCAAGGAAGACGCCGAAGACATGTACCGGGTGATGCAGGCCGTTCGGGCACAGAACCCGAAACTGCCAGTCACCGACTACTACCTCACCGGCTACAGCCTGGGCGCACTGGATGCGGCCTTCGTCGCGCACCTGGACGAAACCCGCCGCAGCTTCAACTTCAAGAAAGTCCTGCTGCTCAACCCGCCAGTCAACCTCTATACCTCAATCACCAATCTCGACAAGCTGGTACAAACCGAAGTAAAGGGCATCAACACCTCGACCACCTTCTATGAACTGGTCCTGGAAAAACTGACCCGCTACTTCCAGCAAAAGGGCTACATCGACCTCAACGATGCCCTGTTGTATGACTTCCAGCAGTCCAAGCAGCACCTGACCAACGAACAGATGGCCATGCTGATCGGCACCTCGTTCCGCTTCTCGGCGGCCGACATTGCCTTCACCTCGGACCTGATCAATCGTCGCGGACTGATCACCCCGCCGAAGTTTCCGATCACCCAGGGCACCAGCCTCACGCCATTCCTCAAGCGCGCCTTGCAGTGCGACTTCGATTGCTACATCACCGAACAAGTGATCCCGATGTGGCGCGCGCGCACCGACGGCGGCAGCCTGCTGCAACTGATCGACCAGGTCAGCCTGTATGCACTGAAGGATTATCTGCAAAACAGCCCGAAAATCGCCGTGATGCACAACGCCGACGACGTGATCCTCGGCCCGGGCGACCTGGGCTTCCTGCGCAAGACCTTTGGCGATCGCCTGACTGTTTATCCGCTGGGCGGCCATTGCGGCAACCTTAACTACCGCGTCAACAGCGACGCCATGCTGGAGTTCTTCCGTGGCTAAATATCTCCTGGTTATCGCAGCGTTACTCTGTGCAGGTGTCGCCAACGCCGACAACAGCAACGCCAACGCACCCGTGGTGGTCAATGGTGACGGCTACAAAGAACCGCTGAGCAAACTCAAGTTCAACCCGGGCCTGGACCAACGCGAGTTCGAGCGTTCGACGCTAAACGCCCTGGCGGTCTACGACCCGCTGGAGGAGTGGAACCGTCGTGTTTACCACTTCAACTACCGCTTTGACCAATGGGTGTTCCTGCCAGTGGTCGATGGCTATCGCTACATTACGCCAAGCTTCTTGCGCACCGGGGTGAGCAACTTCTTCAACAACCTGGGCGATATCCCGAACCTGTTGAACAGCATGCTGCAACTCAAGGGCCAGCGCTCACTGGAAACTACCGGTCGCCTGCTGCTTAACACCACCCTCGGCGTCGCCGGCCTGTGGGATCCGGCCACTGCCATGGGCCTGCCACGCCAAAGCGAAGACTTCGGACAGACCCTGGGCTTCTACGGGGTCCCGGGCGGCGCGTACTTCGTACTGCCGATCTTCGGCCCTTCGAACCTGCGGGATACAGGCGGCCTGGCAGTGGACTTCACTGCCGAGTCGGCAATCAACTTCCTCAACGTCTCCGAAGTCAGCTCCAACCATCCGGAAGTCTTGATCCTGCGCGGCATCGACAAGCGCTACCAGACCAGCTTCCGTTATGGCCAGATGAACTCGCCGTTCGAATACGAGAAAGTGCGTTACGTTTACACCGAGGCCCGCAAACTGCAGATCGCCGAGTAATACCGGCGACCGCAAGACACCTCGGGACCTGTGGGAGCGGGCTTGCTCGCGAATGCGGTGTACCAGTCAAGATCAATGCTGACTGACGCACCGCATTCGCGAGCAAGCCCGCTCCCACAGTTGTTTATGTGTTGCACATAAACGGGCTTCCCAGGCTTCAGCCTTTGAGCGTTTTCCATATTTTGCTGGTGAGCATCACTCCTGCCAGCACCACCGCCCCCGCCACAATCCCCGCCACCGCATTGAGCAGCACCGGCACGATAAATCCTCCACCACCTGCCGCCGCGCTGACACTCTCGATCCAGTGATGCACCACCGGCACGCCGTGAGTGAGAATCCCGCCACCCACCAGAAACATCGCCGCCGTGCCGATCACCGACAGGCTTTTCATCATGTAGGGTGCCGCGCGCAGAATCGCGGCGCCAATGCCTTTGGCCATCCGCCCGGGTTTTTGCGTCAGCCACAGGCCCAGGTCATCGAGCTTGACGATGCCGGCGACCAGGCCATAGACGCCGATGGTCATGACAATGGCAATGCCCGACAGCACGATGACTTGCTGGGTCAACGGCGCATCAGCCACAGTACCGAGGGTGATGGCGATGATTTCCGCCGACAGAATGAAGTCGGTGCGGATCGCCCCCTTGATCTTGTCCTTCTCGAACGCCACCAAATCAGTGGCAGGGTCGGCCACGGCCTCGACCAATTGCGCATGCTCGACTGCGTCTTCAACCTTGCTGTGCAGGAACTTGTGGGCGAGTTTCTCGAAGCCCTCGAAACACAGATAAGCGCCGCCAACCATCAGCAACGGAGTGACAAGCCAGGGTACGAACGCACTGATGGCCAATGCCGACGGCACCAGGATCAGTTTGTTGATAAAAGAACCCTTGGCGACCGCCCAGACCACCGGGATTTCCCGCTCGGCACGCACGCCGCTGACCTGCTGGGCATTGAGCGCCAGGTCGTCACCGAGGACACCGGCGGTCTTCTTGGCGGCCATTTTGGTCATCAACGCCACATCGTCCAGTACCGCGGCGATGTCATCGATCAGCACCAGCAAACTGCTTCCAGCCATGGATCGGGTTTCCTTCTTGAATGATTGCCGTGCAGCATAGCGCGACACAACTGCGCGTGGCGCATTCTTGAGCGCTGCGCGAGGCCGGTGATACCATGCGCAACCGCCAGAGCAGGCAAGGAATCACCCGGTTTATGAGCACTATCCGCGAGCGCAACAAACAACTGATCCTGCGTGCCGCCAGTGAAGAATTTGCCGACAAAGGCTTCGCTGCGACCAAAACCAGCGACATCGCCGCCAAGGCGGGATTGCCCAAGCCGAACGTCTACTACTACTTCAAGTCCAAGGAAAACCTCTATCGCGAGGTCCTGGAAAGTATCATCGTGCCAATCCTGCAGGCCTCGACACCGTTCAATCCGGACGGTGAGCCCAGCGAAGTGCTCAGCGGCTACATCCGCTCGAAAATCCGCATTTCCCGCGACCTGCCCTTCGCCTCCAAAGTGTTCGCCAGTGAAATCATGCACGGTGCACCGCACTTGAGTGCCGACCTGGTCGAGCAACTGAATGGCCAGGCCAGACACAACATCGACTGCATCCAGACCTGGATCGACCGCGGCCAGATCGCCCCGATCGACCCCAACCACCTGATGTTCAGCATCTGGGCTGCGACCCAGACCTACGCCGACTTCGATTGGCAGATCAGCGCCATCACCGGCAAGGCCCGGCTGGATGAAGAGGATTACGAGGCGGCCGCGCAGACGATCATCCGGTTGGTGCTCAAGGGGTGCGAGCCGGACTGATGCACCGCGGCGCGGCCATTCGCCATCAGCCTGACTCCCACAGTTGATCTCTGACACTCAGATAACACCCTGTGGGAGCCAGCCTGCTGGCGATGGGGACGACTCGGTTTTGAATCAGACCCAGACAGCATCCCACAGCGGATAGTCACCAAGACGCTCGACCAACCCTGCCCGCAATGGGTTAGCCACAACATACCGGGCAAGCTTTACCAAGTCCTCTTCACGACGCAGCGCTCGATCATGAAAACCTCGCTGCCAAAGACTCACCCCACGACCGGTAGACAGCTTCACTGCCTTGGTCGTCAAGGATTTAGTCCTTTGCACCAAACTGCCCAAAGAGCCCTGCCGCAGCTCAATCAACCAATGAAAGTGATCGGGCATGACAACCCAGGCCAATGAATTGGCGAAGCCTTGATCCTGAGCGCAACGAAATTGATTGACCACCACCCTGCCCAAGCCGAAGTCATTGAATATCGGCTCTCTGTCGTGAGTATTAATCGTCAGCAGGTAAATGCGGCTGGATTCGGTATAGCGGCCGATGCGCAAGCGATTTGAAGCGGGTAGATCAGGCATTCCTTTGCCCCTTGCATGATTGATTCATGAGGAAGGCTAGACCTGATATCACCCAAGGGCGGGGCAGACATTTAGCTGGATGTGTCTGGTAGTCCGCCATCGCCAGCAGGCTGGCTCCCACAGGGGATTTGTGTGCGCCACGGATCCAGTGTGGGAGCCAGCCTGCTGGCGATGGAGATAGACCAATCAATACAAAATCAAGCAACCACCCCCGCATCCGCCCTCAACCCCAACGCCTCGATCGCAGTGATAGCACACTGCTCATCAACATCCGACAAATCCCCGCTGATCCCCACCGCTCCCAGCACACTCCCGGCCTGGTCGCGAATCAGCACACCACCCGGTGCCGGCACAACGCTGCCCTGCCCCAGGCTGTTCAGCGCGGCAATAAACGCCGGGCGTTGCTGCGCATCCAGCGCGAGCAGGCGCGAGCCTTTGCCTAATGCGATGGCCCCCCAGGCTTTGCCGATGGCGACGTGCGGGCGCAGCAGGCTTGCGCCGTCTTCGCGTTGCAGGGTGACCAAGTGCCCACCGGCATCGAGCACCGCGATGGTCAGGGGTGCCGCTGAAATGGCCCGCCCTGCAGAGATGGCCTCATTGACCAGGTTGACTGCGACTTTCAAGGTTAAAGCGCTCATGGTGCCGTCCTCATTTTGTTTTTCGGAAAGCCAGTGGGCTGCGCGTTTGTGCCGCAGCCAGATGCAACAAATAGAACACAATGAGTTATTTTTTTGTATACAATAATTCTCGAAAAGCGCCACATGCGACGAAAAGCCACAGTAGATTGGGCTTCAGACAAATGAAACGAGCGCTTGAGAAAATGGATTGACCTGCGCCGTCCGCCGTGAATACACTCTGCGCAAAGCCACTTGTATACAATTACAAAACGTAAGAGGCACAAAACCATGAGCAAAATGAGAGCAATCGAAGCCGCCGTTCTGGTGATGCGCCGTGAAGGGGTTGATACCGCTTTTGGCATCCCGGGTGCCGCCATCAACCCGCTGTACTCCGCCCTGCAAAAGGTCGGTGGCATCGATCACGTCCTCGCTCGCCACGTTGAAGGCGCGTCGCACATGGCCGAGGGTTACACCCGCACCAAGGCCGGCAACATCGGCGTGTGCATCGGTACTTCCGGCCCGGCCGGCACCGACATGGTCACCGGGCTCTACAGCGCCTCGGCCGACTCGATCCCGATCCTCTGCATTACCGGGCAAGCACCCCGCGCCCGTATGCACAAGGAAGATTTCCAGGCTGTCGATATCACCAGCATCGTCAAGCCAGTCACCAAGTGGGCAACCACCGTTCTGGAACCTGGCCAGGTGCCTTACGCGTTCCAGAAAGCCTTCTATGAAATGCGCTCTGGCCGTCCAGGCCCAGTGCTGATCGACCTGCCGTTCGACGTGCAGATGGCCGAGATCGAATTCGACATTGACGCTTACCAGCCATTGCCGCTGGCCAAGCCAACCGCCAGCCGCGTTCAGATCGAGAAAGCTTTGGCCCTGCTCGATCAGGCTGAGCGTCCATTGCTGGTAGCGGGTGGTGGCATCATCAATGCCGACGCCAGTGAGTTGCTGGTGGAGTTCGCCGAGCTGACCGGTATTCCGGTCATCCCGACCCTGATGGGCTGGGGCACCATCCCGGACGATCACCCGCTGATGGTTGGCATGGTCGGCCTGCAGACTTCGCACCGCTACGGCAACGCAACCATGCTCAAGTCCGACGTGGTGCTGGGTATCGGTAACCGTTGGGCCAACCGCCACACGGGCTCGGTAGACGTGTACACCGAAGGCCGCAAGTTCATTCACGTCGACATTGAAGGCACCCAGATCGGCCGTGTATTCACTCCGGACCTGGGCATCGTCTCCGACGCCGCTGCCGCGCTGACCGTGTTCATCGAAGTCGCTCGCGAATGGCAAGCCGCCGGCAAGCTGAAAAACCGCAGCGCCTGGCTGCAAGACTGCCAGCAGCGCAAAGCCAGCTTGCAGCGCAAGACCCACTTCGACAACGTACCGGTCAAACCCCAGCGCGTTTACGAAGAGATGAACCAGGTGTTTGGCAAAGACACTTGCTACGTCAGCACCATCGGTCTGTCGCAGATTGCCGGCGCGCAGTTCCTGCACGTCTACAAGCCGCGTCACTGGATCAACTGCGGCCAGGCCGGTCCCCTGGGCTGGACCATTCCGGCAGCGCTGGGTGTGGTCAAGGCTGACCCGAACCGCAAGGTTGTCGCGCTGTCGGGCGACTATGATTTCCAGTTCATGATCGAAGAACTGGCGGTGGGCGCGCAATTCAAGCTGCCGTACATTCATGTTGTGGTAAACAACTCGTACCTGGGGCTGATCCGTCAGTCGCAGCGCGGTTTCGACATGGACTACTGCGTGCAGTTGTCCTTCGATAACCTGAACGCGCCGGAACTCAACGGTTACGGTGTCGACCACGTCGCGGTTGCCGAGGGCCTCGGTTGCAAGGCACTGCGTGTGTTCGAACCGGCCCAGATCCAGCCAGCACTGCGCAGGGCCCAGGAGCTGATCGAAGAGTTCAAGGTGCCGGTGATCGTCGAGATTATTCTGGAGCGTGTGACCAACATTTCCATGGGTACCGAGATCAACGCCGTCAACGAATTCGAAGACCTGGCGCTGGTCGGCAACGACGCACCGACTGCGATTTCGATGCTTGATTGACTCGATCTGGCTCCCTCTCCCTCCGGGAGAGGGCTGGGGTGAGGGAAAGGTTTTGCGGTGTTCGCAGGATCGGGATCAGACTCAAGATTCCCCCTCACCCTAACCCTCTCCCCAGGGAGAGGGGACTGATTGCGTTTAGTCAGACCTACCCGTATCAAATCTGTTTCAGGAGACCACCATGCCGCGTTTCGCAGCCAACCTGTCCATGCTGTTCACTGAACAGGATTTCCTCGCCCGTTTCGAAGCGGCCGCCAAGGCCGGCTTCAGTGGTGTCGAATACCTGTTCCCTTACGACTTCAGCTCCGCCGAAATCAAGGCCCAGCTCGACGCCAACGGCCTGACCCAGGTGTTGTTCAACCTGCCGGCCGGTGACTGGGCCAAGGGCGAGCGCGGTATCGCGTGCCTGCCGGATCGGGTTGAAGAATTCCGCGCCGGTGTCGATCTGGCGATCGCCTACGCGCAAGTGCTGGGCAATACCCAGGTCAACTGCCTGGCCGGCATCCGCCCACAAGGCGTTGACGATGCCACCGTGGAAAATACCTTCGTCGCCAACCTCAAGTACGCAGCCGACAAGCTGCAAGCAGCAGGTATCAAACTGGTGATGGAAGCGATCAACACCCGTGACATTCCAGGCTTCTACCTGAACAACACGGCCCAAGCCCTGTCGATTCGCGAGCAGGTCGGCAGCGCCAATCTGTTCCTGCAATACGACATCTATCACATGCAAATCATGGAAGGCGACCTGGCCCGCACCCTGCAATCGCACCTGGGCGAGATCAACCATGTGCAGCTCGCAGACAACCCGGGGCGCAACGAACCTGGCACCGGAGAAATCAACTACCGCTTCCTGTTCGAACACCTGGACCGCATCGGGTACCAGGGTTGGGTCGGCTGCGAATACAAGCCGCTGACGACTACGGAAGCGGGCCTGGGATGGCTGAAAACCCATAACGCAATCTGATTGTCAGAAGCGCTTTTGTGGCGAGGGGGCTTGCCCCCGTTCGACCGCGAAGCAGTCGTATAACCGGCAAATGCGTTCTATCTGACTGACTGCGTAAATACATTGGGGCCGCTTCGCGACCCAACGGGGGCAAGCCCCCTCGCCACAAAGAGCTCACCGGCCAAGTGCCAGGAGCTACACAAAAACAAGAGGATTTTCTCATGGCTAAAATCGGATTTATCGGCACCGGCATCATGGGCCACCCAATGGCGGCGAACCTGCAGAAAGCCGGTCACAGCCTGTTCCTGTCGGCACACCACGACGCTGCCCCGGCAGACCTGGTCGCCGCTGGCGCCATTGCCCTGGCGAACCCGAAAGAAGTCGCCCAGGAAGCCGAATTCATCATCGTCATGGTCCCGGATACCCCGCAGGTCGATGACGTGCTGTTTCGCGCAGACGGCATCGCTGCCGGCGTTGGCAAAGGCAAGGTGGTGATCGACATGAGCTCGATCTCGCCGACCGCTACCAAGGCCTTCGCCGCGAAGATCAACGAAAAAGGCGCGCAATACCTCGACGCCCCGGTATCCGGCGGTGAAGTCGGCGCCAAGGCCGCGACCCTGAGCATCATGGTCGGTGGCGATGCCGACGCCTTCGAACGCGCCCTGCCACTGTTCCAGGCCATGGGCAAGAACATCACCCTGGTCGGTGGCAACGGCGACGGTCAAACCGCAAAAGTGGCGAACCAGATCATCGTCGCCCTGAACATCCAGGCCGTGGCCGAAGCCCTGCTGTTCGCTTCGAAAAACGGTGCCGATCCAGCCAAGGTGCGTGAAGCACTGATGGGCGGGTTCGCTTCGTCGAAGATCCTTGAAGTACACGGCGAGCGCATGATCAAGGGCACCTTCGATCCAGGCTTCCGCATCAGCCTGCACCAGAAGGACCTGAACCTGGCCCTGCAAGGCGCCAAGGAACTGAACATCAACCTGCCGAACACCGCCAACGCCCAGCAAGTGTTCAGCACCTGCGCGGCCATCGGTGGCAGCAACTGGGACCACTCGGCGCTGATCAAAGGCCTGGAGCACATGGCGAACTTCTCGATTCGCGACAAGAAGTAAGCCCTGCCTGAACCTGTGGGAGCCAGCCTGCTGGCGATGAAATCAACGCGGTGTGTCTGATGGACCGCAGCGCCTGAATCGCCAGCAGGCTGGCTCCCACAGGAGTCCGGGTTGCTCCATTTTCCAATAACAAGAATTCCGGGAGCCCGCCATGTCGGTCGAACCACAACAATTGCTACGCGAACTGTTCGCTACAGCCATCGACGCGGCGCATCCGCAACATGTCCTCGAAGCTCATCTGCCCAAGGACCGCAGTGGTCGCGTGATCGTCATCGGTGCCGGCAAGGCCGCGGCCGCCATGGCCCAGGTGGTCGAGCGCTGCTGGCAGGGCGAAGTCACAGGGCTGGTAGTCACCCGCTACGGTCACGGCGCTTGCTGCGAAAAAATCGAAGTGGTCGAAGCCGCGCATCCGGTTCCCGATGCCGCCGGCCTGGCGGTAGCCAAGCGCGTGCTGGCGCTGGTCAGTGACCTCAGCGAAGACGACCGGGTGATCTTCCTGTTGTCCGGTGGTGGTTCGGCGTTGCTGGCCCTCCCTGCTGCCGGCATTACCCTGGCCGACAAGCAAGCGATCAACAAAGCCCTGCTCAAATCCGGCGCGACCATCGGCGAGATGAACTGCGTGCGCAAGCACCTCTCGGCGATCAAGGGCGGCCGCCTGGGCAAAGCCTGCTGGCCGGCAACCGTTTACACCTACGCGATTTCCGACGTGCCGGGCGACCTTGCCACGGTCATCGCCTCCGGCCCTACGGTGGCCGATCCGAGCACCTCGGACGAAGCCCTGGCGATCCTCAAACGCTACAACATTGAAGTGCCAGTCTCGGTGCGCAACTGGTTGCAAAGCCCGGAATCGGAAACCGTCAAGCCCGGCGACCCGAGCCTGGCGCGCAGCCATTTCCAGCTGATCGCACGCCCCCAGCAATCCCTCGAAGCCGCTGCGGTGAAGTGCCGCCAGGCCGGCTTCAGCCCTCTGATCCTCGGTGACCTGGAAGGCGAATCGCGCGAAGTGGCGAAAGTCCACGCCGGCATCGCCCGACAGATCGTCCTGCACGGTCAACCATTGGCCGCCCCCTGCGTGATTCTCTCCGGTGGCGAAACCACCGTCACTGTGCGCGGCAATGGCCGTGGCGGGCGTAACGCCGAGTTCCTGCTGAGCCTGACCGACAGCCTCAAAGGCTTGCCCGGCGTCTACGCCCTGGCCGGTGACACCGATGGCATCGACGGCTCCGAAGACAACGCCGGCGCGATCATGACCCCGGACAGCTACGCCCGCGCCGAGTCCCTCGGTTTGAGCGCCAGCGACGAGCTCGACAACAACAACGGCTATGGCTACTTCGAGGCGCTGGACGCACTGATCGTCACCGAGCCGACCCGCACCAACGTCAACGACTTCCGTGCCATCCTGATTCTCGAGAACCCTAAACATGACGCCTGATAAAAAGGTCAAAATCCTCGCCACCCTCGGCCCCGCCACATTAGGCATCGACGATATCCGTGAGCTGGTCGAGGCCGGGGTCAATATTTTTCGCCTGAACTTCAGCCATGGCGATCACGCCGATCACGCCCAGCGCTATCAGTGGATTCGTGAAGTCGAGCGCCAGCTCAATTATCCGCTGGGCATTCTGATGGACCTGCAGGGCCCGAAACTGCGGGTCGGCAAGTTCGCCGAAGGCAAGGTCCAACTGGTGCGCGGCCAGGCCCTGCGCCTGGACCTCGATGCCACGCCGGGGGATGAGCGCCGGGTGAACCTGCCGCACCCGGAAATCATCGCCGCGCTGGAGCCGGGCATGGACCTGCTGCTGGACGACGGCAAACTACGCCTGCGGGTCGTGAGCAAATACGCCGACGCGATCGACACCACCGTTCTCAACGGCGGCGAACTGTCGGACCGCAAAGGCGTGAACGTGCCGCAAGCGGTGCTCGACCTCAGCCCGCTGACGGCCAAGGATCGTCGCGACCTGAGCTTCGGTCTGGAACTCGGTGTGGACTGGGTGGCGCTGTCCTTTGTGCAGCGCCCGGAGGATATCCGCGAAGCCCGTGCGCTGATCGGCGACAAAGCGTTTTTGATGGCCAAGATCGAAAAACCGTCGGCGGTCAACCAACTGCGGGAAATCGCCGAACTGAGCGATGCGATCATGGTCGCCCGGGGTGACCTGGGCGTGGAAGTGCCGGCCGAAAGCGTGCCGCAGATCCAGAAGAACATCATCAGCACTTGCCGCCAACTCGGTAAACCGGTGGTGGTGGCGACGCAGATGCTGGAGTCGATGCGCTTCTCGCCTGCACCTACTCGTGCCGAAGTGACCGATGTCGCCAATGCCGTAGCCGAAGGCGCCGATGCGGTCATGCTGTCGGCGGAAACCGCGTCCGGCGAATACCCGCTCGAGGCCGTGCAGATGATGAGCAAGATCATCCGCCAGGTGGAGAACGGCCCGGACTATCAGACCCAACTGGATGTCAGCCGGCCGAAAGCCGAAGCGACCCTCTCCGATGCCATCAGCTGTGCGATTCGCCGCATCAGTAACGTGCTGCCGGTAGCGGTGCTGGTCAACTACAGCGAGTCCGGCGCTTCGAGCCTGCGCGCGGCACGGGAACGGCCCACGGTGCCGATCCTCAACCTGACACCCAACCAGCAGACCGCTCGCCGCCTGACCGTGGCCTGGGGCGTGCACTCGGTGGTCAATGATCGGCTGCGCCAGGTGGATGAAGTGTGTTCGACGGCCCTGGAGATTGCCCAGGCCCAGGGCATGGCGCAGCGTGGCGATACATTATTGATTACCGCCGGTGTGCCGTTTGGGCAGCCGGGGTCGACTAACTCATTGCGCATCGAGACGTTGATCTAGAGCGCCCATACCGGCCTCATCGCCAGCAGGCTGGCTGCCACATTGGTTTTGTGTCGATCACACAATCAAGACTGAACAAAGATTCAGTGTGGGAGCCAGCCTGCTGGCGATGCAGGAAACCCGGTTTCACTGACTTTCAGACTTGCCATGCCTGCCAATCACTTCAACACCCACTGCCCCGACTGGGCCACTGCCCTGCTCAACGGCTTTAGCCAGATCTTCCTGCAGCGCCACCCACTGTTTGGTCTGCTGTGCCTTTTGGCAGTACTTTTCACGGCGCCAGCCCTGCTTGGCGGCGCATTGCTCGGTGGCGTCGCCGGGCTGCTCACCGCACAGCGTCGCGGCTATGAAAAGGCTGACCGTCAGGCCGGCCTGTTCAGCTATAACGGCGTATTGCTCGGCCTGCTGCTGAGCCTGTACTTCCCCTGGTCAGCCATGCTGCCTTTAATGATCATTGCCTGCGGCGGCTTGAGCGCGATGCTCACCCAACAGTGGCTCAAGCGCTCCCGGATCAGCCGATACCTGCCCGCCTACACCGCGCCCTTCGTGGGCCTGGGCTGGTTACTGCTGGGTTTCGCCACGCCGTCGACCCAGGCGCATCTGATCGAAGTCACCGCACTGAACATGCTCGCCGCACCACTCAAAGGCCTCGGCCAGGTGATGTTCCTCGGTCATCCGCTGGCCGGAGCTTTGATTGCCGCCGGCTTGCTGATCGCTGACCGTCGCGCATTCTGCTGGGCGTTGTTGGCGTCTGTCGCGGGCATGGGCTGGAGCCTGCTGCACCACGACTTCTACACCGCCCTGCTCGGCCTTGGTGGCTATAACGCGGTGCTCGCTGCCCTCGCCTTCAGCGCGCAGCGCCAGCAGCCGTGGCTACCACTGATCGGCATTGCAGCGGCGCTGCTGCTGACGCCAATGTTTGCCGCTATTGGCCTGCCCACGCTGACCGCGCCGTTCATCCTCGCCTGCTGGCTGCTGCGTACGGTTGTTCAAGTGCTCGGCAAAGCCACGAATGCCAGTGCACCTTGCACTCCCGGGGAGAATCAACCTAGGCTGCGTTGATTCCCGGTTCAGGCGTTCTCCATGGACAGCAGCAAAAACTGGCGTGAAGACCTTTACGTCATGATTTTCCAGAGCGACACCAAGGCTGGTCGGCGCTTCGACGGCATTTTGCTGTTGATCATCCTCGCCAGCCTGGTGATCGTGATGCTCGACAGCATCGACAGCATTCACCGTGACTACGCCGATGTGCTGGCGTACATCGAGTGGGGCTTCACCGTTATCTTCCTGGGCGAGTACATCCTGCGCCTGTACTGCTCGCCCAAGCCCCTGCGCTACGCCTTCAGCTTTTACGGCCTGGTGGATTTGCTGGCGATCGTGCCCGGGATACTTGCGCTGTATTACGCCGATGCGCAGTACCTGTTGATCATCCGGATCATCCGCATGCTGCGGATTTTCCGCGTGCTCAAGCTGAGCCCCTACCTGAAACAAGCCAACTACCTGATGTCCGCGCTGCGCGGCAGCAAGCAGAAGATCGTGGTGTTTCTGGTCAGCGTCTGCACTCTGGTGACGGTGTTCGGCACCTTGATGTACGTGATCGAAGGCCCGGAACATGGCTTCACCAGTATTCCCAAAGGCATCTACTGGGCTATCGTTACGCTGACCACCGTGGGCTTCGGCGACATAGTGCCGAAGACGCCTCTGGGCCAGGTGATTTCGTCACTGGTGATGATCACCGGTTACTCGATCATCGCCGTGCCAACAGGGATTTTCACCGCCGAGCTGGCCAACGCCATGCGCGGCGAACAACTGCAACACGACTGCCCGGTGTGCCGCAAAAACAGCCACGAACACGGCGCAGCGTTCTGTTCACGTTGTGGTAATGCGCTGTTCAAGAAAATGGAATAAGCAAAGTACTTTTTAATCTTTAAAGGACTATGAAAGCACGGCTATAGTCGCTGGCAAAACGCAATCACCCCTATTTCAACAACACCCTGTAGAACAAGGAATGCGCAGTGAAAAAACTCTTTGGCGCCTCACTTCTCGCCGCTGGCCTGGCCTTGGGCAATATCGCCCACGCCGCACCGACCCTGCTCAACGTTTCCTACGACGTGATGCGAGATTTCTACAAGGACTACAACACTGCGTTCCAGAAGCACTGGCAAGCTGAACACAACGAAAACATCACCCTGCAGATGTCCTTCGGCGGCTCCAGCAAACAGGCGCGCTCGGTGATCGACGGCCTGCCGGCTGACGTCATCACCATGAACATGGCCACCGACATCAACGCCCTGGCGGACAACGGCAAGCTGGTCCCGGACAATTGGGTGACCCGCCTGCCGAACAACAGCGCGCCATTCACCTCGGCCACGGTGTTCATCGTCCGCAAAGGCAACCCGAAAGCCCTCAAAGACTGGCCAGACCTGCTCAAGGATGGCGTACAGGTCATCGTTCCGAACCCGAAAACCTCCGGCAACGGCCGCTATACCTACCTCTCGGCCTGGGGTTACGTGCTGAAAAACGGCGGTGACGAGAACAAGGCAAAAGAGTTTGTCGGCAAACTGTTCAAGCAAGCGCCAGTGCTCGATACCGGTGGCCGTGCAGCCACCACCACCTTCATGACCAACCAGATCGGCGACGTGCTGGTGACCTTCGAAAACGAAGCCGAGATGATTGCCCGCGAGTTCGGTCGCGAGCAGTTCGAAGTCATCTACCCAAGCGTCTCCGCCGAAGCCGAGCCACCGGTGTCGGTGGTCGACAAAACCGTCGACAAGAAAGGTACCCGTGCCGCCGCCGAGGAATACCTGAAGTACCTGTGGTCGCCTGAAGGTCAGGAAATCGCGGCCGCCAACTACCTGCGTCCCCGCGACCCGGCCGTGTTGGCCAAGTACACCGATCGTTTCCCGAAAGTCGACTTCCTGTCGGTGGAAAAAACCTTCGGCGACTGGCGTACCGTGCAAAAAACCCACTTCAATGACGGTGGCGTTTTCGACCAGATTTACACCGGCCAGTAAACGCTGAGTGGCAATGCCAAAGGCGACCTGCGAAGGTCGCCTTTTTTATGGGCTCTGCGATTTGTTACGCAAGCTACGCAGGCTGTGCATCCAGGCAGTCGTGGTTCAGGCCACCCATGCCGCAAGGGAATAATCACTATCACTGCAATTACTCTTCCGCCCTCTGCGTCTGCCGCTTAACCTGCGCACATTCCAATGTTCAGCGAGACACGTCATGACCCCTGCGACCCAGGCGCCCCACAGTGCCGCAACGATGACCCGAGGCATGGTGCTGCTGTTCGCCTTTTGCTGCGGCGCGATCGTCGCCAACATCTACTACGCCCAGCCGATAATTGGTCTTATCGCGCCCGACATCGGCCTGACCAACAGCATGGCCAGCCTGATCGTTTCGCTGACCCAGATCGGTTATGCACTGGGTCTGTTCTTTCTCGTGCCCCTGGGTGACCTGCTGGAGAATCGCCGGCTGATGATCACCACCACGCTGGTGGCAATTGCCAGCCTGCTGGGTGCGGCGTTCACCGATCAGCCCAATGTGTTTTTGCTGATCTCGCTGCTGGTGGGCTTCAGTTCGGTGTCGGTGCAGATCCTGATCCCGCTGGCCGCTCACCTCGCCCCGGAAGAATCTCGCGGCCGGGTAGTCGGCGGGATCATGGGCGGCTTGTTGCTGGGGATTCTGCTGGCGCGGCCGGTATCCAGCGTGGTGGCCGATCATTTCGGCTGGCGCGCGATGTTTGTTATCGCCGCGCTGTTGATGGCAGCGATCAGCATTGTGTTGGCGGTCACGATCCCCAAGCGCCAGCCTGATCACAGTGCGTCTTACGGTCAGCTGCTGGGCTCGCTGTGGACACTGTTGCGCAAGCAACCGGTGCTGCGCCAGCGTGCGTTTTACCAAGGCTGCATGTTCGCTACCTTCAGCCTGTTCTGGACCGCCGTGCCGCTGGAACTGACACGTAATCACGGCTTGTCGCAAAGCCAGATTGCGATCTTCGCCCTGGTCGGTGCCATCGGCGCCATCGCCGCGCCCATCGCCGGACGCCTGGCAGATGCCGGGCATACCCGCATCGCGTCCTTGCTGGCCCTGTTGTTCGCCAGCCTGAGCTTCCTGCCCGCATTCATCCATCCGGTCTACAGCGTCATCGGTCTGGCCGTGACGGGCGTGGTGCTCGATTTCTGCGTGCAGATGAACATGGTCCTCGGTCAACGCGCGGTTTACGCTCTCGACGCCAAAAGTCGCAGCCGTCTGAATGCGCTGTACATGACCAGCATCTTCATCGGTGGCGCGTTTGGCTCTTCGGTGGCCAGCCCGGTATACGAACACGGTGGCTGGTTGTGGATCGTGATTGTCGGCAGCGCATTTCCACTGTTGGCGTTGTTGCGGTTCTTGAGCGTTTCGCAAAAGGGTTCGTTGGCGACGGCGTAAGCATTAAAGGCTTGCCCGCGAAGGCCACGTACGAGTACGACTCAATTTCGAACCAGCTTCTCCATCGCCGCATCCGCCAGGAAGGAGGGGCTGCGCCAACTCCTACAGGGCCATATGCACGATTAACGCAGGAACTGGCGCAGCCTGCGATCTTTTTACAGCTCACACCCATCAAACCCGACACTGACATTGCCCGGCAATTCATCGCGATGCTCAATCAACCACGCATCCAACGTATGCCCGACATGGGTCAACACCGCTGACGTTGGCTGCAGTTCGTCAATGCACTGCAAGGCCAGGTTAAGGTCGTTGTGATTGCGCGGCGCCTGAGGTTGCGGTGGTATGGAGCAGTCCAGCACCAGCACATCCAGCGGTTCACGCAGCAGCCAGTTCAAGGTGTCCGGTGGCAGGCCCACGGTGTCAGTCAAATAGGCGATCCGTCGCCCCTCGCCCTCCAACAAGTACCCCAGGGTCGGTTTGGAATGCAGCAACGGCAACGCTGTAACACCCAACGTGCCGAAAACACGTGTTTCAAAGGCCTCGAACGGCTGACTGAAATCGAGAATGCCGGGGTGTTTGTAGAGGTCGGCCAGGCCTTCCGGGTCCACCGGGCCGTGGACCGGGATCACCAGGCCCTGACCCCAGCGCAGATGCAACAAGCCCTGTGCGTGATCGGCGTGGTAGTGGGTCTGCAATATGCCGTTGAAGCTGCGCGGCGCAAAACGCTCGCACAGGTCTGGCAGGCCGCTGTCGATCAACCAGCGCTGATCGCCACACTCGATCAGCGCACAGCAGGGTCGACGTTGCTGACGCGGATCCTTACGCGCCCGGTCGCAAGCCACGCACTCGCAGCCGTAGACCGGAACTTGCCGGGCATCACCAGTACCGAGCAACGTCAAGCGCATATGGAGGGTTCGTCGATGCAGCCGAGCAAGCGTTCCACCGTATTTTCCAGTGCCCCGGAGTTATCGAGGACATGCACCATCGGGTCGTCGTCGGCCAGTACGCTTTGGTTGAATCGGGTGTTGCGCGCCAACCGTGCGTCTATTTCCACCACGGACTCCCGTCCTCGTGCCAGCAAGCGCTCGCGCAACACCGCTTGATCCACGGTCAGCAGCACCACAAGCATGTGCGGGTAGCGCTCACGGGCATTGTGCAAATGCCCGCGCGAGCCATTGACCAGCACATCTTGTCCGGCCTTCAGCCAATCGTCGATTTCCCGCGGGATGCCGTAGGACAGACCGTTGGCGTGCCAGCTCAGGGCAAACGCGCCCTGAGCCTCCATCTCGGCGAACTGCTGCGGGCTGACACCCAAGGCCGCCTCGCCCACCGCCTCCGCAGAACGGGTGATGACCCGCCGCACGATGCGGCAGCCTCTTTCGGCCAACCGGCCGCGCGCCGCGTCCAACAGGCTGTCCTTGCCCGACCCGGAAGGTCCGATGAGATAGATCAACCTGCCCGACATCAGTACACCCTCTTCGCTTGCCGCCATACTTGTTGAACCGCCGTCAGACCGTCGTGACTGCGTGCTTGCACCAGATCGGCCCGCAGGCCCGCTGCAATTTCGCCACGATCATGCAAACCCGCAGCGCGGGCCGGGTTCAGGCTGACCATGCGCACTGCTTCGGCCAGGCCGATGCGATTGTTCTGCGCTGCCAGCGCGAACGTCGATTGCAACAGGCTCGCCGGGTAGTAATCGCTGGACAGGATATCCAGCAAGCCTTCGGCCGCCAGTTCCGCGGCGGCCACGTTACCCGAGTGCGATCCGCCGCGCACGATGTTCGGTGCGCCCATCAACACTTTCATGTCCCGTTCCCGGCATCCGCGCGCCGCCTCGACCGTGGTCGGGAACTCGGCGATGGTCATGCCGTAGCGCGCCGACTCCTCGACGTGGGCCAGGGTCGCGTCATCATGACTGGCCACCGACAGGCCAAGGGCCAGACAGTGCTCGACAATTGCCGCACGATACCTGTCGCTGTACTGCCGCGAGTTGGCCATTTGCAGGGTGATGAAGTCATCCATCTGCGTCGTGGTCAGGTGGTACTTGCCCATGTAGTACTCACGGTACTTGGATTGCAGCACAAACTGGCGCTGGCCCGGCGAGTGGTCCATCACTGACACCAGTTGCACCAGCGGGTTTTCCACAAGATCGCGGAACACACTCAAGGTGTCCGGGTGGCACAGCTCGCAGCGCAAGTGCAAACGGTGTTCGGCGCGGGTAAGGCCGGCATCGGACGCTTTGGTGATTGCCTCCAGCATCGCCGGCAATTTCTGCATGCGATTGCCCTTCGGGTTTACGTCGCCGATGGACACCGCATCGAACACCGTGGTGATGCCCGCCGCGATGATCTGTGCATCGTGGCTGAGCACCGCCGGTACCGACGGCCAGTCCACACCGGGGCGCGGGGTCATGTGACGCTCCAGGTTGTCGGTGTGCAACTCCACCAGACCCGGCAGCAGGTAATCACCATGCAGATTTTGCGCCTGAGGCAAGCGGCTCGGACCTTCGCAGACTTCAGCGATCAAGCCGTCGCGCAGCACCACGGTGCCGTAGAACACACGGTCAGCGGTGACCAGTTGGGCATTGCTGAGGATCTGTTCAACGGGCATCGGCGTATTCCTCTTGGCTGACTGCGGCTGGGGTCATGTCGAGATGGCGGTCGGCAACCGCTTCACGGGCGATGCGGTCGTGGAAGATGCCGATCAGTGCAGCCCCTGCCGCTTTTGCTTCATTCATCAGTTCCAGCACCACCTGGCGATTGTTGTCGTCGAGAGATGCTGTCGGCTCGTCGAGCAACATCACCGGCCACGCCACCATGAAACCCCGGGCAATGTTGACCCGTTGCTGCTCGCCCCCGGAGAACGTGCCGGGCGCCAGTTGCCAAAGACGTTGCGGAATGTTCAGACGGCTGAGTAGCGATTCGGCACGCGCTTGCGCCTGCTCTTTCGCCCAGCCCCGGGCCAGCGCTGGTTCCATGACCACATCCAGGCAGGCCACGCGGGGGATCACCCGCAGGAACTGGCTGACATAACCCAACGTGCGCTGACGCACTTGCAGGATGTCCCGGGGTTCGGCGCCCACCAGCTCCAGCCATTGGCCATCGTGCTGCACGCGAATGCTGCCGCCTGCGGGCAGATAGTTGCCGTACAAGGTGCGCAGCAAGGTGCTTTTACCGGCACCGGACTGACCGTGCAGCACCAGGCATTCACCGGCCGCCACACTGAAATCGATCCCGCGCAACACATTGAGGACCACGCCGTGCTGCTGATGCAGGGTGAAAGTTTTCGAGAGGTCACGGACCTCGATCAAGGTATTCATCGCTCGGTTTCCACTATTGAACGGGGCTTCAGGGCTGCAACACCGACGACACCAGCAGTTGCGAATAAGGGTGCTGCGGATCGTCGAGGATCTGATCGGTCAGTCCGGTTTCCACCACCCGCGAGCGGCGCATCACCATCAAACGGTCAGCCAGCAGACGCGCAACAGCGAGATCGTGGGTGACAATCACCACCGCCAGATCCAGTTCACGCACCAGTCCGCGCAACAAATCGAGCAAGCGCGCCTGCACCGAGACATCGAGGCCACCGGTTGGCTCGTCCATGAACACCAACCGTGGACTCGACACCAGATTGCGGGCGATTTGCAGGCGCTGCTGCATGCCGCCGGAGAAGGTCCGGGGCAGGTCATCAATGCGCTGCGGATCGATTTCCACCTGACTCAACCAGTCGAGACCGGCCCCGCGCAGCTGCTGATAATTGCGCACACCCTGGGCCATCAGGCGCTCACCGATGTTGGCGCCAGCGGACACGCCCATGCGCAAACCATCACGCGGGCTCTGCTCGACGAACCCCCATTCGGTGCGCAGCAAGGTGCGACGTTCGGCTTCGCTGGCGCTGTACAGGTCCAGCCATTGGTCCTGTTTGTCGCGGTAACCGATACTGCCGCGCTGCGGCGGCAGGCGGCCGCTGAGCAGCGAGAGCAAGGTGGATTTGCCCGAGCCGGATTCGCCGACAATTCCCAATACTTCACCGGGGTACAGGTCGAAACTGACGTCCTGACAGCCCTTTTCCGGCCCGTACAACAGCGACAGATCACGCACTCGCAGCAGCGGTTCAGTGGACACGGACAGATCGTTTTTCAGCGCCTGGTTCATTGGCCCTGCTCCTGCTGGCTGACGCGCTGGGCGCAGTAATAAGTGTCGGAACAGACGAAGCTCTGGGTGCCGGCGTCGTCGAGAATCAGCTCGTCGAGGAACGATTCACGGCTGCCACAAATCGCGCAGCACGCTTGCCACTTCTGCGCTTCGAAGGGATGATCCTCGAAGTCGAGGCTGGTGACCTTGGTGTAAGGCGGCACCGCGTACAGACGCTTCTCGCGGCCAGCGCCGAACAACATCAGCGCCGGGCTCATGTCGAGCTTCGGGTTGTCGAATTTGGGGATCGGCGACGGGTCCATCACGTAGCGCTCGTCGACCATCACCGGGTAGGCGTACGCCGTGGCGATATGGCCGAAGGTCGCGATGTCTTCGTAAAGCTTGACGTGCATGACCCCGTAATCGTTGAGGGCGTGCATGGTCCGGGTCTCGGTTTCCGACGGTTCGATGAAGCGCAGCGGCTCGGGAATCGGCACTTGATAGACCATGATCTGATCGGCGTGCAGCGGGGTTTCCGGGATGCGGTGACGGGTCTGGATCACCGTCGCGTCAGGCGTGCTTTCGGTGGTTTCGACGCCTGCGGTGCGGGCGAAGAAGCGGCGGATCGACACGGCGTTGGTGGTGTCGTCGGCGCCCTGATCGATGACCTTGAGCACGTCTTCGTCACCTAGAATCGCGGCGGTCAACTGCATGCCACCGGTGCCCCAACCGTAAGGCAGCGGCATCTCGCGACCACCGAACGGCACCTGATAACCGGGGATCGCCACGGCCTTGAGCAAGGCGCGGCGGATCATGCGTTTGGTCTGTTCATCGAGGTAGGCGAAGTTGTACGCCGCATCGCGCACGGGTGCCTGGCTCACGTCATTCATGGTTTTGGCCCTCGGCAGGCTTGCGCAGTTTGCGGATCAGTTCCAGTTCGGCCTGGAAGTCGACGTAGTGAGGCAGCTTGAGGTGCGAGACAAAACCGGCGGCCTCGACGTTGTCGCAGTGCATCAGCACGAATTCTTCCTGCTGCGCCGGGGAAACAACTTCTTCGTTGTATTCGTCGGCGCGCAACGCACGGTCCACCAGCGCCATGCCCATGGCCTTGCGCTCCGCGTGTCCGAAGGCCAGGCCGTAGCCGCGAGTGAACTGCGCCAGCTCCGTGGCCGAGCCGACGAACTGGGTGACCATCTCGCACTCGGTGACTTCGATGCTGCCCAGGTTGATCGCAAAACCCAGCTCTTCAGGGTCGATCCAGACCTCGACTTCACCGATGCGAATCTCTCCAGCGAAGGGGTGGTTTCGGCCATAACCGCGTTGGGTCGAATAGCCCAGCGCCAACAGGAAACCTTCGTCGCCACGGGCCAGGGCTTGCAGGCGTTGAGCGCGACTGGCGGGCAACTCCAGCGGGTCGCGGGTGATGTCGGCCACGCTTTCGCCGCTGTCGGATTCGGTCTTGATCAGGCCTTCCTGCGCCAGCAAACCGAGGACTCGCGGGCACGCTTCGAGGCTGGCATTCGGCGTGGTTTGCGGCCCCGGATATTCGCCTTCGGCCAGCAAGGCAAAGTCCAGCAGACGGTGGGTGTAATCGAAGGTCGGCCCCAGCAGTTGCCCGCCCGGCACGTCCTTGAAGGTCGCGGACAAGCGTCGGCTGAGCTGCATGTTCTGGGTATCGATCGGCAGGCTCGGGTTGAAGCGCGGCAACGTGGTGCGGTAGGCGCGCAGCAGGAAGATTGCTTCCACCAGATCCCCCGCCGCTTGCTTGATCGCCAGCGCGGCGAGTTCTTCGTCGTACAGCGAGCCTTCGCTCATCACCCGCGCCACTGCCAGCGGCAGTTGCTGACGGATCTGCTCGACACTCAACTCAGTGACTGCGGTATCGCCCCGACGTTTTTTTGCCAGCAGGCGGTGGGCATTGTCGATGGCCTGTTCGCCACCCTTGACGGCTACGTACATCAGGCACGCTCCTCTGCGATGCGGGTACTGCGCGGCAAACCGATCAGGTCGTGGCCGGCAGTGAAAAACAGGTCGAGGCCACGGGGGAATTCGTTGCGACGTTCACGTTCGCGCCACAAGCCATCGGCTACCGGCAGCGCCACGTCGTGTTCGCTTTCAATCCCCGGTCCACGCCACTTCAGCCCTGCCCCGCCATCGAGACTGGGAAGCTGAATGAACAAAGTGCAGGACTGGTCGGGATAACGATCATTGCCGGTGTCGAAACCGCTCAGGTCGAGCAGATCCTCGGTGGCAAGCAAGGCGAATCGCGCGTCTTCACGCTGGGTCGTCAGCGGGCAACCACAGTGGAACGCCAGGTTGGCGCGGATCAGCGGTGTGTCGAAGGACGGCGCCAGCCACAGCGGTGTGTCGACATCGAACATTGCCAGGCACAGTGCATATGTCGCGGGTGCCAGGCCTTCAAGGGTCGGCGTGGGGTGCAACGTCTGGATCAGACCGGGACCGGCCAAGGCCTTGAGTGCAGCGCGAAATCCGCGCTGGGCATCCAGCACCGGGTCGCTGAAGGCCGGTTGCAACAGCTGTGCGCTCATCAGTTTTCTCCTCGCACGAGGGTGAAGAATTCGACTTTGGTGGCGGCGGTTTCCGCCTCTTTTTGTGCCCGGCGCTCAGCTTGAGCGCCAGCCAGAGGCGTGATCATGTCCGCCAGCCAATGGCGCTGTTGCACGCCCTGCAAATGCGCGTCGGCCAGGGCGGCCAGTTCGGCGTGAACCTTGTCGCGCCCCGCCAGATAGCTGTAGCCGGTGCGGCCATCGGCCAGGCGCACCACGCAGCGGGTCACGCTCATTTCGCCGACGTTGAACGGCGCGCCATTGCCACCCATGCGGCCACGGACCAGGGTCATGCCGATTTCCGGGGCGCGGATCAGTTGGTATTCAATGTCGCGCAGCGCATCCTCAAAGGGCTGCAATTCACTGCGACGGGCGCGGGCCAGTACGCCGATCCAGTGCTGCCGTTCGGCGTGAGGAACAGGGTTTTGCATGGCATTCTCCATCAGGTGACGACCTGGTACTGGAAGCGATCCGAACGGCTGGTGGACTGGGCCAGCTCCACCGCACGGCCGTCGCGGTCGCGGGAAAGGGTGAAGACACTCAGCGCCGGCAGATGCCGGGGCATCAGCAGCAGCGCGGCTTCTTCGCGGTTGGGCAATCGGGCGCCGATCAGGCTCTGGGTACGGGTCAGCGGCAGGTCCCGTTCGCTCAGGTATTTGCGCAAAGAGCCACCGACGTAGTCGGCCAGCAGCGGCGCGTGAGTGGCGCAGTAGCGATGGCGGATCAGGCTGACTGGTTGATTGTCGAGCTTGCGCAAGGTCTGCAATTCGATCATCGGCGCCATCTCGGCGATGCCCAGATATTGGGCTTCTTCGCGGCTGGCAAAGCAGTAACGGCGCTTGAGCAACAATGCTTCGACGCCATGCCCCTGGGCCGACAGCGACTGGCTGTAGGCACTGTCGGCGGTCATCGAATAAATCAGCGGCCGCTCCAGCACTTGGGTACCTTTGCCCTGGCGGCGCAACAGGCTGCCTTCGAACACCAGTTCATCGATGGCACGGCGCAAGGTGTGGCGATTGACGCCGAAGCGCTCGGCCAGCATCACCTCGCCCGGCAGGAAATCCCCGGCGCGGTACTCCGCCAGCTCCCGCCGCAGGATGTCGGCCAATTCGCGGTACACCGGCTCATCTTGTCTAGACAACTGCATGCTTTAAAAAAAGCGCCCGGGGGCACCCCTCCGAAAAAGTCAGATGAACTGCTTGCGCAGGCGTTGCGACAGGATGTCGATCAGGCTGACGATAACGATGATCACCAGCAGCACGGCGCAGGTCTGCGTGAACTGGAAGGCGCGGATGTTCTCCCACAGAATCACCCCGATCCCGCCTGCGCCGACCATTCCCACCACCGTCGCCGAACGCACGTTGGCCTCGAAGCGGTACAACGCGTAGGACACCCACAGCGGCATCACTTGCGGAATCACGCCGTAGATCACCTCTTGCAAGGCACTGGCACCAGTGGCGCGAACACCTTCGACCGGGCCCGGATCAATCGCTTCGACGGCTTCGGCGAACAGCTTGGCGAGTACGCCGGTGGTGCTGATCCACAGCGCCAATACCCCGGCAAACGGCCCCAGCCCGACGGCCACCACGAACAACATGGCGAAGACCATTTCGTTGATCGAGCGGAACGCATCCATCACCCGGCGCAGCGGTTGGTGGATCCACCACGGTGTGATGTTTTCCGAGCAGAGAATGCCCAGCGGCACCGAGCAGACAATCGCCAGCACCGTGCCCCACAGGGCGATTTGTACGGTGACGAGCATTTCCTTGAGGTACATGCGCCATTCATGGAAATCCGGCGGGAAGAAGTCCCCGGCGAACGTCGCCATGTTTCCCGAGTCGCGGTACAGCGCCATCGGATTCATTTCAGCGCCGTGCCAGGCCCAGGCCAGCAGGACCAGAAACAGGCCCCAAGCGGCGTATTGCGGCCAGGTACGCTTGCCAACAGCTTCAGCGTGCAGAGTGGTCATGAGGGTTCTCTAGATTGCGTAATGCAGAACCTGCAGGAGCGAGCCTGCTCGCGATGGTCGTCAACGATGACGCGGGAAACCGGGAGAAACGCGGTGTCCATACGTTCATCGACGGAACGCCGCCCGGAGCAGGCTCGCTCCTACCGGGGTTAGCCGTTGGCTGCGGATTTTTTGTCGGCGGTTTTGTCGAGCAAAGTGATGCGCTCTTGCAACTTCGCCAGCTCGGCATCGATCTCGGCCAGTTTCTTGGCTTTATCCGCCGCCTCAAGCTTGGTGTCCGCACTGATCGTGGTGCGTTGCTTGAACAACTCGAGCTGACGAATCGGCAGCAACTGGTCGTCGCTGGACTTCAGGAACTTGCCCAGTTGCATGCCCTTGAGCACCGCTTTCTCTTCGTCGGTGTCGCCGTAGCTGAAGATGAAATCGCGGATCTTGCTCTTCTCGCTGTCACTCAGCGCTTTGCTCCATACCAACGGGTCGGCAGGGATCAGCGGCGACTT
Source organism: Pseudomonas sp. GW821-FHT09H03 (assembly GCF_059415945.1). NCBI lineage: Bacteria > Pseudomonadati > Pseudomonadota > Gammaproteobacteria > Pseudomonadales > Pseudomonadaceae > Pseudomonas > Pseudomonas sp. GW821-FHT09H03. The sequence goes on along the minus strand of NZ_JBWKOF010000013.1, from coordinate 11,889 downwards.
CCAGATCACTTTCAGCAGCGCAGCTTTGTCGGGCTGGGTGACTTCCAGGCGATCCCAGCTTTCGGTGTTGAACGTCGCCACATCCAGTTGCCCCTTGGCCACGCTCAAGGCGTTGACCTCATGGCTGGAATTGAGCGTGCGCTTGAACGCGGTGGCGGCATCGACGTTGTTCTTGGCGAACACGTAGTAGCCCGGCACCAGATAGCCCGAGGTGGAGTTCGGATCACCGTTGCCGAAGGTCAGGTTCTTGGCGTCTTTGAGCATGTCGTCGACCGAGTTGATCGGGCTGTCTTTGCGCGCGATCAACACGCTCCAGTAACCGGCAGCGCCACTGGCTGCAGCGGTCTGGGCGAAGATCTCGCCGTTGGAACGGTCCACGGCTTCGATGGCGGCCTTATTGCCCAGCCACGCCACATCGACCTTGTTGAAACGCATGCCCTGGATCAGGCCGGCATAGTCGGAAGCGAATGTGGCGTTGATCTTCAAGCCAGTTTGCTTCTGCATGTCATCGAGGAATGGCTGCCAGACGCTCTTGAGGTTTTGCGAAGACTCGGTGGACATGATGCCGAAGTTGATGGCTTTTTCTTCAGCCTGGGCGGTGCCCATCAAACAACCGGTGAGCAGTGCTGCACCAGCAAAAACGCGACCGATACGGTTCAACATGGAAAAGTTTCCTAAGGGTGAACGGTTGGGGAATCCGGAGTGATCAAACACGCGCCAGCACCAGCCGGGGTGCAGCTTCGTTGTGACGGGAAGGCTCGGAGCACATGAGGCTGGTGTCGATGTCGGCACCGTACAGATCGTTGAGGAACGCGCCACTGAGCTCAGTACCCGGGCCATCGAAATGAATCCGACCGGCCTTCAGCGCCACGGCGCGCGGGCAATAGCGGGTGGCGTAGTCGACCTGATGCAGGGTCACCACCACGGTCTTGCCGTCGCGGCGATTGATGTCGGCGAGGATTTCCATGACCTTGCGCGCCGATTCCGGATCCAGGGAGGCGATCGGCTCGTCCGCAAGGATGACTTCGGCACGCTGGGTCAGCGCACGGGCAATCGCCACGCGTTGCTGCTGCCCACCTGACAGGGTCGAGGCGCGCTGTGCGGCGAGGTCAGCCAGGCCGACGCGGGCCAGGGACTCCATGGCGAACTGTTTTTCCTCGGCATTGAACAGGCCCAGGTTGCCACGCCAGCGCGGCATGCGGCCCAGGCAACCGAGCAGCACGTTGTCGAGCACGCTCAGGCGATTGACCAGGTTGAACTGCTGAAAGATGTAGCCGATGTCGGCGCGCAAGCGGCGCACCTTGCCATTGAGCCGTCCGCTCGCCTGTACTTCCCGCCCCAGCACTTTGACGCTGCCACCGTTGTTTTTATCGCAACAGGCCAGGCCCGCGAGATGGCGCAACAAGGTGGATTTGCCGGAGCCGGACGCGCCGATCAGCGCGACCATCTCACCGGCCGCGATGGTCAGTTCGAGGTCGACCAGTGCGGTCTTACGCGCAAAGGTCTTGTTCAGATGATCGACATGGATAGCTGCGTTCATGGGCTTCTCTGTCTGGTTGAACAGCCATCCGTGGCCGTATTTGAGTTCAACAGACTTTAGGCACGTCGCATGTCAGCCCTATGACTTGCACATGTCACTGGGTGAATCATTTGATGAAGGTTTTGTGAAAGGTTGAGCTGGAGGGCTGCCGCGTTTGGTCTTGATTCACCCGCCCCCTCGGGAGGCTGAGTGGAGGTGTTTATCCGGGGATTGGCGCGCAGCGCCGTTCGACGCAGTCGAACTCATTGCATGTAGGTCGAAGCGAAGCCGACCGGAGGGCAATGCCCCCGGATGAATACCGGAGCGAAGGAACGCCGAGCCTCAGCGAGGGGCCGTACGTAAGGGGCGAGACCTTTTGGTTCCTTTTGGCTGGGCCGGCACTCCGGGCGTTTGCCAAAAGTGACCCGCTGTAAGAGCGGAACCATAAGTCGCCATTACCGCAGAAACGGATATGTATCCGGTCAACAAAAGACAGGCCGGCTATCAGGCCGCCTTCGCGAACAAACTCATTCCCAAAGAGTTCACACGCCGCCCGAAAAACAATCAACGCCCACAAAAAAGGCGACCCGAAGATCGCCTCTCTGCGTTACTGCTCGAACTGCCGTCCCAACCCGCCCGGCACCCCGTGGATATCCGTTTCCTCCCAAGGCCCTTTCGGGCTGATCGAACGGCTCCAGCCATTATCCCAACGGTAGTAAGTCCGCTGGCGATAGAAGGTATTGGGTTGGTCATCAAGCACATAAACCCCCAGCTTCTGATCCCAATGACTGTTCCCGCCCGGCGGCGGCGCGAAGCTGGCCGAGGTACGCGGCATCGGCTTGGCCGGTTTGGCCGGGACGCTCGGTTTGCTCGGGGTGGGCGACGTCGATGGCGTAGGTTTGGGCTGCGACGGCGGCATCGGTGTCGGGGTCGGCTGTTCCGGTGGACGCTGGACCGCACAAGCGCTTAACCCCAAAACAGCGCTGAGCAGGGCAATACGAGCAATGGCGGTCATGGTGGCGTTTCCTGTTATTTATCCGGGCTGTCGATGGTCAATTGTTGTAGCGCGGTGGTGCTGCTGGCCAGGGGCTGGCTGCGACCGATCCACTCGCCTGCCGTTGGTTTGCCGGCACGGGAAATGCGCGCAACCAGTTGGACTTCAGGAAAGTTCGACAGTTTCAATTGCGGCATCATTGCATCGGCATCGCCCAGTTCGACGGTGACCGGCAGGTCTGCCACGGTCAGGCGCTTGACCGCCAGCGGAGCCGGTGGACCGGATACCGCACGGGCGAAAATGAACACGCTGTCGCCGGGCTGGACCTTGGTTTTGAGCTCCGCTGCCAGATCGACGCTGACCTTGAGCAGTGCCGCAGCCTTCGCCACAGGTGCTGTTGCAACCTTGCCGCCACTGGCCACCAGTTTCTCCGTGGCCCGGGTAATGCCGCCTTGCAAGGCTTCGCGGGACTTGTCCTCAGGTGCCAGTTGCGCCAGCAGCCGGTTCCAGTAGTCGATGGCGTCCTGATAACGCTCGCTTTCAAACGCGGCGATACCGAGCAGGCCGAGACTGGTGACTTCTTTCGGATCGGCCTTGAGCGCTTCATCCGTCAGGGCCTGGACTTTGTCCGACCACTTCTTGCCATCGGCGAAATACTGCGCCTGGGCCCACTGGCCGAGCAGTTCCGGCTCGCGACCGGCGAGGCTCACCGTGCGCTCGAACATCTTCGCCGCATCCGCTGGACGATCCTGCGCCATGTAGGTACGAGCGAGGAAATACACGCCTTCTGCGGAATCCGGTTGAGCGGCGACGGTGCGCTCCAGGCGACGGGTCATTTCTTCCATCGTTTGCGGTGCATGGGCGAATTCGCGGGTCAGTTCGACCTTGTCGCTGGCACCGTAATGCAAGTACAAGCCCAGACCGAGAACCGGCACCAGAACTGCCGCCAGCAATGGCAAGGGCTTGCCCAAACGAGACACCCGCGGCGCTTCGACCCCCTCGGTGTCCGCCAGCAACTCCCGGGCTGCCTCGGCGCGCCCGGTATCCATCTGCGCCGCATCAAGCACGCCCTCTTCCTGCTGAGTCTGCAACTCAGCCACGCGCTCCTGATACAAGGCGACGTTCAGGGCGGTACGATCCTCTTCGAGTTGTGCACGACGACTGCGCAGGATCGGGATCAACAGAAAACTCAGGGCAACCAGTAGCAGCAGACCTGCAGCAAGCCAGAAATCAATCATTCTTGGTTTTTATCCAACAGGTGGTCGAGGCGCGAGCGCTCCTCGGCGGAAAGCTCATCCTTGGTATCAGAGCGTTGCACACGACGGCGGCGCACGATCACCGCGATGATCACCACACCGCCGAGCAGCAGGCCGGCCGGGCCGAACCAGAGCAGCGCGGTCTTGGCGTTCAGGGCTGGTTTGTAGCGCACGAAGTCACCGTAGCGATCGACCATGAAGTCGATGATCTGCTGGTTGTCCTTGCCCTCGCCGAGCATGCGGAAAATTTCCTTGCGCAGGTCGGCGGCGATCGGTGCGTTGGAGTCGGCAATATCCTGGTTCTGACACTTGGGGCAACGCAGCTCCTTGGTCAGCTCGCGAAAGCGCTCGCGATCGCCTTCCCTGGCGAACTCGTAGGTGTCGATGGCTGCATGTGCGACGCCGGCCATGCTCAAGCCCAGAACAGCGGCGGCAATCCAGCGCTTCATGGCTTGGCCTCGTCGACCAGCGCCTGATATTTGGCCGCCAGTTTTTCGCGCCAGACCTGCTCGTCGATCACGCCGACAAACTTGTCACGGATGATGCCCTTGGCGTCGATGAAGAAGGTTTCCGGCGCGCCATACACGCCGAGGTTCAGGCCCAGCGAGCCTTCATCGTCACGAATGTCCAGCACATAGGGGTTGTGGAATTCGCTCAGCCACTTCAAGGCATCGGCATTGACGTCCTTGTAGTTGATGCCGTAGATCACCACGCCCTGCCCGGCCAGCTTGTTCAGCACCGGGTGCTCGACCCGGCAGGAAATGCACCAGGTACCCCAGACATTGACCAACGCCGGTTTGCCGAGGATGTCGGCACGGGTCAGGGTCTTGTCGCCCTGCACCGCCGGCAGGGAAAATTCCGGGAACGGCTTGCCGATCATCGCCGAAGGTAACTCGGCCGGGTTCAGGTAAAGCCCACGGTACAGAAATACGGCGACCACCAGAAAAATCGCCAGTGGCAACAACATCAACCAACGTCTCATGCAGTGGCTCCCGACATGCCCAGTGCTTCACGCACACGGCTTTTCACCTTGACCCGATAACGCCGATCCAGCGCCGCCAGCAATCCGCCCAAACCGGTCAGCAGACCGCCGAACCAGATCCAGCGCACGAACGGTTTGACGTGAACGCGCACGGCCCAGGCGCCATCGCCCAGGGGTTCGCCGAGGGCAACGTAGATGTCACGGGTAAAACCGGCGTCGATCCCGGCTTCGGTCATCACCGAGTTCTGCACGGTGTAGAGACGCTTCTCCGGGTGCAGCACGCTGACTTCCTTGCCGTTGCGGATGACGCGAACAGTGCCCTTGTCGGAGGTGAAGTTGGGGCCTTCGTAGTGCTTGGCCCCTTCGAACACGAAGTGATAACCGGCCAGGTCCATGGACTCGCCCGGTTCCAGGCGCAGGTCACGCTCGGCGCTGTTCTGGCTCGACAACACGACACCCAGGGCGCATACGGCGATGCCCAGGTGCGCAACCTGCATGCCCCAGTAGCTGCGGGTCAGGGTCGGCAAGCCCTTGATCAGGCCTTTGTGCCGGGTCTTGTCGAAGATGTCACGCACGCCGGCCAGCAACACCCAGGCCGCGAGCATGAAGGTCGCCAGGACCGCCCAGTTGAAATCGCCATACGCAATACCGGCCACAACGGCCAGGGCGGCGCTGCCGAGCAGTACCGGCGTGAGCATGCTCAACAGCCATTTCACCGGCGTGTCTTTCCAGCGCACGATCATACCGACTGCCATCACCACCATCAGCAACGCCATCAACGGAATGAACAGCGCGTTGAAGTACGGCGGGCCGACCGACAGTTTGGCGCCCGTCATGGCATCGAGAATCAGCGGATACAAAGTGCCCAGCAGGATCATCGAAGCCGCTACCACCAGCACCAGGTTATTGCCCAGCAACAGCGTTTCCCGCGACCACAGGTTGAAGCCGACCTGGCTCTTGACCACCGGCGCGCGCAGGGCGAACAGGGTCAACGAACCACCGACCACAAACAGCAGGAAAATCAGGATGAACACGCCACGCTCCGGGTCGGAGGCAAAGGCGTGCACCGAAGTCAGTACGCCGGAACGCACGAGAAAGGTGCCCAGCAGGCTCAAGGAGAACGCGGCGATGGCCAGCAGCACCGTCCAGCTCTTGAACACGCCACGTTTCTCCGTGACCGCCAGGGAGTGAATCAGCGCGGTGCCAACCAGCCATGGCATGAACGAGGCGTTTTCCACCGGGTCCCAGAACCACCAGCCGCCCCAGCCGAGTTCATAGTAGGCCCACCACGAACCGAGGGTGATGCCGATACCGAGGAAGGCCCAGGCCACGATGGTCCATGGACGCGACCAGCGTGCCCACGCGGCATCCAGGCGTCCGCCCATCAGCGCCGCAATGGCGAAGGCGAAGGCCACGGAAAACCCGACGTAACCCATGTACAGCATCGGCGGGTGAACGATCAGGCCGATGTCCTGCAACAACGGATTAAGGTCGGCGCCATCGGTGGGCACTTGCGGCAGGATGCGCTTGAACGGGTTGGAGGTCATGATCAGGAACAGCAGGAAACCGGTGCTGATCATGCCCATCACCGCCAGCACGCGGGCCAGCATGACTTGCGGCAACTGCCGGGAGAACACCGATACCGCGAAGGTCCAGCCACCCAGAATTAACGCCCACAACAGCAAGGAACCTTCGTGGGCACCCCACACGGCACTGAACTTGTAGTACCAGGGCAAGGCGCTGTTGGAGTTATTGGCCACATAGGCGACGGAAAAATCATCCACCATGAAGGCATAAGTCAGGCAGCCGAAGGCAAACGCCAGAAAGGTGAACTGCCCCCAGGCGGCCGGCTGGGCCAGGCTCATCCACAGGCGGTCACCGCGCCAGGCACCGAGCAACGGCACCACGGCTTGGGCCAGGGCGAAGCACAGGGCCAGGATCATGGCCAGGTGCCCAAGTTCGGGAATAAAGATACCGGACGTCATGGATCAACCCTCCTTCGCGGGCGTTGGAGCTGATTGACCGCTGTCTTTCAAAGCCTTGGTCACTTCCGGCGGCATGTACTTCTCATCGTGCTTGGCCAGCACTTCGTCGGCCACTACCACGCCATCGGCGTTGATCTTGCCCAAGGCGACAATGCCCTGCCCTTCGCGGAACAGGTCCGGCAGGATGCCGCGGTAGGTGATGGTCACGGATTTGTTGAAGTCGGTGACGACAAACTTCACATCCAGGGAATCGCCCGAGCGCTGCAGCGAGCCCGCCTCGACCATGCCGCCGGCACGGATGCGCGTGTCCTGCGGGGCTTCACCGTTGGCGATCTGGGTCGGTGTGTAAAACAGATTGATGTTCTGCTGCAGGGCGCTCAGGGCCAGGCCGACGGCAGCGCCGACCCCGACCAGGATCGCGAGAATGATGATAAGACGCTTTTTGCGCAGCGGATTCACTTGCCGTTCTCCCGGCGCAGACGACGCGCCTCTTGTTGCAGATACCGCTTGCGGGCCAGGATTGGCGCCGCCACGTTGAGGGTCAGCACCACCAGGCAGATGCCATAGGCTGACCAGACATACAGGCCATGATGACCCATGGCGATGAAGTCGCCGAATGAAGCGAAACTCATCGAGCGGCCTCCAGGCTGTTTTCCACTTCGGCTTTGACCCAACTGGCCCGGGCTTCGCGCTTGAGCACTTCAAGGCGCATGCGCAGCAGCAGGACCGCGCCGAAGAAACAGTAGAAACCCAACGCCGTCAGCAGCAATGGCAGCCACATCTCGGCGGGCATCGCCGGTTTTTCCGTGAGGGTGAAGGTCGCGCCCTGGTGCAGGGTGTTCCACCACTCTACCGAGTATTTGATGATCGGGATGTTGATCACACCAACAATCGCCAGCACCGCACAGGCCTTGGCCGCGCTGTCACGATTGCTGATGGCGTTGCCCAGCGCAATGAGACCGAAGTACAGGAACAGCAGGATCAACATGGACGTCAGGCGTGCATCCCAGACCCACCACGAGCCCCAGGTCGGTTTGCCCCAGATCGCCCCGGTGACCAGCGCCACGGCGGTCATCCAGGCACCGATGGGCGCGGCGCATTGCAGGGCGACGTCGGCCAGTTTCATTTTCCAGACCAGGCCGACGATGCCGCACACGGCCAGCATCACGTAGATGGACTGCGCCAGCATGGCAGCCGGGACGTGGATGTAGATGATGCGAAAGCTGTTGCCCTGCTGGTAATCCGGCGGCGCGAAGGCCAGGCCCCAGACCACGCCAATGCCGATCAGCAGCAACGCCGCGACGCTCAGCCAGGGCAGCAGTTTGCCGCTGATGCCGTAAAACCATTTGGGCGAGCCAAGCTTGTGAAACCACGTCCAGTTCATACTCTGTTTCCGTCACGGTTGCTCTTTACTGTGTAGAGCCAGGGCCTGCTTTTTTTCAAAAAGAGTGGTTAATTTTTAACCAGGCCTCATTATTATTCGCCGACGCTGATCTTCAGGCCAGCGGCTATTGCAAAAGGTGTCAGAGTTATCGCCAGGGCGGTCAGGCTGCCAAGCCACAGGAGATAACCGGTCGCCGGCATGCCCTGCAAGGCTGCCTGCAAGGCGCCACTGCCAAGGATCAACACCGGGATGTACAGCGGCAGAATCAGCAGCGCCAGCAACAGTCCGCCGCGCTTCAATCCCACCGTCAATGCCGCGCCCACTGCACCGAGCAGGCTCAGCACCGGTGTACCGAGCAGCAACGAAAGCAGCAACACCGGCAGACAGGCGGCAGGCAAACCGAGCATCAACGCCAGCAAAGGCGCGAGCAACACCAGTGCCAGGCCGGAAAACGCCCAGTGTGCCAGCACCTTGGCCAAAACCAGAAGAGCCAGGGGGTGCGGCGAAAGGACCCACTGTTCGAGCGATCCATCCTCGAAATCACTGCGGAAAAGCCCGTCCAGCGAGAGCAAGACCGATAAAAGTGCCGCCACCCAGACCAGTCCCGGAGACAAGGTTTGCAACAATTGAGACTCGGGTCCGACCGCCAGCGGGAACAGCGCAACCACGATGGCGAAAAATACCAGCGGATTGGCCAGCTCCGCGGGACGACGAAACAGCAGGCGAGCCTCGCGGGCGACCAACAGGCCGAAAACACTCATACGGCCCAGTTCCCCAGATCAATGTTGCGATAACCGGCCGGCATCCGGCTCAGGGTGTGGTGAGTCGTCAACACCACCATGCCGCCACGTTCACAGTGGCCGGCCAAGTGTTCTTCAAGCTGCGCCACGCCTTGTTTATCGAGGGCGGTAAACGGCTCATCGAGGATCCACAACGGCGGACTGTCCAGGTACAAGCGCGCCAGCGCGACGCGACGCTGCTGGCCGGCGGACAGGGTGTGGCACGGAACGTCCTCGAACCCACGCAGCCCGACCGCCGCCAAAGCCCGCCATATCGCCTCATGGTCAGCCGGATGATGCAAGGCACACAGCCAGCTCAGATTCTCCTCCGGCGTCAGCAAATCCTTGATGCCGGCGGCGTGACCGATCCACAGCAGATTGCGCGCCAGCTCGCTGCGTTGCGCGTTCAACGGCTGGCCATTGAGCAGCACCTGGCCCGCGGTCGGCTGCATCAGCCCGCTCAGCAGGCGTAAAAGACTGGTCTTGCCACTGCCGTTGGGGCCGCTGATCTGTACCATTTCGCCACTGGCCAGTCGCAACTCGAGGTTTTCGAAGAGCAGCCGAAGGTCTCGCTCGCAGGCAAGGTCAACGGTTTGCAGGACGGGACTGGTCAAGGGATCACGGGCCTTATACGGTTCAAGTCGGCACTGGCGCGGCCGTTAAAGAGATGCAGCATAAATGCAATGACGGCTTGTTCCAGAGAGCTGCGTCAAATAATTGCAAAGTTTTCGCCATTTTTGGATACAACGGCGCCGCATTATACATGCCATGCCTTACTCTAAAGAGTGCATTTTCCTCAGGTTGTGACCGCGTATGACAGGCGAAATGAACATCCTGCCGCTACCGCAAATCCTCCCGGCGACTTCGCGCCCGCAGGTGCTCAGCGGTGAGTTGCTCAAGTTGCTGACGCCGATGGACGGGTTGATCAGCGTCGGTCAAACCGCCCAGGCCGAAGTGTTGTCGCTCAAGCAGGCGGACCAGACTTTCCAGATGCTGCTCAAGGTCACACTCGACAGCGGCCGCCAGACCACGGTCCAGACTACCGGTAATCAACCGTTGGCCCTGGGCACCACACTGGTCGTCAGCCAACCCTCGGCCGGCAGCCTGGCCGTGACGGTACAACAGGCCATTGCTTCCAGCATCGCCACCCTCACCCGCCTCGACACCGCGCAACTGCCCGTTGGCACCTTGCTGCAGGGTAAAGTGCTGACCTCGCAAGTGCTGCCCCGGTTGCCCGGCCAGCCCCTGGTATTTCATTCGATGGTGAGCCTGCTCAACACCGCACTGAGCGGCAGCACCCTGAGCATAGACAGCCCGCAGCCCTTGCGCATCGGCACCTTGTTGAGCGCGCAGGTGCAGGACGCCCAGACCGTGAAATTCGTGCCTCTGAGCAGTCGACAGGAACAACTGGCGGTGACCCGGCAACTGGTCGACCAGCAAAGTCGCCAGGGATCGCTGGATGGCTTGCTCAAGCTCCTGCAGAGCCTTCCACCCTCGGACCAGACATCCGCTGAGTTGCGCAGCGCCGCTACCCGTTTGCTCGCCGGCCTGCCGGATGTTCAACAGTTGAGTACGGCCAAAGGCCTTGCCCAGGCCCTTGCCGGCAGCGGTGTGTTTCTCGAAAGCAAACTGCTCACCGGGCAAAACCCGACGCTGGCGCCCGACATGAAGGGCGATCTGCTCAAACTGGTGGCGCAATTGAGTCAGGGCCTGCCGGCCAACACCAGCCTCGGCGCAATCGTTGCGGCCAACACCCTGGCCCAGACCATGCCGAGTTTCGTGCGCAACGCCCTGGGCATGCTCGGCCAGGTCAGCGCCAAACCGTCGCCGACCGGCTTTCCGCTTGCCGAGCGCCAACTGCCAGGCGCCGAGGGTGAGGAGGACCTCGAACACCTGCTGCGCCTGGCCGCCGCCGCGGTTTCACGCCTGCAGAGCCACCAGCTGGCAAGCCTGGAACAAACCGGCGTCACCGCCGACGGACGGCTGATGAGCACCTGGCAGCTGGAAATCCCGATGCGCAATCTGCAAGACATCGTGCCCTTGCAGGTCAAGTTCCAGCGTGAAGAAGCCCCTGAGCACGACCACCCCAATGAGCGCCGCGAAGAACGCGAAACGAAACAACAACTATGGCGTGTAGAGCTGGCCTTCGACATGGAAGCCTTGGGCCCCTTGCAGATTCAGGCACAGTTGATCAAAGGCAGCCTGTCCAGTCAGCTGTGGGCCGAACGGCCTTATACCGCCAGCCTGATTGAAAGTAACCTGGCCGCTCTGCGCGAACGCCTGCTGTCCTGCGGCCTGAACGTCGGCGACCTCGACTGTCACCACGGCTCGCCGCCCCAAGGCCCCCAAACCCGCCTCGATCAACGCTGGGTCGACGAAACCGCATGAAAAACCCCAACGCCCCACGCCAGGCCATCGCCCTCAAATACGACGGCAGCCACGCCCCTACCCTCACCGCCAAGGGCGACGAAGAACTGGCCGAAGAAATCTTGCGCATTGCCCGCGACTGCGAAGTGCCAATCTATGAAAACGCCGAGCTGGTGAGAATGCTGGCGCGCATGGAGCTGGGGGACAGTATTCCTGAGGAGCTGTATCGGACGATTGCCGAGATCATTGCGTTTGCCTGGAACTTGAAGGGGAAGTTTCCGGCGGGGCAGGATCCGGATGCGCCGAGGGTGGAGAAGGACATCAGCGAACGCGGGGATGACTATTGAGGTTTAGAGGACGTCTTCGCGGGCAAGCCCGCTCCCACAGCTAATCTGCGGTGAACGCATGTTCTATGCCGGACATAAAACCACTGTAGGAGCGAGCCTGCTCGCGATGGAGGTATGAGCGCCGCGTTTCTCCAGAAGGCCCGCGTCATCGTTAACGTCCATCGCGAGCATGCTCGCTCCTACAGATTTCTATCAGTGTTTGTGCAACTTGCTCATCAACTGCGCCTCCCACAGCTAATCTGCGGTGAACACATGTTCTGTGCCGGACATAGAACC
>NZ_JBWKOF010000012.1:0-205830 GCF_059415945.1 Pseudomonas sp. GW821-FHT09H03 | reverse complement strand
GCTCCTACAGGGGGGCGGCCAGACACTCATCACCCAAACCCCACAAATCCTTGTAGGAGCGAGCACGCTCGCGATGGACTCGAACGATAACGCGAGCCTCCTGAATGCCCGCGGCGCCCTCGGGTTTTTCGCGAGCATGCTCGCTCCTACAGGGGGGCGGCCAGACACTCATCACCCAAACCCCACAAATCCTTGTAGGAGCGAGCACGCTCGCGATGGACTCGAACGATAACGCGAGCCTCCTGAATGCCCGCGGCGCCCTCGGGCTTTTCGCGAGCTTGCTCGCTCCTACAGGGGGGCGGCCAGACACTCATCACCCAAACCCCACAAATCCTTGTAGGAGCGAGCACGCTCGCGATGGACTCGAACGATAACGCGAGCCTCCTGAATGCCCGCGGCGCCCTCGGGTTTTTCGCGAGCATGCTCGCTCCTACAGGGGGGCGGCCAGACACTCATCACCCAAACCCCACAAATCCTTGTAGGAGCGAGCACGCTCGCGATGGGCGTGAACGATAACGCGGGCATCCTGAATGCCCGCAGCGCCCTCGAGTTTTTCGCGAGCTTGCTCGCTCCTACAGGGGGCGGGGTGTTTCTCGTATGTCAGCGCCCTGCCAGCTCGTGCAGATTAGCCAGCGTCTGAGCATCGAGAGTGATGCCGCAGGCCTGGGATTGGGCGCGTTGCTGATGACGCCGATCCCCCGGCAAGCGCTTCAAGCCAACCCCGTGCATCTGTCGCACCAGTTCCTTGCTGCGTTCGGCGAAGCCTTGGCCGGCCGCCTTGCTCGGGTCGATCACGATCAGTAACTGGCCGGTCCACGGTGTCTTGGCGCCCGGATGATTCTTCCAGTCGAACTCGAAGGAAAAGTTACCCCCGGTCAGCGCCGCCGCCAGCAATTCCACCATCATCGACAGCGCCGAGCCCTTGTGCCCACCGAACGGCAGCAGCGCTCCGCCTTCAAGTATCGCCTTGGGGTCTTGCGTTGGCTGGCCCAGGCTGTCCACGCCCATACCTTCGGGCAAGTGCTCGCCCTTGCGCGCAGCAATTTGCACATCGCCATGGGCAATGGCACTGGTCGCGAGGTCGAAGACAATCGGCTCACCCTCGGCACGCGGGGCAGCGAAGGCAATCGGGTTGGTACCGAACAATGGCCGGTCAGCGCCGTGGGGCACCACGCAGGTCATGCTGTTGACCACACTCAGGGCCACCAGGCCTTCATAGGCGAAGGGTTCTACATCCGGCCACAACGCGGCGAAATGGTGTGAATTACGGATTGCCAGCACCGCAATGCCGGCGCTTCTGGCTTTTTCCACCAACAACTCGCGCGCGGCGGCAAGGGCGGGCTGAGCAAACCCGTTACCGGCGTCAACCCGGACAAACCCCGAAGCCACATCTTCGACCACCGGGACGGCCTGACCGTCGACCCAGCCGCTTTGCAGCGTGGAGACGTACCCCGGAATCCGGAATACACCGTGGCTGTGCGCACCGTCACGTTCGGCACCGGCACAGTTGAGCGCCAGGGTCCTGGCGACTTCGGCAGAGGTGCCATGTCGCACGAAAATCTGTTCGAGCAGTACCACCAGTGAATTGAAATCGAGGGTTTGTTTGGCCGAACTGACTGCCATTTCAGGCGAAGCGGTCATTTGAAGCTCCAGTTTTATTATTAGAGACGGGCGACCCGCCGATTAAGCGCTTCCCAACCGGCTTTCTGTCAAGCCTCTCGCGTTATCGCGCCCAGCAATATGTACCGCACCCTGACCAGTCCGTCCGCCCTATTGTCTTCCCTCGACCCAACGACCTGCGATCGAACCTCTATCGCACTCTTTCGAGGAAACACCATGCCTGAGTCATCGACTCCCTATTTTTTTGAGGAAGCGGAGCGCGCTTCCACGGCCAACCAGCCCGGCGACCGGGAAAACGCGTTGAAATTCACGCTGGATGACCTGAACTGGTTGAAGGCTGTTTATCTACCTGACAAAGCAGCCCGTACCGCCGCAAAAAATCCCATGCAGGTCCATGAACTGCTGCTGGACCTTGCCGACAAACCCGCCATTCCCATGGCCGGCGCCTTTGCCATGAGCCGCCCGGCCAACGGTGAAGCAGTGCTCTACACGCCCTGGAAAGGCCTGATCAAATTCGCCGACATGGATGATTTAAAGAGCAAGCTCAAAGAATGGCTCGAACAGGACACCGGCAAGCACGAACTGCTGCGTTTTCTGTCCGTCGCACAGCGTACCCGGGTACTGGCAGGCAGCGCACCGGGCATTTCCACCCAGGACATCGACGCCGCGGTATTTCAGCGTCAGGAACATATCCTTGAGCGCAATAGAGCCGCTAACCTCACGGCCATGATGGCCGAGCTGGTCGAGGCACCGTCACTGCAGTGGATGCTCGACGAAACCCTGAAAATCGCGCTCCACAAGCCATTCGCGGCACTGGATCAACGTCATACCCGAATGGACACTGTGACCACTTCGACAACCGCTTCCGATGACAAGGTCACCCGAAAAAAAACCTCTTCCGTGCCACTGAGCGACGCCCTGCTCCAGTTGTATTTGCACAACAACCACTGGCCGTCTGGCGATACCAGGACATTTTCCAACCCCCTCCATGGCACCAGCAGCGAGGCCGACAATAAAACCTGGGAAAGCACGCTGCAGCAAATCGTGCAGAGCTTCACGCCGCGCTTGCAAAGCCTGATCGAAACCTACTGGAACACCTCGGTCAACAACGGGACGTCCCGCCAGGCGTTTTTCTCCCAATGCCTGCGTGACGCCTACTACCTCGACCTGTTGCTGAAACGCCAGCAAGGCGTTTTGACGGCTGAGGGCTATCTGCAACTGATCGCGGTCGGCCTCGAGTCGGCAACGACCAGCCCTGTGCGTGTTGAGAAGGTACGGGTCACCGCGCCCTTTAAACATTACGTGGAGTTGGCCTGCACCTTGATGATCGGCAAAGCCGACTCCCTCGGTTATCTGTACAGCCCAGGCAGAGGCATCGAAGTCACGAGCGACCTGTCCAGCGTTCGAAAAACCGTGTTGCAAATGATGATAAGTGATGGCCATGAAGACAACCTGCTCAACTTCCTCTCACTTCAGGAGCGCAATACCTTTATCGAACTCACACCTTTAGACGACCGCATGATTATCGGAGAACCTGTCACCACCCCGGTATTCGAACGGTTGATGACGGGCATTCTCGACAGGCAACTGAGCAACCTCACCTACGCCTTGAACCGCTACCGCGAAAGCGAAGGCACACTTGACCCGCATGCGTTGATCGACAAGGCTCTGGATGTGCGCGCAATGATCGATCAGCGATTGCTGAGCACCGACGCTGGCGGGCGCTGGAGCACGCAAACCGATCTGCGCTGGACCGCGCAACCGGCCACCGTGCGGGCAGAGTCAGCGAAACAGCAATTGGCCACGCTTGCAACGCTCGAGCAAGCCCTTGAAACACGCCTTGAAAGCCATCCCCCCGTCGCCACGACTGCAAGCTCTGTCGACGAGGCAGCGGCAAATGTCGACTCATCCTTGAAAACGTTACAAGCGGACTTTGCCAATCTGTTTGCCACAGCGTTGAAAAGCGAACTGCAATTGCGAACCGTGGCGCGTACATTGAGTGCGCCGGAGCAGGCAATCATCCGCACTGTGCTGCAGACACCGCAGAAACTGCAGCGCGCTGCCCTCAACGGTTTTCTGCCTGATGCCTTTTCCCTGGCGCTGCAAACCGGCAACTCCGATGAGCCGTTGCCACTGGCCAGCTGTTTCGTGCTGACCGAACGTGGCGGACTGGACCGGGAGCATTCGGGCAAAGCCATCCTGTGGACGCCGGCTTTGGGGTTCGAAGCCTTCCCTTCCCTGGCTCCTTTGCTGGCCGAACTCGAAGGACGCCTGAAGGATCACGATAAGCGCCTCACACTATTGGAAAACCTCGGCCGCAGCGAGCGATTGCCGGGTCGGTCCTTCACCCTGGCCCCCCTGCAACGGGTGGTCGACCATCTTTTCGAGCATGTGCAAAAGCCCTTTGTGCAACTGGACCGGGTCAGCGTCACCAAGGCACTGGCCACCGATACCCGATCAGCGGTCGCAACCCGCACCGATTTGCTGAAACTGGTGGCGCTGCGCGAACCCCAGACCGGACTGCGCCGCGCGACAGACATCGCCCAATCGCTGATCACCCAGCAAAACACTCCGCCCTGGCTGGCCAAGGCGTCGATTCAAGACCAGATCCTGCATGCCGAGTTGCTGGAGCAATACCTGCGTAACGTCGACAAAGACCAGGACTACCTCAGCGGTGTTCGCTCGCTGGCTCGCACAGCGCATCATGAACTGCACAAACAACTCAAGGCTGACACCTTCGACCTCGACCCGGACAAAATCGAACTGCAGATCAGCGCACGCGGGGCCTCGACAGCAAAGGCGCAAACCCTCACGAACTTTGCCCTGGACCATCTCCAGGAACTGGACGCCGCGCGCTTCACCCTCGTCTCGCTGGATGAGGGCAAAAAGATCCCTGAGGCGATGGACGCAAACTACATCAAGACCCTGATCCGCAATCTAAAGCTCGGTCAGCACCAGCAGGCCATCCTCGACACAGCGTTTGCCACGACAAACGCAGACGCAACCGAACGACGCAATCGCTTTGCCGCGCAACTTCCATGGCAACTGATGCACTTCGCTCACACAGAAAAGCTCCAGGAACGCCTGAGTGAAACCGGTTTCGACCTGATCAAGCAGGTCATGGACATGCCCGATGCCATTGCCCGAGCGACCGTCGAGGGGGCGAGTGCGATAATTCGGCCGCTGGAGCTCAAAGGCATCAAGGAGCAGCAGACGGTTTCGGTGCCAGGCGTCTATCTGGTCGGCGACAAAGACGAGGCGACCGGTCCACAGGTGCTGCTCGCGCCTTATAGCGCCAGGCACAGTCTCCGGGAGTACGAAAATGAAGCTGCACTGATTACCGAACTGAAAACCCATGGCGCACTGCGCGACTGGGTGCTCAACAGCGTGCCGGCGCAGGTGCGCGAACTGTGCAAGGAAAAGCTGGCCGCCACCTCCGGTCAAACCGGTGGCATCAGCCTGGCGTCGACTCCCGTCAAGGCGAACCTGTTCCAGCGGTTGCTCAAGGACAACCTCGGGTTGATCAGTCGGTTCCTTGGCTTGCAGTCCGAAAACAATTCCCGGGAGCAATGGGAAACCGTCAAACAGGTGCTGGGCGAGGATCTCGACCTGGCCACATCGTTTTTCACCGGCAAACTGCGCTACCCGATCACCGTATGGCAGAGTTTCCGTGAGTTCAAACAGTCCGCCGAAGACTTGCAGACCCACCGGTGGAGCGCCGCAATCAGGGAGTTCATCAGCGGAGTCGGGCAGCTCGCCAGCTTGCGCCAATCGCTGGAGGCACAACAAACCCCGGCGTCGGCGGTGAGCGAGCCTAATGCGCAAGACGACACAGAGACAAAGGCAGAAGATGCAAAGGACAAGATAAAAACGCCAGAGAAGCGATTCAACTACAAGGACATCGCCGTCACCGCGCCAGGACGCACGCAGTTGCAGCGTTTTGAATCCACCGGGGTTGATCTCGGTTCCCTGATGCTGGACACGAGCCTCGGGCTTTACACCGATTCAACCGACAAAAAGAACTATGCCCCCGTTGAAGGCAAAGTGTATTCACTGGAGAAAAACGGTGAGCGCTGGCGGATAGCCGGCAAGAAACCCCTGGGGCCCTACGTGCGCCAGAATGTATCG
The DNA here is from genome assembly GCF_059415945.1 of Pseudomonas sp. GW821-FHT09H03. NCBI lineage: Bacteria > Pseudomonadati > Pseudomonadota > Gammaproteobacteria > Pseudomonadales > Pseudomonadaceae > Pseudomonas > Pseudomonas sp. GW821-FHT09H03. The sequence goes on along the minus strand of NZ_JBWKOF010000012.1, from coordinate 200,082 downwards.
AAGCAATGGGTCCTCGACCTGGAAAAAATCCCAAGCCTGGGCATCATCAACCGTTGGAGTTCAGCCTACTCCGCCTGGGAGGGCATGAACATCCAGGCCAAGGGTATGCCGCAAATTCGCCGGTTGTTTCCAGTCAAGGCGCGCTTGATCGATGAAGGCCTCGACCTGGCGACCAGCTATGCGTGGAATGCCTTTCGCAATCTGCAATTGCTCAATACTTCCGGGAACACGGTGACACCGGTTCACCGGCTCATCATGGACTTTCTTGATGTACCGGCCGTGCTGCCTGCGCATGTGACCGCGCTGGAAAAAGTCGTCGGTGATGTGTTTGCCGCCCTGCTCGACCCCTCGCTCAGAAAGCCGAAGTCGAAACGATTTGCCGTCGGCCGCGTCCTCGCGGATGAAGATCACACCTACGCATTTGTCGTGCCTAAGGACCCGCAGCGGATCATCTATCTGACGGAACGATTCTTTCACCCAAACTTCGACTACTACCGCAACTACATGACGGACGCCGCCTTTCCCATCAGGGCTCACTCCCGGGCGGCCACCCTTATCCATGAGCTTTCCCACATTGCCTGCCAAACCGCGGATATTGCTTACCTCGACTCTGGCAGGCCTTTTCACGACTTGATCGAAACGTCCCCACAACGGGCCAAAAACTTAAAGAAGGCACTGTCCGATCTGCAACGCAAAGCGCTGTCGAGCCACACTCCCCTCAATGAACTGTTCGCGGTCTACAACGCCGACCTGGGCCAATGGGAGGACTTGGGAAGTACCACTTATGAGGACACCGACGAAGCCAAGGAACGGGTTCTGAAACTGACCGGCAAACCGAGTCTGAGCGAAGCACGCACACGTTTCGCAGCCGAGCCCCTGATTCGGATGGCCGTGCAGCTCGGTAACGCCGACAGCGTCACCTGGTTGATCACCCAGTTGGGACGCCAGTTGCACGTCAGTACGCCCTGAATCTGAATAGATGCCTGAGTAGATGGGCGATTGCCGTGACGGATGTTCTCGACAACTTCCGTCACGGTTCGAATGCCGGGAATCAGGATGAGCCCATCAATCGCTATCTGGATAAACTCTTGCTGGCGCGGACATAAGCCGCGGATCGATTCATATCGGAAGCATCTACAACATCAAAGAGATCGATGGCCTGGTGAAGTCCTTGCCCAGGGAGCTGCCGATCTACCTGACACGCAACCAGGACGGCAATCTGGTGATCAACTCGATGCCGCAAAAGTCTGCGAAAAGGCGACCGACACTGCGCGCTGAGCTTCCCTTCAGGAACGAAATCAACGACTAAAACTCAGTTTGAAAGTCGCATTTGCGCAGCGGCTTACAGACTGATCACGCAATGATTACAAAATTTCTACATTTGAGCCTTCATGATTGGTGCCGTTCATACGTCTACTTATTCAAGAGCTATTCAAGCGCCCGTTTTTCCGACCTGGCTCTCAAAAAGGAGTTTTGCAATGTACAACTCGCAACTGCCAACGGACGGTAGCAACGCGCCAAAGGGTACTTCCATGGAAGTCGGCGTATACGAGCCGCGTATCGAGCGCCACGGCAACGAGCGGATCCGAAGCCTGCTCAAGAGCTTTGGCCTGCGCACCAGTCTGATTCGCCTGAAGGTCATCGATGCCCTGCTCAGCGCCGCCGAAAGCGAGCGCAGCCTGGGCGTGCGCGGTGTTCACAGCCACTTGCTGGACCTGGATATTCCCCTGTCCTTTTTAAGCGTGCGTGAAGTGCTCAAGCGCCTGTGCAGTGAGGGTGTGATTGTCCTCAATCCGGACAAGAGCTACAGCCTGCATCCACAGGCTGCCGCCATTCTGCACCGGGACTGATCAGGCCCGGCCCTGCTCAGGGCTTGACCTTGCGGCGCATCATGCCATTGATGACCACCACGATAACCGCCACGCCGATGGCGATGTACTGGAACAGTTTCTCGCTGATGACGCCGGTGTTCTGCAACCAGGAAAGGCCAAACATGATCGCCAGTACCACCAGGGAGATCAGAATCGAGTATTTCAAACGTTGCGACTGAGTCATTGCGGGTTCCTGAAAAGCTGAAAAATGGTTCGGGTCTGTGTTAAAGGCATGCCATTGATTTGGCTAAGGGCCTGAGCAGCTAAGTGGATGGTGTGGATTAGGGGTTTGTGTGGATAAAGGGGCTTTTGTGGCGAGGGGGCTTGCCCCCGCTGGGCTGCGAAGCGGCCCCCAAAAAAATGGGACTGCTGCGCAGTCCAACGGGGGCAAGCCCCCTCGCCACAGGCAAGCCCCCTCGCCACAACAGCCCCGGCGTCTGCCGTTGCCCCACACCGGGTTCTGCGAAAGGCGCTCATGTTACAGCCGATGGCACGTTTTGGCTTTACCGCATCGATAATCTGTCAGAGCCCCGCTGTCAGATTTGTAATCTTTCCCTCATCCAGCTGACAGCGTTGATCTACGATAATCAATGCCGCTGCCTTTGTATCAATTCGAAACAATCCTGCGATGCCTGACTGGAAAAACGGGTCAGAATGCATTTTTTTGCCCGCCACAACGAGACACTTCCCATGCGAACCCACCTGCGTCTGATCGCCCTGAGCGCCCTGTTCATCTCCTCCCTGGCCCAGGCCGCCGACCTGATTCCGATCGAAGTGCACCGCGACGCCAATTGTGGCTGCTGCAAAAAGTGGATCACCCACCTGCAAGACAATGGCTTCAAGGTCCAGGACCACGTCGAAACCAACATGAGCGAATTCAAGCAACAGCACGGTGTGCCGCCGCGTCTGTCGTCCTGCCACACCGCATTGATCAACGGCAAGTTCGTCGAGGGTCATGTGCCGGCCGATCAGGTCAAGGCATTGAGCAAGCGCGATGATCTGCTGGGTGTCGCCGCTCCCGGCATGCCCATGGGGTCGCCCGGCATGGAAATGGACGGCAAAAGCGATGCCTATCAGGTTATCGGCCTGAAAAAGGACGGCACTGACACGGTGGTAGCGGACTACCCCGCCCATTGATGTCGGGGGCATACATCGGGCTGTTCTTCGCCGCGTTCGGTGCGGCGACGCTGTTGCCGTTGCAGTCCGAAGCACTGCTGGTGGGGTTGTTGCTCAGCGATCACTACTGGCTCTGGGCATTGCTGAGCGTGGCGACATTGGGCAACGTCATGGGTTCGCTGCTTAACTGGTGGCTGGGGCGCGGCATCGAACGGTTTCGCGAGCGCCGCTGGTTCCCGGTCAGCCCGGCACATCTGGAAAAGGCGCGGACTCATTATCAGCGCTACGGCCACTGGTCGTTGCTGCTGAGCTGGCTGCCGATCATCGGCGACCCGCTGACCCTGGTGGCCGGGGTGATGCGCGAGCCGTTGGGGCGTTTTCTGTTGATCGTGACAATAGCCAAAGGCGCCCGCTATGGGGTACTGGCCCTGGCAACGCTGGGCTGGATGGGTTGAACCAATAGGGTTGGCGATTGCCTGTGATTAATGTCGCCCTAATCGTGCCGATCCAGAATCGGCGGACGTTCTATGGAGTTCACCCATGTCGCTTTTCTTTTCCCGCTGGTTGCCCGGGCTCTTTCTGAGCGCTGCGTTACCCGTCGTCGCCCATGCCGAAGGGCCGGAATATGGCCCCGAACTGCAAGGTTTCGAGTACCCCTACACGCTCAAGCATTTCGCCCTTGAATCCCAGGGCCAGTCTTTGCAGATGGGCTACATGGACGTCGCGGCCCACGGCAAGGCCAATGGTCGCAGCGTGGTATTGATGCACGGCAAGAATTTCTGCGGCGCCACCTGGGACAGTTCGATCAAAGCCCTGAGCGATGCCGGCTACCGGGTCATCGCCCCGGACCAGATCGGCTTCTGCACCTCCAGCAAACCGCAGCACTACCAATACAGCTTCCAGCAACTGGCGAACAACACCCAGCAATTGCTCAAGGCCCTGGGCATCCAGAAAGCAACCCTGTTGGGGCATTCCACCGGTGGCATGCTCGCCACCCGCTATGCTCTGCTGTTTCCCGAACAGGTCGAGCAACTGGCCCTGGTCAACCCCATTGGCCTCGAAGACTGGAAAGCCCTCGGTGTGCCCTACCGCACCGTGGATCAATGGTACGAGCGCGAACTCAAGCTCAGCGCCGACGGCATCCGCACCTATGAACGCAACACCTATTATGGTGGCCGCTGGAAGCCGGAATTCGATCGCTGGGTGGACATGCTCGCCGGCCTGAACAAAGGCCCGGGGCATACGCAAGTGGCGTGGAATTCGGCGTTGATCTACGACATGATTTTCACTCAACCGGTGTACTACGAATTCCCCAACCTGAAAATGCCGACCCTGTTGTTGATCGGCACCTCTGACACCACCGCCATCGGCAGCGACATTGCCTCACCCGAGGTCAAGGCGAAGCTGGGGCATTACGACGTGCTCGGCAAACAAGTGGCCAAACTGATTCCGCAGTCGACCCTGGTCGAGTTCCCCGGCATGGGCCATGCGCCGCAGATGGAAGAGCCGGAGCAGTTCCATCAGGCCTTGCTGGCCTGGCTGAGCAAAACCAACCCCGTGCCGGAGTGAGGTAACGCGAATGACTGTGCAGATTGCCGTGCTGGATGATTGGCAGGATGTGGCCCGGGGAGTGGTGGACTGGTCAGTGCTGGACGCCATCGGCCAGGTGAGTTTTCTCCACGACTACCCTGTCGACAACGAAAGCCTGGCCCGGCGCCTCGGGGAGTTTGAAGTGATCTGCGTGATGCGTGAGCGCACCCGTTTCGATGAAGACCTGTTGCGACGTCTGCCCAAGCTCAAGTTGCTGGTGACCGGCGGCATGCGCAACGCCGCCCTCGACCTCAAGGCTGCTGCTGCACTGGGTATTGAGGTCAGTGGCAGCGACAGCTACAAACATGCCGCGCCGGAATTGACCTGGGCCCTGATCATGGCGGCGACTCGCAATCTGGTGGTCGAAGCCAATGCCTTGCGCGCCGGCCGCTGGCAGCAAGGACTGGGTGGCGACCTGCACGGCAAGACCCTGGCGATACTCGGTCTTGGCAGTATTGGCCAACGTGTTGCGCAATTCGGTCAGGTGTTCGGCATGCGGGTGATCGCCTGGAGCGAAAACCTCACGGCAGAACGCGCGGCGCAGGTCGGCGTAACCTGCGTCAGCAAGCAGGAACTGTTCGAACAGGCCGACGTACTGTCGGTGCATCTGGTACTCAGCGAGCGCAGCCGGGGTCTGGTCGATGCTCAGGCCCTGGGCTGGATGAAACCCACGGCGCTGCTGGTGAACACCGCTCGCGGGCCGATTGTCGATGAGGCGGCGCTGATCAAGGCCCTGCAAAAACAGCGGCTGGCCGGCGCGGCGCTGGATGTCTTCGAGCATGAGCCCTTGCCCGCGAATCACCCGTTCCGCACCCTGGACAACGTGCTGGCCACGCCGCATATCGGCTATGTCAGCCAGCAGAACTATCAGTTGTTCTTCTCGCAGATGATCGAGGATATCCAGGCCTGGGCGGCGGGCTCGCCGGTGCGCTTGTTGGGTTGATTACCCGGCACATTCAACAGCTTTGCAGCGACTCCCGGCCCCTTCACGAGCAAGCCTGCCCCCACAGGGGATTTACGCAAGACACAAAATCTGTGGCTACTGAAGATCCCATGTGGGAGCGGGCTTGCTCGCGAAGAGGGCATCACCGGCAATGACGCTGCTGAACGCTGATAAAGGTGTAACGCTGCGATGTGTACTTTCCTTAAAACAACACCAGAACGAATGAATAATTATCCATTGTGCGGTGTTCATCTTTCATGACCGATGAAAATCTACGCAGGGCCAGGGTCTTTCACTTTTACAGCCTGCTTGATGTCTCAATCTTGCGCTGCATGTTGCCGGGGCGCGACCCGATCTGAAACGTATTCACCTGTGGAGCTTTGCCCATGAACATCCGTTTCGCTGCATTGGCTACCCCGCTGTTCCTGGCCGTCGCCTTGTGCGGTTCCCTGGCGCTGGCCAATGGTGGTGGCGGTGAAGACGACGAGGCACCGGCCAGCCCAAACTGCCCCAAAGGCCAGGTCTTCGACTCCCGGGCACAGAAATGCGTCAGGCAAACCAGCAGCCTGGTGCCGGATGAAGACCGCACCCACTATGCCTGGCAACTGGCCAAAGACGGTCGCTACGAAGAAGCCCTGGCCCTGCTCGACACCCTGAAGAACCCGAACACTGCCAAAGCCCTCAACTATCGCGGCTACGCTACGCGTAAACTGGGGCGTACCGACGAGGGCATCGGCTACTACCTGCAATCGGTCAAGCTCGACCCGCAGTACGCGCAAGTGCGCGAATACCTCGGTGAGGCTTATGTCATCAAAGGCCGCCTGGACCTGGCGCAGGAACAGTTGCAGCAGATCAAAGCCATCTGCGGCGATACCCGTTGCGAGGAATACCAGGACCTGGCCGAAGCCATCAACGATTCATCGAAAACCTGACTCCCCGAGCGGACGGAGGTCTACATCGCCAGCGATCAGGCCATACGAGCAGCACTCAATCAGCACCTGGCGCGTTTGTGGCGCTACGGCCTGCTGCTGTCCCGGCAACGGCATGTTGCCGATGACCTGGTGCAGGCGACCTGCGTGCGCGCACTGGAACGGGCCGGGCAGTTCGTGTCGGGCACGCGCATGGACCGCTGGCTGCTGAGCATTCTGCATTCGATCTGGCTCAATGAAGTCCGCGCCCGGCGGATGCGACTTGGCCAGGGCACGGTCGACGCTGATGAGGCATTGTCGTTCGATGGCGAATACGCGGCGCAAACCCATGTGCTCGCCGCGCAGGTGATCCGCCGCGTCGATGCGCTGCCCGAAGCCCAGCGCGAAACGGTATTCCTGGCCTACGTCGAAGGCCTGTCCTACCGCGAAGTCGCCGAAGTGCTGCAAGTGCCGATTGGCACGGTCATGAGTCGCCTGGCCGCCGCCCGGACGAAGCTGGCCGAATATCCGCCGCTACACGCGGTGCGCAACCCCACCAACGGAGAACGTCGATGAACGCGACACCCTCGGACGAGCAACTGGTGGCCTACCTGGACAACCAGCTCGACACCGAACAGCGCGAGCGCATTGACTCGGCCATCGCCGCCGACCCGATGTTGAGCTTGCGCCTGCAATGGCTCGATCGCAGTAGCCTGCCGTTCAAGGACGCCTACGATGAACTGGCGCGTCAGGCCCCGGTGGCACGCCTGCAAGCGATGCTCGACACCTTGCCGTCCCCTGCCCGTCCCGCGCACAGCCGCCGCTGGTTCCTCGCCGCAGCCGCAGGGCTGGTGCTCAGTGGTGTGCTGGCCGATCGCTTGTTCCTGGGGTGGCAACTGACCCGAGAGAAAGACAACTGGCGAGACCTGGTGGCCGACTACATGGCACTTTACGTGCCGCAGACCCTGGCCCATCTACCTCTCGACGAAACCGCCCGGCACGCACAACTGAGAATCCTCGATGCACGCCTGGGCCTCAATCTCGCGCCGGCCAAACTGCTTCTGCCAGGCGCCGAATTCAAGCGCGCGCAAATTCTTGAATACGACGGCGTACCCATTGCCCAGATCACTTATCTGGACCCGGTCCATGGCCCCATGGCGTTGTGCATCATCCGCTCTAACAGCGGCAGACGGCCCCCCACCGAAGAGCAGCGACGCGGGCTCAATATCGTGTATTGGGCCGATATGGAACATGCCTGGATGTTGATTGGACGTAACCCGACGTCGGATCTGACGGAAATGGCGCAACTGTTGCGCAGCCGCCTCAGCGCCTGACAACGCTCCCCACTTTAATCTTGAAGTTTCATCAGGTCCCGGGCCTTGGGAAACTCACCTGCCAGCAAGGTAAATCTCACCTTGTCGCCAACCACAAAAGCTTCACTGCCTTTGGCCATCGTCTTGGGCCCGATGCGGATCGCCAGCCGCGAACCACCACCGTCATCGGGGATGACCATGGCGTAGAGAGTCGACGTTGCCTCGACCCTGACGGGTCTGATCGCGTCGATGGTGCCCAGCCCGGTTGTTTTTGTAAGGGGCGCATCCATGTCCATGCTCCTGCATTGCCGTCACATTCTGACAGCCCTGAAGCCAGTGAAGGCCAGCGCTAATGAAACGCTCAATCTTTGCTCCTGGCTACTGTCAGACCTGACAGATGCAACGGACATTTTTCGACGGTCGCCGTCTTGCCGAGTTGGTTTTCCGGTAGTGAGACAAATGAGCGAGTGTTTGCCCAACGGTCAGACAACCATGCCTCAAGCGTGGACGTACGCCTGTTTCCGCGCGGACCCTAGCAGTTCTGATAGTGGGCAAGATCAAGAAAAGGGAGGACGCTTGAAATCGGTTATCCGAAAATCCACTTGGAGCTCTAGCAATGCCTCCCTCTACTCAGCATTCCCTATTGTGTCACCACCGGTATGATGCGCTGGACCGTCTGGTCGACAGCACAACTGCCGCGCAATCCGCTATCCGGCGCTTCTACTGCAACAGCCGCCTGGCCAGTGAAATTCAAGGTGCCGTGCAGCGCAGCATCATCCAGCACGACGACCATCTGCTGGCCCAAGCGCAGCGTGAGGGTACCAGCACCGACACCACCCTGCTGGCCACCGACCCGCAACGTTCGGTAATCAATGCGCTGGATACCGCTCAATCCCACCCTGTTGCCTATGCCGCCTACGGCCATCACCCCGCGGAAAAAGGATTACGCAGCCTGCTCGCTTTCAATGGTGAGCGACCAGACCCGGTGACCGGTCATTATCCGCTGGGTCAAGGATATCGCCAGTACAACCCGGTGTTGAAGCGCTTCAACAGCCCGGACAGCTGGAGTCCGTTTGGGGAGGGTGGGTTGAATGCGTATGCGTACTGCAAGGGGAATCCTGTGAATCGAAGCGATCCGACAGGACATATGACGTTATTGTCTCGCTTGTCGATGCTTATGTTCGTCAGCAGTGCAGTTCATGGAGTAGCTGCCTATTTCATTGACGATGAGTTCGGTTCAAAAACCTTCACCGCCGTAGCAGCTATGTATCTCACGGTGGGTACAATACTTGGTGCAGGATCGCTGGGAAGGCATTTTGGGAGGGTCCCTCGACCGATTCGTCGCAACTCCATCCCCTTGCAACCGATGGGTGGGCGATCTGCAAATCGTACAGGTGCCAGCAGTGCACCAGTCCCTGTAAGCACCAGTCGTTCTACAGCTACAGCTACAACTACACCTACAGCAGTTACACCTACACCTACACCTACACCTACACCTACACCTACAGCAGTTACAACTACACCTACAGCACCTACAAGCTCTCTACCCAGCAGAGCACAAACATCTGCGGACAACTTCACGCCATCAGCCCCTCCAGCACCAAACTCAACAAATACTCTTTCCAGCCTACCAGGTTACGATACCGCCATGAGAGCAAATAAGGATATTCGACGACCAAACCCGCTTCGTAAGAAGTAGACCCACACTCACCCCGGCATCGGCAACCACAACCGAAACCTCGCCCAGGGGCGAGGCTTCTACCGTCAGGGTTCTACCCTGGGTTTCCAGCGCCCGGCAACTGATCGCCAACCCTAGACCAAACCCGCCAGAGGCCCGATCCCGACTACGATCGAGGCGATGGAACGGCTCGAAAATCCGCTCACGTTCGTCATCCGGAATGCCGATGCCGTCGTCGCCCCATATCTCACGGCCCCGGTCATCTATTCACAGACGGCGTGGACCTACCCCCGTTGCCACGCGGCCCTAGCAGTTCTGATAGTGGGCAATATCAAGAAATTGGAGGACGCTTGCAGTGGCTATCTGAAAATCTGCCTGGAGCTCGAACAATGCCTCCCTCTACTCAGCATTCCCTATTGTGTCACCACCGGTATGATGCGCTGGACCGTCTGGTCGACAGCACGCCTGCCGCGCAATCCGCCATCCGGCGCTTCTACTGCAACAACCGTCTGGCCAGTGAAATTCAAGGCGACGTGCAGCACAGCATCATCCAGCACGACGACCATCTGCTGGCCCAGGTGAAACGTGAGGGTGCCAGTATCGACACCACCCTGCTGGCCACCGACCCGCAACGTTCGGTAATCAATGCGCTGGATACCGCTCAATCCCATCCTGTTGCCTATGCCGCCTACGGCCATCACCCCGCGGAAAAAGGATTACGCAGCCTGCTCGCTTTCAATGGTGAGCGACCAGACCCGGTGACCGGTCACTATCCGTTGGGTCAAGGTTATCGGCAGTACAACGCGGTGTTGAAGCGCTTCAACAGTCAGGACAGTTGGAGTCCGTTTGGACAAGGTGGATTAAATTCGTATGCGTACTGCGGGGGGGATCCGGTAAATCGAAGCGATCCGACTGGTCACATTTCGGTGTTGACAGCTCTTTCTTTGTCTTTTTTCGTCGTGGGTTCAGCTACTAGCTTAGCTGCCTTACTCATTAAAGATGAGCACCCGTCTACCATGAACAATATGTACCCGTCTGCCGGGCTCCATTTGGCTTCAGCTATGTCATTCGCAGCTGGCGCAGCAGCCCTTTCGGCGTCAATGGGAAACCGAGTTGGGCTGCTCCTTAATCCATCGAGGCGTCGCAACTCCATCCCGATGCAACCGATGGGTACTCGTACAGGTGCCAGCAATGCACCAGTCCCTGTAAGCCCTCCTGTCACCAGTCGATCTACACCTACACCTACACCTACACCTACACCTACACATACACCACCTGCAAGCCCTCTACTCAGCAAAGCAACACCTACATCTACACCACCTACAAGCCCTTTCCTCAGCAAAGCACAAACATCTGCAGGCAACTTCACGCCATCCGCCCCTCCAGCACCAGCACCAGCACCAAACTCAACAAATACTCTTTCCAGCCTACCAGGCTACAACACCGTCGTGGCAGCACGTGAGGATATTCGAGGAACAATCCCGTTTCGTAAGAATTCGTAAGAAGTAGACCCACACTCACCCCGGCATCGGCAACCACAACCGAAACCTCGCCCCCCCCAAGGGCGAGGCTTCCACCGTCAGCGTTCCGCCCTGGGTTTCCAGCGCCCGGCGACTGATCGCCAACCCCAGACCAAACCCGCCAGTGGCCCGATCCCTACTGCGATCAAGCCGATAGAACGGCTCGAAAATCCGTTCGCGTTCGTCGTCGGGAATACCGATGCCGTCGTCGTCGACCCAGATCTCGCAGCCCTCGGCATTGACCTGTACGCCGATCTGAATGCGCTTCTCGCAGTAGCGCATGGCATTGCGCAGCAGGTTCTGCAGGGCCCGGGCGGTCAGGCGCGGGTCGAGGGTGAAGCGCTCCAGCTGGCCGTGTAGCAACACGTCGATGACGATTTGCGGCGATTGCAGTTCTTCGTCGACGCTGCCCAGGATGCTGTCGATGAATTCGTCCAGCGACACCTCAACCTGCTCGGGCAGGCGCACCGGATTCTGCAGGCGGCTGTAGGACAACAACTCCAGCACCAACTCGTCGAGTTCGCGGATGTGCGCGACCAGGCCTTGCAGGCGCTTGCGGCTGGCGGCCGGCAGATCGTCGGACAGCGCCAGCGCCAGACCGAAGTCCAGTCGGGTCAAGGGCGTGCGCAATTCGTGGGACACCGCATTGAGCAGGTCGCGCTGCTGGTTGAGCAGGTTTTCGATGTCGCCGGCCATAGTATCGAAAACCGCAGCCAGGCTACCAATACTGGAGTTTGGAGAGATCTGCGTGCGCTCGCTCAAGTGGCCCTTGCCGAAGCGCTCGGCGGTGCTTTTGAGTCGTTCCAGGTCGCGCCAGTGCGGACGCAACCACAGCAACAGGCAGGCGAGCATGGTCGCGCCAATCAGCACGTTGATGCTCCAGTACAACAGGTTGACGTCCATCGGGTCTGGCGGCACCACCATTTGCACCACGGTGGTGTCGTTGAGCGGCGCCACCGCCAGGGTGCGCCAGCCCCAGTCGCCGACACGTACGACGTTCTCGCCGCGCTGCAGGCGTTGGCGCTCGTCGGCTGTCAAACCGGCGTCGTCATTGCGGCTGAGCACGATGTGCAGCGGCTGGAATTCCGCGTCCATTTGCGCTGCCAGGGCTGGCCATTGTTCTGCGGGAACCCCGTGAAACTGTTTGACGATCAGGGTTTGCAAACCCCGGGAATAATCGAGGTTGTAGGTGACAAAGCGCTCCTGGAACACCCTGACCACAATGTCCGGTACCAGGTAAATCGCGGCGCTGAACGAGACGATCGTTACCAGGTACAGGCGAAAGAGGATTCTGTACATCAGCTCAACATTCCCACTCGGATCGGCTGAACAGGTAGCCCCGGCCCCACACGGTCTTGATCTTGCGGGCTTCGCCGGCGTGGTCGTCGAATTTGCGTCGCAGCTTGGAGATCGCTACGTCCACCGAACGGTCGGTGCCATTGAATTCGATGCCGCGCAGGCGTTGCAGAATCTGGTCACGGCTCAGCACTTCGCCGGCATGCCGGGCCAGTACCACCAACAGGTTGTATTCACCGCTGGACAGTTCCACCAGTTGCTCACGCCAGGTCACGGTACGCTCGGACAGGTCGATACACAGGTTGCCGATCAGGAGACGGTCGTTGACGGTCTGCGGTTCGCTGAGGCTGCTGCGGCGCAACAGGGTCCGCACCCGGGCCAGCAATACCCGCGGCTCGCAGGGTTTGGTGACGTAGTCGTCGGCGCCCATTTCCAGGCCCAGCACTTGATCGTGACTGTCATCCCGGGCGGTGAGCATCAGGATCGGCAGCGTCGCCGAGTCGGCGCGCAGCAGGCGGCAGACTTGCAGGCCGTCGAGGCCGGGCAGCATCAGATCGAGGATCACCAGGTCCGGCGGGGTGAGTCGGGCACGTTCGCGCACAGGGTCGCCACGGCCGATCACGCTGACGGAGTAACCGTTGCGTTCCAGGTAGCTGGCAATCAGTTCGGCGAGGGCGGCGTCGTCTTCGACCAGGAGGATGTTGGGCATGGGGTGTTCCAAAAGGTGCGGTGGTGCCTGTACCGGCCCCTTCGCGGGCAAGCCCGCTCCCACAGGGATTGTGTGAACGCCACATATCCACTGTGGGAGCGGGCTTGCCCGCGAAGGCGGCCTCACAGTCACAATTGAATTCAAGAAGTGCAGGATATACGCCCCCGCCCACACCTGAGTAAAACCCTTACACAATTTCACACAGCACCAACAATGCTTCACCGCTACTCTCGCCGACGCCCGGTAGCATGCTGGGGTCTTTATTGGGGTATGAAATGTCGAAAAATCTGCTTGCCAGGCTCGGTCTGATTGCACTGGTGTTGCCGCTGGCCGCGTGTGACAAGTCCTCGAACGCCGAAGAACAGGCGCCACTGGCCACCGTGCGCATCGAAACCATCGAAGCCCGGCCATTGACCATCAGCACCGAACTGAGCGGGCGGATAGCCGCGCCGCGCATTGCCGAAGTGCGCGCACGGGTGGCCGGCGTGGTCTTGCAGCGGGCCTTCCGCGAAGGCAGTGACGTGAAACAAGGTGATGTGCTGTTCCGTATCGACCCGGCGCCATTCAAAGCAGATTTGCAAAGCGCCGAAGCGGTGCTGCGCAAAGCCGAGGCTAATGCCTATCAGGCCAGCTTGCAGGAACAACGCTATGCCCAGTTGATCGATGACAAAGCCATCAGCGGCCAGGATTACGACAACGCCCGGGCCACCGTGCGCCAAACCGCCGCCGACGTCGCCGCCAGCAAAGCCGCCGTGGAGCGGGCAAAGCTCAACCTGGGCTACGCCACCGTCACCGCACCGATTTCCGGGCGCATCGGTCGCGCCCTGGTCACCGAAGGCGCGCTGGTAGGTCAGAACGAAAGCACGCCGCTGGCGCTGATCCAGCAACTCAATCCCATTCACGCCGACCTGACCCAATCAACCCGCGAGCTCAACGAACTGCGCCGCGCGTTCCGTTCCGGCCAGTTGCAGCAGGTTGGCCAGGCTCAGCTCAAGGCCACGTTGATCCAGGACGACGGCAGCCTCTATCCGCTGCCGGGCAAGTTGCTGTTCAGCGATATCAGTGTCGACCCGGGCACCGGCCAGATCATCCTGCGCAGCGAGTTCCCCAACCCGGATCTCGACCTGCTGCCCGGCAGTTTCGTGCGTGTGCGCCTGGAGCAGGCGGTCAACCAGCAAGGCATCAGCGTGCCGCAGCGGGCCATCCAGCGTGACAGCGCCGGTGTCGCCCAGGTACTGCTACTGGACGACGAACAACGGGTCGGCCAGCAGCCGGTCGAACTGGGCGCCGTGCAGAACAATCGCTGGATCGTCACCGGCGGCCTCAAGCCGGGTGACCGCATTGTCATCGAAGGCCTGCAACACGCACGCCCCGGCGAGAAAGTGCAGATCGACGACACCCCTCTTCCACTCGCCCAGGTTTCTGGTCAGTAAGCAGGACGCTTGTTTATGCCGCAGTTCTTTATCGACCGCCCGGTGTTCGCCTGGGTGGTGGCCCTGTTCATCCTGCTGGCCGGTGCATTGGCCATTCCACAATTGCCGGTGGCGCAATACCCCGATGTCGCGCCACCGCAGATCGAAATCTATGCCGTGTACCCGGGCGCCTCGGCGCAAACGGTGGACGAGAGCGTGGTCAGCCTGATCGAGGAAGAGCTCAACGGCGCCGATCATCTGTTGTATTTCGAATCCCAGAGCAGCCTCGGCAGCGCCACCATCAAGGCCACTTTTAAACCGGGCACCAACCCGGAACTGGCCCAGGTGGATGTGCAGAACCGCCTCAAGGCCGTGGAATCGCGCCTGCCGCAAGCGGTCATCCAGCAAGGCTTGCAGGTGGAGAAAGTCTCGTCCGGGTTTCTGTTGCTGATCACCCTGACCTCAAGTGACGGCAAGCTCGATGACGTGGCGCTCAGCGATTACCTGGCGCGCAACGTGATGAACGAGATCAAGCGTCTGGACGGCGTCGGCAAGGCTCAGTTGTACGGTTCCGAACGAGCCATGCGGGTGTGGATCGACCCGCAAAAACTGATCGGCTTCAACCTGACCCCGGCCGACGTCAATGCCGCCATCGTGGCGCAAAACGCCCAGGTAGCGGCCGGCAGCATGGGCGACTTGCCAACCCGCAGCACCCAGGAAATCACCGCCACCGTGCTGGTCAAGGGCCAGCTGTCGTCGCCCGAAGAGTTCGCCGACATCGTGCTCAAAGCCAGTCCTGACGGCTCCACAGTGCGCATCGGTGATGTGGCACGGGTCGAGATCGGCAGCCAGGACTACCAGTTTTCCACTCGGCTCAATGGCAAACCGTCGACCGCCGTCGGCGTGCAATTGGCACCCGGCGCCAACGCCCTGAACACCGCTACCCTGGTGCGGGCGAAGATGGATGAGCTGGCGCGCTACTTCCCGGCGAACGTCGAGTACAAGATTCCGTACGACACCTCGCCCTTCGTGAAAGTCTCGATCACCAAAGTGGTCTACACCCTCGGCGAGGCGATGCTGCTGGTGTTCGCGGTGATGTTCCTGTTCCTGCAAAACATCCGCTATACCTTGATCCCGACACTGGTGGTGCCGGTGGCGTTGATGGGGACTTTTGCGACCATGCTCGCCCTGGGTTTCTCGATCAACGTGCTGACCATGTTCGGCATGGTGCTGGCCATCGGCATTCTGGTCGACGACGCGATTGTGGTGGTGGAGAACGTCGAACGCATCATGGCCACAGAGGGCCTGTCGCCCAAGGAAGCGACGCGCAAAGCCATGACCCAGATCACCGGGGCGATCATCGGCATCACCCTGGTGCTGGTGGCGGTGTTCATTCCGATGGCGTTCATGCCGGGCTCGGTCGGGGTGATCTACCAGCAGTTCTCCCTGTCGATGGCCACGTCGATCCTGTTCTCGGCCTTCCTCGCCCTGACCTTGACCCCAGCGCTGTGCGCCACGCTACTCAAGCCGATCGCCAAAGGTGAACACCACGAACGGACCGGGTTCTTCGGCTGGTTCAACCGTCGTTTCGAGCGACTGACCGAGCGCTATCAGGGCTGGGTCGCCTATGCGTTGAAACGCACCGGGCGCTACCTGTTGATCTATGGCGTGCTGTTGGCGGGACTGGTTATCTGCTTCAGTCGCCTGCCCTCCTCGTTCCTGCCGGTGGAAGACCAGGGCTACACCATCACCGACATTCAGTTGCCGCCCGGCGCGAGCAAAAACCGTACGGTGCAGGTGGTCGAGCAGATCGAGGCGCACAACGCCACTGAGCCGGGCGTCGGCGACAGTACGGTGATCCTCGGCTTCAGCTTCTCCGGCAGCGGCCAGAACGCGGCGCTGGCGTTCACCACCTTGAAAGACTGGTCCGAGCGCGGCAGCGACGATTCGGCTGGCTCTATTGCCGACCGGGCCAACATTGCCCTCAGCCAGATCAAGGACGCGGTGTCTTTCGCCGTGCTGCCGCCCCCGGTAGATGGCCTGGGCACGTCCAGCGGTTTCGAGTTCCGCCTGCAGGACCGCGGCGGTCTCGGTCACGATGCGCTGATGCAGGCCCGCACGGAATTGCTGGCGGCCGCCGAAAAAAGCCCGATCCTGATGAACGTGCGCGAAAGCGCCCTGGCCGAAGCGCCGCAGGTGCATCTGATCGTTGACCGCAAGCAGGCCAACGCCTTGGGCGTGTCCTTTGCCGACATCGGCAACGTGCTGTCCACGGCCGTCGGCTCGGCCTATATCAACGACTTCCCCAATCAGGGCCGGATGCAACGCGTGGTCGTGCAGGCTGAGGGCGACCAGCGCAGTCAGGTGGCGGATCTGCTGAAAATGCATGTGCGCAATAACAACGGCAACATGGTGCCGCTGTCGGCGTTCGTCCAGGCCAAATGGACCTTGGGCCCGGCGCAACTGACCCGCTACAACGGTTACCCGGCGATTGCCATTTCCGGTGAGCCCACACCCGGCCACAGCACCGGCGAAGCCATGGCCGAGGTCGAGCGCCTGGTGGCGCAAGGCCCGGCGGGACTGGGCCAGGAGTGGACCGGTCTGTCGCTGCAGGAACGCTTGTCCGGCAGCCAGGCGCCGATCCTGCTTGGGTTGTCATTGCTGATCGTGTTCCTGTGCCTGGCGGCGTTGTACGAGAGCTGGTCGATCCCGACTTCGGTGCTGCTGGTAGTGCCGCTGGGTGTGCTCGGCGCGGTACTGGCCGTGACCCTGCGCGGGATGCCCAACGATGTGTTCTTCAAGGTCGGGCTGATCACCATCATCGGCCTGTCGGCGAAGAACGCGATCCTGATCATCGAGTTCGCCAAGAGCCTGTATGACCAGGGCCACGACCTGATCGATGCGACCCTGCAAGCGGCGCGCCTGCGCTTGCGGCCGATTGTCATGACCTCCCTGGCGTTCATCCTCGGTGTGGTGCCATTGGCGATCGCCACCGGCGCCAGCTCGGCGAGCCAGCAAGCCATTGGCACCGGGGTGATTGGCGGGATGATCAGCGCGACCCTGGCGGTGGTGTTTGTGCCGGTGTTTTTTGTGGTGGTAATGAAGCTGGTGCGCAAGCGCCACAAAAATACATGAACAAACATCATCCATGCAGGAGCGACGCTCCGGCGATTTGTGCCTGGCCGCCCCCCTGTAGGAGCGAGCATGCTCGCGAAAAACCAGAGAGCGCCGCGGGCATTCAGGAAACCCGCGTCATCGTTCACGTCCATCGTCGGAACGCCGCCCGGAGCATGCTCGCTCCTACAGTCCAACACGGTCAATTGTAGGAGCGAGCACGCTCGCGAAAAACCAGAGAGCGCCGCGGGCATTCAGGATGCCCGCGTTATCGTTGACGCCCATCGTCGGAACGACGCCCGGAGCATGCTCGCTCCTGCGAAGATTTGTGTCTGGCCGCGCGAATGTGGTCCAACGGATCGCACTGGGCTAAGGTGATCGCACACCCCCAGCCCTTCGAGCGCCCATGCCCTTCCTCGCCCGCACTCACCCTCGCCTGTCCGCCGCCGCCACCCTGGGCGTGGCGGTGGGCATTCTGGCCCCGTCCGACTCGATCATCAGCAAAATCCTCTTCGGCTGGAACGCCGGGGTCTGGACTTACCTGCTGCTGATGATCTGGCTCGCCACCCGCGCAAAAGCGCCGGACGTGAAACGCATTGCCGAAATCGAAGACGAAAATGCCGGGTTGGTATTGTTTGTCGTGTGCATCGCGGCACTCGCCAGCCTGGCGACCATCACCTTGGAACTGGCCGGCAGCAAGGACCTGGAAACTACTCGCAAGCTGATGCACTACGGCTTCACGGCAATGACCGTAATGGGCTCATGGCTGTTGATCGGGGTGATTTTCAGCGTGCACTACGCCCGGTTGTATTACACCTGGGACGGCAAGGACCCGGCGTTGCGTTTTGCCGAGGGTTTGACGACCCCCAATTACTGGGACTTTTTGTATTTCTCGTTCACCATCGGCGTGGCGGTACAGACCTCGGATGTGGGCGTGGCCACCCCTGAGTTGCGCAAGATCGTGCTGGCGCAGTCATTGATCGGCTTTTTGTTTAATACGGCGATCCTGGGATTTTCAATCAACATCGCCGCTGGATTGTTTGGTCACTAGCAGCAAGGTGAGTGCAAAGGCAATCGTATGTGCCATGGCAGACTCGTTTTCATTACCCGCGACCCAAGGTCGTTCCGACTTCCGCCCCGCGCAGATACAACCTTTCGGTCAACGCTTTGGCGCACAGGGCTATACGTTCACAGGCCTTGGCCAATTGTTTGCAGTCGAGCACTAACCCGATCCGGATGTATCCTGCCGCACTCGCTCCGAATGCCTCGCCGGCAAGTACCGAGACGCTGTAATGCTCGAGTAATTGCTGCGAAAACTCTTGTGCGGTCGCACCCGTTCCACGTACGTCGACCATCACGAACATGCCGCCATCGGGCCAGATTGGCTGCAAGCCCGGACAATCGCCGAGGCTGATGCAAACCAGATCGCGGCGCCGCCGGTACTCCTCGCGCATCAGTGCCAGTTGCGGATGCTCTTCATCCAACGCCACTTGCGCGGCTTTCTGCACAAATTCCGGAATACCGAACAGCATGCACATCGACAGATGTTCCAGATGATCAATCAGCGGTTTCGCCCCGATCACCCAGCCTACCCGCCAGCCACTCATGGCGTGGGATTTGGACAGGCTGTTGATGGTCGCGGTGCGTTCGGCCATGCCCGGCAGGCTCGCGGGGCTGATGTGTGCGCCTTCGTACAGTAGCTCGCTGTAGACCTCATCGCTGATCAGCCACAAGTCATGACCAATGCACAGCGCGGCCAATTGCTGCCAGACGCTCAACGGCAGACTGGCACCGGACGGGTTGTTCGGACTGTTGAGCAAGATGGCGCGAGTCCTGGGCGTAATCCGGGCTGCGACGTCTGCCGGGTCGACGCGAAAACCGTTTTGCGCACTCACCGGAACCGGCACCACTTTAGCCGCGCAAGCCCCGAGCACGCCTTCGTAGGTCACGTACATCGGCTCGGCGACGATCACTTCATCACCCGGATCGAGCAGGCATTGCGCGACGCAATACACCGCACACTGCGCCCCGGGAAGGACGATTACATGGTTGGCGTCAACGGCCTGGCCGCAGCGTTGCCGGTGGCGGCGGGCGATGCTGTCACGCAAGCCTGGACTGCCACGCACCGGCGGATAATGGGTGTCGCCGGCCAACAAGCTGGCAATGGCTGCCTGGACGATGGGCTCAGGTGTCGCGAAATCCGGATCGCCGATCGATAACAGCAACACATCGACGCCCTGCTCCCGCAATTGCAGCGCCCGATCATGAATCTGCCAGGCCGCCGCTCCGTCTCCAGCGATTCGTTGGGTCAAGGCTGAATAGCGCATGTCTTTCTCCTGTCGCGCGGGCTCCCAGACACAACCCTACCTCAAATCGCCAAACGCGCCAGCATGACAACCCAATCGACGGACGGCCCCGACAGTGCACACCAGGAGCGGGCCATGCCCGAGCCCCTTTGTTTGCCCCGGCATTTCAGTGTTGCGCAGAACCGTATTGAAAATAAAAACCAGCTGAATCAGCACATTAACCTTCAAGTTCCAGAATGAAAAACACCAGCGACTACTCCTACACACGCCGGCGCTTTTACTGACAGCCATTTCTACAACATCTGGCTAAAGTCCGTCACCTGTAATATCTGACAGGTTCCAAACGGCCTGAATCGCGTTATAAAAAGCCCGTGCCTCCGGCCCCTATCCAGGTGCCTGAAGGACGGCCGCGCGAACCACGCCATCCTGCAGTAGGAAGATTCTGCCGCGCCCACGCCGTCATTGATGATGAATGGGAGATCCAACCATGCAACGCTCCATCAGTAGTTCAGTTCGATCTTCGCCCGCCCTGCCCAACGCCTTGCCACGGGAAAGCAAGCCTGCGAAAAAAATCAAACTCACCACCCGGGAGAAAGAAGTCTTGCAGTGGAGCGCCGCTGGCAAGTCATCCTGGGAAATCGCCCGGATCATCAGCTGCACCGAAGCGGGTGTGAATTATCATTTTTGCAATATCCGCCGAAAATTTGGCGTGAGCTCGCGCTGGATCGCGTTGGTCATGGCGTTGGAACAAGGCTTGATTCGATTGCCTTGAACCGGCCTTGCGCAGTGGTCAGCGTGACATCGACCCCTGTTGAGACATTCCATGAACCCCGCACAAATGCCACCACCCTCACAACCCGAAGCTAGCCATTCAAGTGCCTGTGACGATACCCCCGTACCGTACGGGCACCGCATCATTTCCCCCTTGCGCATCATCCTCGCCGATGATCACCCCGTAGTGTTGATGGGGGCCGAAACGGCCCTGTGCCCAGGATCGGGGTCAGCGTTCTCGATTGTCGCCCAGGCCCATAATGCCGATGAACTGATCAGCCATTTGCAACGCACGCCGTGCGACTTGCTGATCAGCGATTATTCCATGCCCTACGGGCGCTTTCCCGACGGCCTGGCATTGATGAGTTATCTGAAACGCCATTTCGACCACCTGCCGTTGATTGTCATGACCATGATGCGCAATCCTTCGCTGCTGCAGGCTTTGCTCAACTCAGGCGTGAACGGACTGTTTGACAAACGCAGCCCCATGAGCGAACTCAAGCGCGCGGTCAATACGGTGATCAAAGGGAGGCGCCACTTGTGCTCGACATTCGCCACGATTCTGCAGGCCCAGACCTTGCCATGCTCGAGTGTGGCGGTGCCTCGGGTGAGCCTTTCCGAACGTGAACTGGAGGTGGTTCGGTTGTTTGTCCAGGGCTTGTCCGGCCGGCAGATTGCCGCGCAATTGAATCGCAGCGAAAAAACCATCAGCAGGCAGAAAAGAACCGCCATGGACAAGTTGGGACTTGACCATGACGGTGGGTTGGTGGAATTTGCGCGGGTGAGTGGGCTTGGGTAGATAATGACCCAATGAAAATCTATTCCGCTTGTATGTCGTGAACGATTAAACGCTGGATGGTGAGGCATTGCACTCCACCATCCAGACATTAAACGTTTAACTCCTTCCGTCACCCAAATAACTTTTTACAACATTACGCCTTACATTTTTGTTGGCTCCCAAGTTTTGCTTATCAAATTGCACCTGTTGCTTATAAAGATATTGTTGTTGCTGCTCCTGCCTGACTTTGTCCGCGGACGCCTTGAACTCGTTTGCTATTGCTTTCAAGGTTTTTGAAGCCTCCTTTGTTATTCCAATTTTTCCGACATTATCGCGCGCCCAAGCCTTTAAATATTGGGAATATTCCAGGTTACCTTTCGCCGCCTCAATTTCCTCCCAAGCCTTGGCTCGAAAACTTCCCACACCATGTTGGCGGTCGTATCTCTGTTCATTAGCAGGGGTTCTATTCCATTCGCCCCACTTTTCGACTACATTTTTTAACTCCGACTCACGCCCCCTCACAACCGTCTTCAACCGCCCTACATCTTTATGCTGAATAGGCCGCACCGAAGCTGGACCAGTTTTGGATTCCGGTTTCTGAAGAAACGCATTTGGAACTTTGGCGTTTGCAGCCTGGATAGTAGTAGGCCTGAACATCCGCAGAATATTGCCAAATACCGAATGCCCATCCGGATCCGCGCTCAACACCGGCTCACCCTCGCAATAGGCGTACCTATTCACTCCTCCCTCGCCAAACGGACTCAAACTGTCGGGACTTAAAAACTTCATCAATCTAGGGTTATAAGCCCGATACCCATTCCCCAACAACTGCCACCCCGTCTGCGGCTCGCTGAATTGCCCGTTGTAATGCAGTTGCGTACTGATCGGCTGTTGCGCACTGGCATGGCCATACGCGGTATGCGCAACCTGATTGACCACCCCGTTACTCGCCTCGCTCAGCAACGTATTTTTATGGTCACCGAGCAGCATCAAGACTTTGGGTCATCACCTTCCTGATACTCGGCGAGCACCATGTTATCGCCGTGCATGAAGGTGCTGTGGCTTGCCCCCTGAATGCGGTTGACCAGCACGCCGTTACGATAGAAGCGCTGCTCCGGCCCGCCGTCGCCGTTGCCCCCGGATACCTTGTCCAGCGGATCGTAGTCATAATTGGTTGGCGTCTCGCCCGCCAGTGCACTGACGCGGATCAAGCGGCCCAAGGCGTCGTATTCCAGAAACCGGCCTTCTTCATCACGAGTCATGCGGCCGTCCCAGTCATACTCAAGTTCGATGAGCGCGGGATAGCCGTCACCCGAGGCCGAGTTGGTCACGCTGGACAATTGCGTCGGGTCGGTGCCGGTGTAGCTGTAAGTGGCGATGTTGTTACTTGTGGTTCCCCCCGGCCCCTGGTAAGTCGTCGTCACCCGCTTCAGATTATCCATGGCGTCGAACATGAACCTCTGACTGACAATGGCCTTGCCATAGGGATCCACCGGTGGTTCGCTGCCCTCGCACTTATAAAGCACCAGGCGCCCGCGCGGGTCGTATTCATAGGTCTCATCACGCAACAATGTCTGGCCTTCGCGCAATGTTCTGCGCACCAGTAGATCGACCTTGTTATAGACCTGGCTCAGCACCTGCAGGACGCCATCAAGGTCAAACGTACGCTTGATCTCGCGGCCCAATCCATCGTGTTCCAGGCTGATGGTCACCTGTTGTCCGCTGGCGCTGTCCCGGGTTTTGATCGTGAGTGGCTGTCCCAGGGTGTCAAAGGTAAAGTCCGAAGACGTGGTTCCCAGCTCGGTGTGCTCCAGGCGGCCAGGGTCGTCGTAGTGATAAGTTTGAACTTGATCTCGTACGTCGGTGTAACTGAGCAAAAGCCCCTGTCGACTGTAGTCATAATGCATGACATCGGTTTGATTGCCCTGCACCCGTGTTTCGCTTTTCATTTCACCGGTGGTGAAGTATTCGCGTTGCAGCTCCAGGTCATCTTCCTTGCAACGGACAAGACGAGCGTTTTTACCGTCGCGCTCGTATTCAGCCGGATCCTTATCGGGCAGACTGCGCTGGCTCGGTTCATCGCCCAACTGGGGCTGGTAGGCATAGTTGATCACTTGGTTGCTGGCGGTGGTGACCGTCGCCGGTTGGGTTTGGCCCGGGTTGTAGGTGAAGCTTTGCACGCGTCCACCGGTGATCGATTCAATCATCCGATCCAGGCCATCGAACGTTTGCTCGCCAAGCACGACATCGTCGACACTGATTTTCGTCGGCAAGTCTGCGGAACTGTGCTCGGCGTAACAGCGGCGAACCTCGGCGCCACCCGGCAGACCGTTGATGATCAACCGGTCAAAAGCATCGTAGGCATATGTCGTGGTGGCATCGCTCGCATCGGTTTCCTCAACCGTTCTTCCAAACCCGTCATAGACGTATTGATGTTTACTCACCAGCGATTGGTCAATCTCGAATCGCTCAACGTGATCGGGCTTCTCGAACAGATTCAGGTAAGTCACTACCTTGCCGCCGACTTTTCCCGGCCCCTCTCGCCAACTGCTCTGGATCGGCCCTCGCCACCCGGAAGTGCCAATCGGATTGGTTTGCTCATAGACCGTTACACCGTCCGGGCCGGTGACACTGCGCTGCATGCCCCAATCGTCGTATTCGAATGTGCTGGTCTGAGCGACCTGCTGCGCCCCCCGCCAGTCGTAGTGAGTTTCCTCGCTCAGGTTTCCGTACAGATCGTATGAGGCGGACCAGGTCTGGCGGTATTTGTCGGCGCGCTGCGGGTTATCCGCGTCATGGCGCTCTTCGTATATCGGGCGGTTGAGTCCGTCGACCAGGCTTCGGGTCTTCACCCCTTTGACATCGGTGACCACCTGACTGGCCTGCTGCCCGGCAATGGATGTCAGGTAGTATTCATAATGACGCGTAGCTTCGAATTCAGGCTCGCCCGGGGCGACGGTCTCACTCCGCACCCGATTCAGCGGATCGTAGACGTAGCGAATTCTCGTTTCATTGTCGTCGCGGGTCAGCAAAGGCTGACCGTGTAGCAGTGAGTCCTCACTGATGATCTTTTTACGGACTTCCTTTTTACCGGGCACATCATCGAAACCCTTGAAGGTTGCAGTGGTCTGCAGCACCGTCGCCCCAGCCAGTGCGCTGTACAACCTCTCGTATTCATATGACGTCGTGCTGGTTTTGCCATTGAGAGTGGTTTGCTCGGTTTGCGGGCGAGCATGCAGGAACGCATCCGCCGGCTCCACGTGATAGGTGCGCTGGGTCTGTTGCAAAGTGGTTTCGCTGGCGCCGTTGATCTGCGCCAGGGTCTCGCTCTCGATCGCCAGCCAGTCGGGTTGCCCGCTGCCGGTCAAGGCTTGGTGCGCCGCATAACGCAAGCGCGTACGCAGTGTCGGGGCGCCCGGTTTGCCTTGGGGCGACGGGGTGACCAGGGTGTCTTTGAGGTTGCGCACAAAACGGTCCGGCGGGCAACCGTCCTCGCCCTCCTTGAGGTAGTAGGTGTAGGTGGTCACGAGGCCATTGGGCTCGACCTGTCTGGTCTGATTACCGTCCGTGTCAAAATCAGTTTCTGCCACTTCTGCGCGGTATTGGGTGGGGTCCTTGTCGATTGTCCAGATGGTGGTGACCTTCCTGGGCAGCTGAAATTGCGCGACCTGCTGCTCGAACGGTATGTCCTCGGCGTAGTAGTCGGTCTTGACCTGTTTGATACATTTTTGCTGGGTGGTTGTTTCTTCGGTCAGCAAATGAAAGCGGTTGTAGGTGCGTTTCACGGTGCGCACCACCTTGGGGTTGTTCAGGTCGGTGGCGTCCATCAGCGTGGCGGTGCTGCCGTAATCATAAAGGGTGCGCACTTTGTACAGCGGGTCCATGCCTTCTTCCCAACTGACGGTTTCCCCGAACCCCAGGAAATTCTGGCTGGTGTAGCTGTAGTCCACCTGGATCATCGGTTGGCCGAAGCCGGGGTAGCTGCGATGACGGGTGACCCGCGGCAGGTTGGGCCGGCTGACGCCGCCCGGATAAGGGTGCCCCAGGTCACCGTAGTCAAGGGTTTCGCGCCCGCCCGTTGGCGTGTGGACTTCATGCAGGCAGAGAATGTCGCGGATCGGCCCGTTGCCGTAGCCAAACCGCCAGGACGCCTTGTCGGCGGTGGGCAACACGATACTGGTGACCCTGCCACTGCCGTTGAGGTTCATTTCATAGCGCGCCAGCGGGCCGCCACCGGGGCCGTCGTAGGGGCGTATGAGGATTTCCACCTGGGTGTCGTTGGGGCGGTTGATGCGCAACAGTTCACCTTGGGCGTCCCTGATGCTAGCCAGGCGCTGGCCACCGCGGAAGTCGTCATAATCCAGCTCGATGCAGTGCCCGGCGGGCGAGTAGATCTTTTTGGGCAAGGCCACCCGATCAGTGCTGCTGCCACCGACCTCGAGCAACTCCACCAGCCCGGACTTGTGCGTCACGCGGTACCAGTCATTGCCCAGGTTTTGGAAGTGAAAGCTGTCGAGTTTTTTTTCCTTGATGGACGGCTCGGTCCCGCTGCCGGTGACCTTGAAGGTTTCCCCGGTGTGCAGGGACAGGATGCTGTTGTGCGGGGTGAACTGGGTCAGGTTGAGGTTCCAGCCCCGCCCGTAGCCGGAATCCAGGATGTTGATCGGGTTGAAGGCCAGGCTCACGGGAAAGGCCGGGCCACCCAGCCAGTTGCTCTTGACCTCGGGGAAGTCGATGGAGAGGGTGTATTGCCCGGTACGGGGGTCGACACCGCCTTGCAAATAACTCATGAAAGCAAAAGCTTGGGAATGCACAGCACTGGACGTAGTCATGTCATGTGTACCTAATAAAATATTATATAAAAAATAATTGATTAATATTTCGGCAGGCGGCCAGCTTCAGGTCTGATTACATGGCAGGCCCGAAGACTGACTGATCGCCTCTTATGAACGCACCGTTGATCTGAACTAATCAATAGTGATCAAGTACGACTGATGGTCAACCTATTCCGACTGTCTTCTTTCGTTGGATTATCAAAAGCAATAATCAATGAATGTCGATTGCCTTCCTCGTCCACCAATACAATCTTGAGACCCGGATCCAGATGTTTACGGTACATTTTACGTTTATCACCCTCTGCCAGTCCGTCATACCAATACTTCACGTCATTCGTTCGGTGCAAACTCACCATCAACTCGCCGGAAGAGGGTTCTTCATTGATTACAAATGAACTGTCCAGTTTGATATTGCGAAACCTCATCAACCCCCAAAGATACGGATCGAACGTCAATCCTTGCGGAGCAGGGCTATCGCTATTTTCGAAGTTTGCCGGATTAAAGGCGATACCGGTAAAACTAACGAAATTCTCGTCGATCAATTCACTTTCCCACTGAATCGTCGAAACATTGCCTTCAATCGTTGCCGTGGAAAACAACACAGGAAAAGTCCCCACGCGCAGATACCTTAAACGCCAATAATCGGTGGATTGACGGTAAAAACTGAATGTATCTCCTTCAGGATACAATTTACTGGGTGGTCCATCCTTACCAAGCTCATCCTGCGCTACGCGTTCACCTGCGAATTTATAATGACTAATGTCCGCCGTGGGTGGCGCGATACCCTGCACGGTGATTTCAGAGCCCTCTGCCATTGGCTGGTTAGAGTTAAAAGTGCCCTTATCCGAATTGAACTGCGCATAAAAGGTGTGGCTGCCCTGCTTTGTTAGCTGGATCCACAGTTCGCGGTACCGCACACCATTGTTCTGCGGCGCCGGGACTGAGACCGAGTTGGGCGTCGCTGCGTTAGAGGGGGAAAAAAGTTTGAATCGATTCCTTTTTTTATTCACCGCCCAGTCGATCCCGCTCTCGTATTCAATGCCTTCCTGACCTGCGGGCACGAACGGCACGGGGCTGTGCGAAGATGCATGAACCAGCCGCAGGGTCGACAAGTGTGCGTCGCTGACCGGTATGTAGACATTCTCGCCACCAATTTCTACCGGACTGGTCTCAATCTTGACCATTACGGCAATCTGTTGATAGCCATTGCTGAAGCACTGGTTCAGTCCGCCGCTGGCGACGATTGAAAACGTTGCGAGCTCTGACCAGGTGGGGTCTGGCATCTTTTGCTTGGTGAGTTCGATGATGCTCAAGCCGCTGGCCCTGACCATTCCGTTAACCAGGTAGGAACACCTCACCACACTGACTCGGGTAGTGGGATCCTTTGGTGGTGTGAACAACCCGGTTTCATCCACTTCACCTCTACCTTCACCTTCACCAATGACAACCCACTTGGCGTTATCCGGTTCAAGATCGGCATACAGCTGGATCGGTGTATCCTCACTTATCGCCGCGACGTAGGGCGGATCGACCGGCCACAAGTGAGGTGACTTCATCAACACAATCGATGCGTCTATCGTCTCTTTGGTCTGGGAATCGGTGACCCTGATGGTCTGTACTTTCACCTGTTCACTCAGTTCCGCAGGAGGTTTGTAAATGGCGTTATTGTTATCGACAACCGTCAAAGTCCCCTCAGATGGCTTGAGAACAGGCCACTGCAATGAACCGCCACTCAGCGTGAACGCTGTCAGTGGAATGCCCGCGGCCCCGATTGCACTGGTGCAAACGCGCGGCGAGATGCTCATGCTTTCGTAGACCCCCAGCACAAATGCCGAACTCGTGCGCTGTACTCCTCCCATGGCATATTGCGCCGTCACCACGACAGGCTGTTGCTCTTTGCCCATTCGTGATGGGGCTGGCGTCGTGTACACACCACCGGTCGACGTGATGGTACCCACTGAAAGCGGGCTGACGGGGTTGCTGACTTGCCATTGGGCACTCACCGTTGTGCCGTCACTTTTACGGGCGGTAAACGCCTGAGTGTTACCAGACTTGAGGTAGATGAACGGCGGGTCGATGCTCACGCTTTCGTCCGTCGGTTTGAGGTTACCGAGTATCAGCAGATCGTTGGGCGTGTGCCGTCCGTTAAGGCTTTCGACAAACAGGTTTTCGCCGGGCAGAATCAGGTTTTTGAGTACGTCCAACTGCACTTCGTCAAGCAGCTCGAGCAAGTCCTGGCTCAACACCATCGATGCCGAGTACAACGGCTTGCCAGCGCTCAGATCGTCCGGAATCAAGTAGGGGAAGCCGCTGCCTTCAATGGGAAATAAACCATCTTTCTCATTGAACTTCAGGCGGACAAACACCAACACCGCACCCTCGTCATCCGTTTCTTCACTACCGGGCACTTTCTGCGTGCGAATATAGAAATCGATTGGACTTAGTGGATTATTACCGCTCAAATCCAACAGCCCAAGCTCAAAGGTGCGCATGTCCTCCGGTAGCAGCGTCAGGTACTCTTTAATAAAAGCGGCCACGGGCTGCGTAACACCTGGCTGCCCTCCCAGATTACAAGTCAACTCTTCGGCGCCGCCCAAATCCAGGGCCACTCGACCTCGCTTATCCACACTGCCTTTAATCTGGTTAACGCTGACCTTCATTTCGATCTTGTAGCCCATCGCTTCAGTGATCTTGAAGGTGGACATCAACTGCTGTGCTCCGTCGCCCAGTGGCCGACTGATGGCCGTGTAGCTGCCCGCGACAATATTCATGCTCACTGTCACGAAAGACTGATTCAGTAACGCCTTTCGAAAGGACAGCACCGGTTGGCCCAAAACCAGACCTTCCAGTTTCATCGACTCAGTCCTGCTCTTGGTAAAGACCTCACCCGTGATAGGCGGAATAAAACGGCCTTTGTCCAACCACGCAAGGTATTGCTCTTGCAGCATACGATTGAGTTGCGCCCGGCCGAACGCCAGCACTGCCCCCCAACCGCTGGTAATCGAGCCCCTTTTCATTTGTTCGAGCAAACTATTTAGCGAATGAGTCGCCATGACTTTATCTCCCGACATTGAGTGAACAACCGATTACTGAGCATCTGTGCTGAGCAACTGACGAAGGGTTTCTGGGGGGAGACTGAAAAACGGCACTGGCAAGATCAAGTAACCGTAATCGTCCGGCTGATTCCTGATGCCGGGAGCGCAGACAGTGACCAGCACATATTTGTCCGGGCCGGCAGGGTTCACTGTGAGCAGACCTTTTTCGGCATCGATCTGCGCAGATCCACCACCTAGCACTACCTCCCATGTTTCTTCAAAGTCACCCGGATTAATGGGGCCTTCTTCGCCCAGGATGGCGAGCTGAAACTGGTTATCCGGCAAGCCAGGTTTTTCGACGATCCCCACGTTCAGCGTGATCCCCCGATGCAGGACCAATACCCGTGCCGTCTCACTCAATTTAGTCCGTGGGTTGTGCACAACGATCGTGTCGACAGTGGGCGGCGATCTGGATATCCGCGGCCCCGGCACATAGACGTGATCCTTTCTTTCTGCGGGATCGGTATTGGGATGCGGCCGTACCACCGCACCCGAGGAAGGATCCTGGATGGACCAGGTCAACGGCCCGCCGTCCACGGTTCCGGCCGAGACGTCAAGCGCCAGCGTATCTCCGGCCGTGGCAACCCGGATCATCGGATTGACGGTGATGGCTTGGCGCAACACCGTGACCAACGCCGAACTGGTACGGCCGCCAGCACTGGCGGTCACCCTTACGCGCACGAAACTACCCTTGAGCTGGGCGCCTGTGGGGGCGGTATAAAGCCCGGTCGTGGGATTGATGGAGCCCTTGGGATCCGTCTCGCCAAGGATGTTATGCACCTCCCACTTCAGGTCGGTGCGCGACGGTTGGGTGGTGAACTGGAATGTTTCGCCGGGACCGACCAGCTGTTGCACTTGATTGATACTGAAGCCGGATGGGCCGGGTCCGACATGTCCAAACAGCGCTACGTCGGTAGGGAATTCAGCCCTCTTGAACTGCACTGCATCTGTGCCGCGAAACAGAAGACTGTTAAGGGTAAATACGTTAATACTCTGCGCACTGCCGATGAAATCGGTTATAGCTTCGTCAAACAGACGTCTCATCCACTGATTGTAGGCTTGCAGCACCTCAGGATAGAAATAATATTGACTGCTAGCTTTACAATTGATTTGATAGCGACTTTCAGGGGACACCTCGATACGAAAATCTTGATTTTCTCCAATAACATAATTAAATAAAACATTTATATCCCAGTCTACCCAGATGGGCTGAGTCAAATCGAAACCGTTTTCACTCAACGGCTGATAAATATCGGGTTCTTTCCACTCAACAGAAAGCTTTCCATCACTCGTATTTAGCGAAAAATAGTCTTTTTCGCTATGAAATCGAGTATAAGCAGTCGTATAGATTGACTTATATGTAATATCCTTAACAACTACTTGCTCTACCTGTCGTCGAGTTCTCTGCCCACTTTTGGCAATAAGCTTCAGGATCTTCAGTTTGTCAGCAGATCGCACCTCCTCATAGACTATTGATTGACTGTTTGAAATCTTTTTCAACCCATCGTCAAATATTTTCTTAATGAAGAACTCATGCCCCAACAACAGCGTTGCCGAATAGCCGTCCGGAAGTAAGTATTTCAGATCTTTATTGAGAGTCGGCGGTCTGCCAAGGTCTCGCCCCTGCATCGCGATGAACACCAGAACAGCGCCCTCCCCCTCGTCTTCACCTGCCAATAGCCTGGCACCCGAACCTTTCTTGTTATGTGTACGAATAACAAATTTGTCCGGCTTCAAAAACTGTTTGTCATCGAACTTCAGTTCGTTCAACACGAAAATTTTCTGATCCTCCGGCAAGGATTTGAAAGCGTGCTGCATGCGTTCGCCGGCCAGCTTATTAAAGACCTCAGATAACCCACCCGTCAGTCGGTAATTTTTCCCATTCGAAATATCCAGTTCCACGCGTCCTGCGGAACTCACCGACCCACGAGCCGCAATGAGATCGACATCAAAACTTAATTTCTCCCCATCCAGTACATCCTCATGGGAAAGTTTGCTCACGTTCCAGACAGTGGTACCTTGCTGCTTTTCAAAATGCACGCGCGAGCCGCCAACGACATTCATGCTTATCTTGGCAGACGATTTTTCCAGCTCTGAACCCGCGAATGAAATCTTCGGGGAGTCCAACTGGTAGTTATTATAATATTCCTTGGAGTTCGGAGTCCCAGTATTTTTGACTTCTTCAGTAATAGGCCGAAGATAATTATCAGTACCGAAGCGATTGATATACTCCTGAAGCAGCACCTTATTTGTTTCACTGCGCCCATAGGCCACGACAGCATCACAGCCAAATGTCCGAGGTTGCACTTTCAACCAGGCCAACAGTTCAGCAATGGAATTACTTTCCATGATCAATATCCTTTCATTAATAGAAAATCCACCGACTTGCGCCGATGACCGTCAACTAACAAGCTTCGGTGTACTGTCCACAAAGTTGATATAAGAGTCGCCGCCATTGAAACTAACTTTCGCCTTCAGGGTGAATGGCTCATTGGGCTTGAGCGTACTGAGAAAAGCTTTTGGCAATTTTGCCGTTGCTTTCTTATTTCTGAACTCCGCCGCGGTAACCGGATGAGTGGCCTCGCGCACGAAAGTCCGGATACTACCGCCACTACGATCGACACCGTGGACTTCCATGATCAATAGTTGTCCCTCGGCCATGAATGGCCATGCGTCGTTGTGGGGCGAAGAGTGAATTTCCAGATCGGCACCGCCAATACCGACAGAGGACAACTTCATTTCGTTATTTACAATCTGCGGCGACGTCGTAAAGGGATACCGTGACGCGGGCAGTGGCGTGATGCGCACGTTGTAAGTGGCGGACTTTTCGCCGACGTTATCACCCGGTGCAAACACGCGATAAAACACGGGAAAATGCACATCCAGGCGCTCCGACATGTTGGCAGCCAGGACGGTGGCGGGAATGAAGTATTTCTTGCCGTTGCCTGGTATAGGCGTCAACGCAATGTGCCGCCCACCATTGGGATTACCCTCAAAATGCAGCTCTACTCTGCCCGAGCCAACTTCGGCCGTTGCGGGTATGCTGACATGGTCGCCACTGGTATTCGCCCTCAGAAATCCCTTGTCAGTGCCTTCACTTGTCGCGTTTTCGACTATCGGCATGGGCAGATTCAACGGTTTACTGATATTCAATTCCAATGTATCAGCAGATTGCGCAACACCCTGGCGGGCAAACTGATAAACCACGGCCACCTTGGAATTGCTATTGTCGGTCAGCCAACGGGGCTCGATCAGAAATTCGATGACCCCGCTGTCCACCGTCGACCGATCGGCCCGCAGTGCCTTGATGACATTTTTGGTCTTATCCGTGCCCGTCCAGTACACCAGCACCCAATCCCCCTCCTGAAGGGCTGCATAAGCAGGTTTTACCTGTAATACCAGCCCATCAGGATACTTCCCGGGATTGATCGGGCCCTCTTCGTGGCCCTTGACAGTGATGGGGTCTAACCGCTTGGCATCGGATTTGACCAAGTCCAGTGTTTGCACCTCGGAGTCACTTGGTTCCCCCACTCCGTTGGCATACTCGATACGATAACTTAACTCGCCATCTTGAACCGGATAGTCGAACTGGGCTTTCGGGACCGTGAACGTCAGCGGCTGGCCCAACTCCTCAGCCTTGATTGTTTTCTTTTGTTTAAAGGGGTCCTCCGGGATCCCGGCATAGTACCCTTGCCAGGTGAGAATCACGGTGTCCCCAACGCTCATCGCGTTATAAGGCGGTACCACGGCAGTGGCACCCGCAGGGTCGAGTTCATCCGGGTCCAATGCACACCCATGGGATTCCTTGATCTGCGGCACCGGTAAACTGCTGACTTTGTCTGGGCGTTTACCCACATAGCAGAAGGTTCGCAGGGACTCTGGCCCCCGGAATGCTGGATCAGAAGCCTTACCGAGCGCGTACGAATAAAAGGCCCAGCCTTGATCAAGCTGCTTGAGCAGTCCATTGGGTACCAGCACCGGCATTCCCGACTCAGGGGTGTACCCCCCTTCAATCGAAACATCCACTCGGGCATTGAAGTGATCGGCGATTGCACCCTGCGCTCCACAGCCTCGCCAGTTCGGCCAAAATACGTCGTCGATGGCAATATCGGGGTATTTGATATAGGTCATCAGAGCATCACTGCCCAACTGGTCCAGATCGATCCAGTCGCCAGGCTGTAGATCCCGGATCACAGGACGGGGGTTCACATCCGCCATTTTTTTCTCCTTGGTCATTGGAATTCATCGACTATGAATCTCACAATAACGCCGAACTCAAGGAGCCGACCACTAACAGAACTACTAGGTTGTCAGGCGCTGGAAATGCGATATGCTTGAAGACTTTGATTTAACCCTGCTGTTTTGCTGCACTCAACCTTACTTCAATCGATATTTATCTTTATTGATCTCTGCGCCCTTCGACAGCTTGTATAGACCTGCCAGCGCATCACACTGTTCCGGCAAAAATCCTGAAAGCCTACGCCTTGCACGTGACGTAAACAACTATCTGTTCTGATAGGTTTCGACAACCCAATCAGGTGATAACGTTAGCCCAAACTCCGAATGTAAGTCCAACCCAACTCGTTACATGAGGCCACCAGATGAACCTCCAAAAATCAACCAGTATCGGGCTATTGCTCGCCACCTGTTTCTTATTATCCAGCGCCGTAATGGCTGAAACCTCTGCTAGTCGGGGTACTATTATTTTAAGAGACAAGGATAGTAACCGCTGCACCTTAAAAGCTCCCGAGCCGGGACAAACAGCAGTCTACGACTTGGAGAAAAGCGGGGAAGGAAAATGTGGTTATGATACTGCTCGCACCATCGCATTTTCAGAAATGCCTTCGGCTACAAAAATTTTTATTCATGACCATGCAGATTGCAGGGAGGACACAAGCAGGGATGGTTTTTATATAGAACTGAAAACAACAAAAAAAAACACAGAAACCACAATTATTGAAGTTGACTTCCTCACCACCTTTCAACCTGGCCTGATCATCGAACCAGGTTTGCAACTCACTCGCACCTGGAAAAAACATGGCTCCTCCGCAGCAGACAACACAGCTTGCGTAAAAATTATCACTTCAGCGCAGCCCCCATCTCCGTAGTGTCGATATACAAATACCGCTTGTCTTTTCGGACGACAGAATCATCTTGGAAATAATTAATAACGAGGCCCCAAAACATGACTTCTTCCAGAGCCGTGCATTCGCAAGCCTTTGGTTTCGTGAATCATATGCAAGGCGGTGTCGACCCCCGTACCGGGCAATACACCCTCTCCATCGACTTCCCCGAGGTCAAGAGCAACTGGCTGGGTGGCCCGGCCTCTCCCGTGAGCCTGGCCTTCAACCCGATCAACACCCTGGATTCCGGCTGGGGGCTGGGCTGGAACCTCAACCAGACCCAGTTCACCCCGCACAACAGCATCCTGTCCCTGCACACCGGGGAAACCTTCAAGGTCACCGGCAGCGGGACCGAGCCGTCCATCAAGGAAAAAAAACTCGACAGCTTTCACTTCCAAAACCTGGGCAATGACTGGTACCGCGTGACGCACAAGTCCGGGCTGGTGGAGTTGCTCGAGGTCGGTGGCAGCAGCACTGATCGGGTGGCCTTGCCGAAAAAGATCTACTCGCCCGCCGGGCACTGCATCGAGCTGGATTATGCCAACTTCCGCGGTGGCCAGCGCCTGGCTAGCATCAGGGACGCCCAAGGCGAACTGTTGCGCATCAACCGCCCCAACGACACCCAGGTGGAAATCCTCATACGCCCCTACGACGGCCCCGGTGGCGGCCCGCTGGCGCGCTATGAAATGAACCTCAACGGCAGTGGCAGGGTCACCAGTATCGTGTTGCCCACCGCCGACAAGGCGTCCTGGCGGTTTGGCTACGGCAACGGGCCGATCCGCGACATTCTCTGCCTGCATGAAGTCCACACGCCAACGGGCGGGCGCGAAACCCTTGACTACGGTGACCTGGGGCACCCTTATCCGGGCGGCGTCAGCCGGCCCAACCTGCCGCGGGTCACCCGTCATCGCAGCTACCCCGGCTTCGGCCAACCGATGACCCAGGTCGACTTCAGCTACACCAGCCATAATTTCCTGGGGTTCGGGGAAACCGTCAGTTGGGAAGAAGGCATGGACCCGCTGTACAAAGTGGTCACCCATTATGAATACGGCAGCACCGCCACGCTAATGGATGCCACCGACCTAAACAACCCCAAGGTGGTGCGCACCGTGAAGCGCACCTACAACCGTTTTCATTTGCTGACCGAAGAGACAACCACCCAGCAAAAATGTATCAAACAGGTCAAGACCGACTACTACGCCGAGGACAAACCGTTCGAGCAGCAGGTCGCGCAATTTCAGCTGCCCAGGAAGGTCACCACCATCTGGACGATCGACAAGGACCCCACCCAATACCGCGCAGAAGTGGCAGAAACTGATTTTGACACGGACGGTAATCAGACCAGACAGGTCGAGCCCAATGGCCGTGTGACCACCTACACCTACTACCTCAAGGAGGGCGAGGACGGCTGCCCGCCGGACCGCTTTGTGCGCAACCTCAAAGATACCCTGGTCACCCCGTCGCCCCAAGGCGAACCGGGCGCCCCGACACTGCGCACCCGCTTGCGTTATGCGGCGCACAAAGCCTTGACCGGCAGCGGGCAGCCCGACTGGCTGGCGATCGAGAGCGAGACCCTGGCGCAGGTCAACGGCGCCACCGACACCACTTTGCAACAGACCCAACGCACCTATCACGAGCTGCCGGCGGATGCGTTCCTGCATGGCCGCCCAGTTACATTGCTGACCACCCTCAATGGCAAAACCAGCACGACTTCGTATGAGTACCAGCGGTTGAACAGTGCACTGACCGGGCAACCGGTGCTGCAGACCACTGAATTGTTTACCGGTTTTGACCGCATCGAGAAATCAATACTTCAACAACACTCGTTGGTCACCGGAGAAGTCGTTCTGTCCACTGATCTCGACGGCGTGCAACTGCTACGCCAATTCGATGCGCTGGGTCGAATCACCAGGGAAGTCGTCTCGCCCTCATCCCCTGATGTTAGCGCCGAGCGGGTTTACACCTATACCTTGACCAGCATCGACGGGCAACAGGCGTCTCAGAGTGTGACCGAAACCACGGGCGCGACCACCCATACCCGCTACGACGGGATGGGGCGGATGATTTACCAGGCATACGCGGAAAAATCAGAAACGCCACGGCAGATTTTTGCCGCCAGCTACGATGAACAGAACAATTGTTTTGAACAGATCAGCTACGACTACTGGCTGGAAGATAAATGCATCAAGTTGCGCCAGCAGTTCGAGTACGACGCCTGGGGTGTCGAGTGCCGAACCACCAACCCGGACGGTAGCGTAAACAATCTCTTATGGTCGCCGTTTGGCAAAAAGGGGCCCATCGAGTATCGCTGGCTGGAAACGCCCGGCGCGCAAACAGAGATTACGATCAGTGGTCTGACGGGGGGCGAATACAACGATTTCGGTAAGCTGGAGCGTTTTGAACGACTGGATGCCCAGCCGTTGATCGAGCGATGCCAGCAACAACCCGAGCGCCCGGTCGCCGAACACCTTCAGCGATTACTGGGTGAGACGGCACTACCAACCGTTGGAGCCACACAGTTTCTCTACGATGGCAACAGCAACTGCGTAGAACAAATTGAGTTGTACGATGGGCAGGAGCGCACCACACATTTCTCCTACGACGTGTGGGAGCGTGTGGAGGCGACCACGCTCGCCGACAACACGAAGGTCACCAGGGAGTTTGCACAGCAAAGTTTTGGCCAGCACGTGACCCGGTTAAAGGTTATACCGGGAAACATCGCCCAACCCGAAGTAACGGTCGGTCACCAGACATTTGACAGTCTCCTGCGTCTGACGGAAAGAAGTACTGGATCGGCGGGCAATCTGCGAACCGAACGATATCGCTATGCGGGCGCTCAGATGCAGCCCAGCCAACGTATCACTGCGCTGGAAACGTTCGACTATGAATACAAGCCAGAGCTGACCCAACAGCCTTTATCCATCAAGACCTGCGAGAGCCAGCCTGCGACGTACAGCTATGACCCCAAAACCGGGGGTATCACCAAGGCGATCAATAGCCATGGCCAGCGCACTTACCGCTATTCACCCAATGGTCAACTGGCGCATGAAAGCTGGACCGACACTGACGGTACAACCCAGGAAACCGATTACGTCACCTCCCTCTTGGGACGTCAAATCAGCCGCCGTGATACCGGCGGCCTTGAAAACCTTCAAACTTATGACAAATGCGGACGACCCTGTTCAGTCACCCAAGGCTCTTTAAAAGCCGACTTTGAATATAACGCTCTTGGACAGCTTCACCGCACTACCACGCGCAACACAGTCTCGGGCGTGACGCTGGTCGTTGAAATGCGATACGACACCCAGAACCGAGAAATTGAACGTACCCTGAGTGTGGATAATCAACCGCCCCGCACCATAATCCAGACCTGGCAGGGAGACAACCAGCTCAAAAGCCGACAGCTGAGTCTGGATGGGCGCAGCCTGCTCAAGGAAGAGTTTGACTATGACCCGCGTAACCGGCTTGTACATCACAAGTGTACGGGCACCAGCAAAGCCCTGCCCAAGGATGCCTACGGCAATGCGATCACCAGCCAGAGATTCACGTTCGATGGGCTGGACAATGTTAAGCGCGTTGTCACGCAATTCGACAATGGACTGAGTGATATCGCAACGTTCACCTATGCCCCTGCTGATCCCTGTCAGTTGACCCAGATTACTCATACCTATACCGACGGAGGCTATTCGCCCTGCCAGGCGTTCGAATACGATGCCAATGGCAATATGCTCAACGACGAACAGAATCGTCGCCTGATCTACGACAGCCAGGGGCGTCTGATCGCTGTCAAGGACCCGACAGGGCTACAAGCCCTGGTGACCTACCGTTATGACGGGCACAACCATCTGGTGGGAATCCGTCTGGGCAATGAACGCGAAACCCTGCGGTTTTACCAAGGCTATAGCCTCAGTCACACGCGCCAGGGTGACACGTACACTCAGTACCTGTTCGACGGCGATCGGCCCCTGGGCCAGGAGCGAAGCGATGATCCCGCACAAGCCATTCTGCTGATGACAGACGCCAGCCCCCATGTCATCGGCGAAATTTTGCAATCTGGAATAAAAACAGCGGCTTACACTGCCTACGGTGCTCGCAGCAGCGAAGACGAACTGCGCAGTTTGCTCGCTTTCAACTGCGAAGTGTACGAAGAAGTTACGCAATGGTATCTGCTGGGGCGCGGCTATCGTGCCTACAATCCGAACTTGCAACGCTTTCACAGCCCCGATTCTTTCAGCCCGTTCGGCTCCGGCGGGGTCAACCCCTATGTGTATGGCCTGGGCAATCCCGTCACCTTCCGCGACCCGACCGGCCACCGACCTACCAATGATCGGCCCGACGACCCACAGAAGGATCCCGTCAAAGAGACAACGGGAGGTTTGCT
Organism: Pseudomonas sp. GW821-FHT09H03; assembly: GCF_059415945.1. Taxonomy (NCBI): domain Bacteria; kingdom Pseudomonadati; phylum Pseudomonadota; class Gammaproteobacteria; order Pseudomonadales; family Pseudomonadaceae; genus Pseudomonas; species Pseudomonas sp. GW821-FHT09H03. The sequence goes on along the minus strand of NZ_JBWKOF010000012.1, from coordinate 161,323 downwards.
TGGAAAAATTGCCGCCATTTTTGCTGTTGTTCTCGTTGCAGTGGTTCTAGTCGGCGTTGCCTGGTTTACAGCAGGAGTTGGATTGGCTGCTATTGCAGCATGGGGCGGCGCGGCCTTGGCAACGCTAGGGGCTGCTGCTACCACGTATGGCGTTATCGTGGAAGATGACAATTTTGTGGCCGTTGGCTCAATCTTGGTGGCGCTTGGGGCAACTGTGGGCTCGGTAGGTTATTTTAAGCGGCCTCAGAATACACCGACACCCCGCGCATCTGTTTCAAGTGGTCGATCAAGATCTGGCTCTATTCCCGGCGACCTGAACGAGGTTCCACAAGAACGCCCCCGACAAGCAAGCCTATCTCAGGAAAGTCTGAACAACCCAGCTTCCAGGCGTTCTTCTTCCTCAACTTATGATCCAAGTATATCCGATATTGATACGCCTTCAGGGTCAACTAATACCAATGTCCGGGCGCCTTCGATCTCCGAGATTCCTGTCACAACTGCTTCAGAAAACGTACCCCCGTCCCCGATCCTGACTCGACCATCGGCTAGTCTTGGTAATTGGCATTATCTTGGCTCCGGAAAGTTTGCACCAAAACAGGCGGAAGTTCGAGTTTACCTTAACGAAGGAGCAGTTCGTATGTAAGACATAAGTTATAGCACGCGCCCCTCCTGCCAAGTGCGCAATCCTCTTTGGATTGCGCACTTGGAACTTGCCAACCTGCCTCTCAAATTGCCCGAGGCACAATCACGACACCAGCCGAAACACCCCCAAATAAATACCCGCCCTTGCACCCACACAACTGAGAGTTTTCTCATATTCCCTCTGCCCCCCCGCTTAATACAATCCCCCCATCGAGACATCACCCCCCAAAACCCAACCTATTACTAAACAGTGCAATAACAGCACCGTCTCGACCTTTTAAACGCCCCGCACTGTTTAAACAAACAAGGATCAACGTTTTGAAAAAGTCGCTACTTGCACTTTCCCTCGGTCTGGCTGCCGGCATCGCCGGCACTTCGGCGTTCGCCAACACCGGCAACATCAACTTCGAAGGCAAGATCACCGCCAGCACCTGCCCGATTGAAGTCGTCAACCCTGAGGACGGCTCAATCGGCAATCAGGTGAAAATGGGCAGCCTTGAGGCCAGCCGCTTTACCGGTGCGGGCCAGGAACTCAGTGGCAAATCCTTTGCCCTTCGCGTGAAGGACGGAGTCGCTTGCGGCGTTGCTGTTGGCGGCAAAGGTAGTGTCACCTTCACTGGCAGGCCGGACCCTTCGAACTCCTACTTTGCCGTCACCCCTGACGCGGACGGCGCCAAGAACGTGGTCATCGTGCTCAGGGACAAAAGCGGCGCCTCGATCGCGCCAGGTGGCAGTTCGGTTGAATACGACCTGAATGAGACCGGCTCCAGCGACATGCGTTTCGATGCGTACTACCGCTCCACGGCCACGGCGGTGGAAGCCGGCGTAGCCTCGGCGCAAATAGACTTCATCGTCGACATCAGATAACCCCCCCGCCCCCGCCCTCCTGGCCGCTCACGTCGCCAGGGAGGGCACTCAGTGCTGCCTTGCAGCCTGTTACATCCGAAAAAAGGTATTCAACCATGCTCGGTTTGATCAAGCGGGCGGCCGCTTCCCGGCCCGCCCTTGGCGCCTGCATGACTGCGATCATGCTGGCGTCCAGCATTCCCGCCGCCCAGGCCGCCCTGACCCTGAGCGGGACGCGTGTAGTGTTCGACAGCAGCAAACGCAGCACGTCATTGATTGTCGCCAACCCCAGCGAGCGGACTTACGCCGTACAAACCTGGGTCAACACCGCCGCCGATGATACGACCACAGCCGTGCCGTTCATGCCCTCGCCGCCGCTGTTCCGGCTGAACCCGGGCAAGGAACAACACGTGCAGATCAATGGCCTGCCCAACGATCTGCCGACGGATCGTGAATCATTGTTCTACTTCAATGTTCAGGAAATCCCACAGGTCGACCCGGACGCCGGCAATGTACTGAACATTGCCCTGCGCACCCGCATAAAACTGTTTTATCGCCCAAGCGAGCTCAAGGACACCCCCATGTCCCGCCTCAAAGATCTGCAGTGGTCAACCAGGCAGGCAGGCGGTAAAGCGCAACTGGAGGTGTACAACCCGTCACCCTTCCACGTGACGTTCCTTCGCCTCGCAGTCAAGGGCAATGGCCGCGAGCAGATGATTGAGAACGCCGAGATGGTCGCGCCGATGTCCCGGCAGACCTTTGCAGTGACCGGTGCAGCGCCCGCGCCGGGAGCGCAGATCGAATTCTCGGTCATCAACGATTACGGCGGTTCCTCCACCCCGCTGACTCTGCCGATTCAGGTCACCCCGTGAGACAGAGTATCCGGAGCATGACCTTCCCTCTTTCATTGCCGTGCCGACGTGCACCTGCGCGGCGGTACCTCGTTCATTTGTTTGTAGTGGGCTACAGCAGCACCATTCTCGCGCAGGAAAATCCCGCGCAACCAGCACCTGCGCTTGAATTTCAATCCGGCTTTTTACGCCAGAGCCCCGATCATGCCGTGAGCGCCGGCCAGCAAGCGCTGCAGGCGCTGAGCCAAACCCATGATTTGGGACCGGGGCGCTATCGGGTTGGCACTCAGGTCAACCTGATAGACTTTGGCCAGCGTGAAATCGAGTTCATCCCAAGTCCCGACGGTAGCCAACTGATCCCCTGCCTGTCGGCCGAACTTCTGGATCAGATGGGGGTACGACTCGACAGCATCGCCAACCCCGAATTACTCACAACCCAGTGTGTTGATCTGCTGGCGCTGATCCCCGGCGCGCAAATCGACTTCGATGGCAGCCAGCTGCTGCTGGCCATTTCCATCCCTCAAATCGCCATGCGCCGTGATGTGTTCGGCCGGATCGACCCCGAGCGCTGGGATCACGGCATCAATGCCGCCTTCGTCAGCTACCAGGCGTCGGCGCAGCAAGGCAGCAGTCGCTATCGCGGCCGCCAGAACACCGACGATCTGTACCTCAATGGCGGCGTCAATCTGGGTCCGTGGCGCTTGCGCAGTAACCAGTCGTTGCGACAAAACGAAGACGGCCAGCGTGAATGGACCCGAGCCTATGCCTACGCGCAGCGCGATCTGCCGGGCACCCATGCCAACCTGACACTGGGTGAAACCTTTACCAGCGGCGATGTGTTCAGGAGCCTGCCCATCAAAGGGGCTCTGATTGGTTCGGATATGGGCATGCTGCCGGATGTCCTGCAAGGTTATGCGCCGATCATTCGTGGCGTCGCGCAAACGCGCGCCAAGCTTGAAATCTTTCAGAACGGCTATCCCATCTACACCACCTATGTGAGCGCGGGCCCCTATGAAATCGATGACCTGAGCACCAATGGTGGTAGCGGCGAACTGGACATCGTTTTGACGGAGGCGGACGGTCAGGTCAGGCGCTTTACCCAGTCGTTCGCGACCATCGGCAACCTGCTACGCGAGGGTGTGTGGCGCTACAGTGCGGCCCTGGGGCGCTATAACGGCGCGCAGGACCTGGCAGATCCACTGCTCTGGCAAGGCACCCTGGCCATGGGGACCGCGTGGGATGTGACCTTGTATGGCGGCCTGATGGCCAGCGATTTCTACCGGGCCGGCACCCTGGGCGTCGCTCGGGATCTGGGCCAGCTCGGCGCCCTTGCACTGGACGTCACCCGTTCCGGCGCCGATATCGACACCCAGGATTCACAGCACGTGCAGGGCATGAGTTATGCGCTCAAGTATGGCAAGTCCTTCGCGTCCAGGACCAACCTGCGCTTCGCCGGCTATCGCTACTCGACAGAAGGCTATCGGGATTTCGATGAGGCCGTACGCCAGCGAAGCCACGACTCGGATTGGTACGGCAGCCGCCGTAGCCGGCTTGAGGCCTCCATCTATCAGAATATAGGTGCCAGCAGTGCTTTGAGTCTGACACTGTCACAGCAGGATTATTGGCAGAGCAGCAACACACAACGTCAGTATCAGCTCAACGCCAGTACCCGTTACGAACAGGTGAGCTTCAACCTGTTCGCCGCGCAGTCGCTCAATTCATCCCGGGGCAATGACCGACAGATTGGCTTGAGCATCTCAATGCCGCTCGATATCGGCCACTCGGCCAATGCAACGTTCGACACCCAGAAAAACGGCGATCAATTCACCCAGCGGGCCACCCTCAGCGGCAATACTGATCAGAGCCGTTTGAATTACCAGGCGTCGGTCTCCCGTGAAGACAGTCAGCAACAGTCGGCTGCACTTTCGCTCGGTTATCAGGCAGCTTTCGGCAGCTTCGGTGCCGGTGTGACTCAAAGCCAGGACTACCGGAACGTTTCGCTCAATGCCAGTGGCGCTTTACTGGTGCATGCCGGTGGCGTCGAGGCAGGCCCTTATCTGGGAGAAACCGCTGCGTTGGTGGAAGTGCCAGGCATTGCCGGCGTCGGCGTATTGAATGCCGTTGGCGTCAAAACCAACGAACGCGGCTATGCCCTGGCGCCCTACCTGCGACCCTATCGGGCCAATCAGCTGGTGCTGCAAACCGATCAGTTGGGCCCCGAGGTAGAAATCGATAACGGCACCACCCAGGTCATACCCACACGGGGCGCCGTGGTCAAGGCCACCTTCCCTGCTCGCACTGTCACTCGCCTGCTCATCACCGGTCGAACAGCCCAGGGGCAACTATTGCCGTTCGGTGCTCAGCTGAGCGATGAAAACGGGACGGTCATCGGCATGGTCGGTCAGGCGGGCCAGGTTTTGCTCTCGACCCGCGTCGAACCGCAGATGCTTGATGTGAGCTGGGGCGAACAGGTCGAGCCTCGGTGCCAGTTGCCTATCGACCCGGCGCAAATGGAAGAGACTCAAGGCTATCGCATCCAGGAGCTGACATGTCGCTGATCGCAACCTTGACCCAACCACTTGCAGGGGCAACGCCCCTGCCCTGCCCGGGCCATCCAGGAGAAACCCCATGAAACCTTCCATGCGCTGTTTGACCGCACTGCTGGGCATCGCAGCCGGGTGTCAGGTGCAATTTTCCGTCGCCGTCGCGGCGAGCAATGCCTGCCAATGGGGCCCCGCCGGAGCGGGAACCATGACCTTCACTCAGGATATGGGGAGTGTCTACGTCCCTCGAGATGCACCTGTTGGTAGCATCATCCGTAACCGGCAGTTCATGAGAGTCATCAACACCGAAGGGCGGAACATTCTCTGTGATAACGATGGCAGTGTGCGTTTGACCTTCAACACTCAAACCAGCGTACCGCCGGTTCAGAATATTCCCCTGGGTGCCGGTGCCTATGGGGCGGCGTATACGCTGCTGCCCACCAATATTCCAGGTGTGGGTGTGCGGTTCGAACTGGCGTTCCCCTTCGATAACTCAGCAACTAACGCGTTCACCCCCGACACGGGAGACTCCACCGTCCCCTTTAGCGCCCACCATCAAAAGCCCATGGGATCGGCAGTGCTGAACTTCTCGAGACTGGATCATTTCATCACGCTGATCAAGACGGGCCCCATTCCCACCGGCTCACAGGACTTCAACGGACAGGAACTGTTCAGCGGTAATTTTTCAGGGATCCCGGGCAAGAGCTTTCGAGTCGGACTCAGGGGCCAGGTCATACACGCTCATTGCGGCAGCAACAGGGTCAGTGCCGACCCTGTACAACTAGGGGACTGGAACCTCGCCGACTTTACCGGCCCGGGATATACCACCACCGCTATCCCATTCCACATCACCCTCAGCTCCTGTGTCGCGGCCGACACCCCGCCTGACATTGCCACCGCGAACATCCGCTTCGAAGGCAGCGGCGGGTCAGCGCCAGTCACCCCGGCAATACCTGGCGTATTCACGCTGACACCGGCCTCGGATGCCAAGGGAATCGGCATACAGATACTCAAGGGCGACCAATCGACACCCATAGAACTCAGCACGGAAGTGCCGATACAGCAAATCACCAGCGGAGAAACGACGCTTAACTTTGCCGCGCGCTTCTACCAGATTGAGACCAACTCGAACGTCAGGCCTGGCGATGCCAAAGGGGCTCTGAGCTTTACCCTGACCTACAAATAACTCGCACCCCGGTCCTTGTTCGCAAGGACTGGAGGACGTTATTAACTAATTGATGAATGTCAATTGCAGCAGCGGGAAGTTGGGGGCGGACAAGGGCGGCCATGTTTGCCCGCCATCGAAACTCACATAGACCTTGCCCGTTAAGGGCGCATTGCGCCGCAACCCATTGAGAAACGCCCTGGATACCCTGACCTCGGTTCTGAAACCAATGCCTGCCAGGGTTTCCTGGTCAGTGACAGCTCGCTTTCTGACGGCTTCGAACACCGAATCCTGCCCCGAAGCGTTCACACCTGTCATGGTGATCATGATCCATTGGTCAGTGGTGATCATGCTCCATCTGGCCAGCGTCAACCGTGCCCCTGCCGCTTCAACGTTTTGGTAACTCAGGTTGCCACCGGAAAGACCGTCGCATCTGACTGCCTCGAAACGGTTACTCGGGATGGTTTGAACTGAAAGCCTGCGGGCAATGGAGGGGTGCTCTACCCCTCGCGCATCAATGACGCCATAGCTCACCGATAAGGTTTTGCCGATATGAGCGGCCACCGCTGGCATGTCGATCTGATAGCGGTGTTGCCCTGGAATGATGGGCTGATTAACCCGACGCCCCCCCAGGGTTTCGGGCTCACCCCATTGCACAAATACCCGTTCTTGAGGGTAGATCACGGCATCGTCCGGGACTTGCACAATGCCACCGGCAACGGCCTGCAGTGGGTCCAGGGTCTGCTGCTGCCCCGTGCCCGCGGCTTTTTCAACACTGGGCCAAGGCAATGTGCGGGGTATCGGAGTGGCTGCGACGTCCAGTTCGACCGCATCCGAGGGCCGGCTGCGATTACCGGCACGGTCGTGGACCTCATACCACACATACCGCAATCCATCTTTACGTTCTCGAATCAAATCACCCGCAATGGTGAAGGTCACCGGGTCCAGATAATTTTCCTTATCGAGTTCTACCCCCCCGCCCTCATCCTGATTGCCGGGAGTTCCCCCCCAAAACCAGGTAATGAGATCCCCCGGACGTGGTGTTGCATAATCAGGGAGGCTGACCTCGACTTCGTCATCGTTCAGATCAAGGTAATGCGCGGTGAGTTTGTTGGGAGGAAGAACTTGGGGAGGAAAAACGGCTTTGCTGCCGGGCACCACAACAGGGGCGGTGATATCCAGTGTGAACGCCAGATCTGCGGAGTGGTCTGGTTCGCCATTATAACCGGTGAACCGGTAAGACAAACTGTGTCGCCCCTCATTGCGCTCATTGCCCAACCATGCCTTGGGTAACCATACGAACCGGTCTGAATCCTGGATGGGCGCGGTCCACTGCCTTTTTGCAATTGGGACCGATGTATCATCCACGTAGTCGACGAACAGGTCGACCGTTTCCATGGACAGAGAAGGATCGGAGTTAGGCGGCACGGTAAACCAGACTTTCAGGTCGTCATGGGTCAGGGCCACTGGAATCAGGTTGGTTTCCCCTCCCGGCACATCGGCCAGTAACCCGTCGACCTCAGGTTCGGGCAGGGTGATATTGCGGGAAACAGCACTGTCGACCATGAACAAGACTCCTCAGCAAAATAACGCGCAGGAGAGAGCCCGTTACTGAGCGACTCTCCCGCACCTCACAAAAAGAATATTGAATGCACGGCACACCGGCTTCCCTCAGCCCGGTGACATCAAGTCATTCGACTACCAGTTGTAACGCACGCCGAAGTTCGCTCCCCAAGGCTGCTCGATCTTGTCGCCGTTGCTGTACTCCAGATCAACGTGCATCGATACCTTGTCGGTCATCGCCATGGCTACGCCCGCGCCCAACTCGCCGCGCGAGCCCGACAAGTCGGTGCTGAAGCTGTTGTCATTGATCTCGACATCGCTGTTGCTGGCGAACTCGTGCACATAAGCGGCGCGCAGATAGGGTTGCAGGGTTTTGCCTTCGGCCCAGGTGAAGTTGCGACCAACCGTGGTACCGACTTTACCCAGCAAAGAACGGGCACGATCGCCATCGGCGGCCATACCGTTGTCCAGGTCGTAACTCGCGCCATCGATCATCACGCCGGACAGTTGAGCGTATGGCTCGACGAAGTAGTTTTCGGCCAGTCTGATATGCCGCCCAAACTCCAGCGAAGCACCGACGCCATTGGTGTTGTAATCACCCTTGGTTTTTTTCCCGTCACTGAGTTGTACGCTGGATTCGCTCTGGAATCGGTTGTACTTGAACACACCATCGAAGTAGTAGCCGCTGTCCTCATCCAGCCATGTGGTATAGGCACCCAGGTAGTAACTGTCGACTTCGCCAGTGGTACCGCGACTCAGGTCCAGATCGGATTTGCTGTAACCGCCCAGCAGACCGACCAGCCATTGTCCGTCGCCCATGGGCAGCGGCGCGTCGGCACCAAACGAAATGCCTTGCTGCGTTTGCTTGTAGGCAACACCGGAGCCTTCACTGACGTCGTATTTGTTGCCATAGGCGCGGATCCAGCCACCGGCCTTGCCGTGATCCATTCGCACCTCACCCATGCGCGAGCGCAGGGTGCTGAGCTCGCCGTACCACACCGTCGGTGCGGCGTTGAACAGCGCCATTACCGATTGAGCGCCCGGGCTGACGACGCGGCTGCTGGTGTCCAGAACCCAGTCGTTATCGCCCTGTTTGATCAGGTCATAAGAGAAAGCCCCCAGATCCACCGCCCCCCCTTTGAGGGCAAAGGTGGCGTCGCCCGAGCCGATATGCACCACCGATGTCGAACCTGCCCCGACCGGTTCCGTACCTTGACTGTCGAGCGCAATGGTATGGTTGCCACTGGCATTTCCTGTCACCGTCAGGGTATCGATCTGCCCCTTGTTGAAGTCGTTGTGCATATAGAACGTGCCGCCCTCGCCCGCCAGGGTTTCCACCGAGAGTTTGAAGTACTGGCCCGGATTGCCGAACTGCACCCCCCCGCCGTTCAAGGTCAGGTTCTGTACTTCACCGTCCTCAACCATGATCCATCGGGCGTCGTTGCTGATCGCCAGGTTCTCGACATTTTCCAGGCGCCCGGTCAGCGTCGCCAGGTGGTCAAGCGAGACGTCGGCACTGCTGCCATCGGCGACAACAATATCGCCAGTCAGGTGGCTGTTATTGACCTTGAAATTGGCCGAAGAACCGTTGATAACCTCCAGCAGCGTGCCATTGCCGCCCTTGAGCGTGGAGCCATTGTTGATCTCGATATTGGCCCGTTCGGTGTTGGTCTGGGTCAGACCATTGACGATTATGGCCGAACCCGTCAGGCCTTCGACATGGCTTTTATCGAGAATCAGCGCGTTGTCAGCCGGCAGATTGCCGGCGGTGAACAGGCGGACACCATTGAGCCCGCCAACGATAGTGCTGTCGCTAGCACGAACCTTGCCGCCGAAACTCTGCACGCCGATGCCATCTGCGTTGGTGGCAGTGACTGTTGTACCGGACTCCAGTGTCAGCTGCGATTGCGCGCTCAAGCTTGCGCCAAACTCGCCGCCGATGATTTCGCTGTCGCTGACCCGTGCAGTGGAGCCACCGCGGACCGTGCCGATCAGGCGCAACCCCGTGCGATCGCTGACCACTCGGCTTTTGTTGGTGATCGCGGCGTCACTGTTGGACAGTTCAACGCCGCTGCTGGCACCCAAGGCTGTTGTTTTCGAGTTGTTGAGGACCAGCGTCGAACCTGCCTCGGCACGAATCTGATTGGTCGTAGCGTTATTGGCGGTCAGACTTGAAGCATCCCGCACCAGCCATCTGTCTACCACTGTCGTGCCGTCAACCGTGCGCGAATTGCCATCCTCAACCACCGACAGTGCCAGCGCGCAGGGGCTGATCAGCAGCGCCGGCGCGAAGATGGCAAGTTTGAGCATCCGTGTGAGTGGTGAAACTGAAAATGCGTGACTGACGTACATGGTGTCGCTCCTGGGTCTGGCGGCTAATGGCAACCTATTGGCACCGTTCAGATCGTGCTGCTGAAAAGCCGGCGATCTTAGGAACTTTCCTACAGCGGATATGTAGGAGTAATCCTAAAGAGCGGGAGAATTCTCCCTCACAGCTGCATGACCCCGTACATAGGCAAGCGTCGGCACGGATGGAAAACAGCCGTGCCGAGCCTGGAAGGCGACTAAGGTGTAATCGGACACTCGTCAGCAGGCGAATGGAATGCTGTGCGGGTGACTAACGCCGCAGATCCCACCACTTCCGTTCCGTCATCGAAGAAGTACTGGATCTTCGCCCGGCCTCTGCGACTCGGATTCAGGTCATATAGCGGCTTGAAATAGGTGCTGTAAGGCGTGACATCAAAGTCAAAGCCGGTCAGTGGGGACGCGGAATCACCCAGGACAAAATCCTTTTCGAACTTCACACCGGGAATTGGATTCTCAGGGCTGCCCAGATCGTCGCCGATCATGGGGATGAACACGAAGCTGATGGTGTCCCCCGAGTTGAGCAACCCCGTAAGGTCGGGTATCCGGACTTTCAGGGCCCCGTCGGGCTCCAGAGACCGGCAGCCCGGGTAACCGGTTGGGTTGTCGATTTTCGGGAAACTTGCTGCGGGCAGCTCCACCGCTATCGCGTTGACGTCGACGTCGATGGGTGCTGAATGCAGATCGTTTTCCACGCCGGGCCGCTGGACTTGATAGTGCACAGGCAACTCTTTGTTGTTTCCCCCTGCCTTGATGTAGCTCCAGGGAATAGTGACAGTATGGGGGTCGCCCGCGGTATGGACTGAGTCGTCAAAAGTGACTTGCGCTTCGGTAACCGGGGTACCATCCCAGAAGCAATCGACTACATCGTCATTGATCGCCGTGGCGTGCCAGGTGAAAGTGAATTTGGCGCTCTGGCCTTTATCGGCCCTGGTCAGTTCATTGGTTCTGCTGTCGTCGAAGTTCTTCACTTCCCCTGCCAGCAGTGACGGATGAACAGGATCAGGCCAATCCACCGGAGGCCAGGGCACCCACGGAATCGGAACCTCGAAGTTGACTGGAAAGTTCGCGGACTCGGGGCCAAACGGGCGCCCCTTGCGAAAGATCTGATAACTGACCGCAGTCGTTTTGGTACCCGTGGTGGTTTGCCCGTACTCCTCCAGCATGAGTACGGCAGGTCGAACAGGAACTTCCATGGTCAGCATGTTGAGAAAGTCGAGGTCCGGCGCTATCTCAGTGCCCCCCCATGTCACACGAACCTTGTCACCGGCCTTCCAGTTATCGTATTTATCGATCCAGACACTCACGCCCCGCCCTACGTCCTCAATCAGCAACGGCCCCGGGTCGGCCTGGGGAACTTTCGGTGGTTTTAAATTCTCGGGAAGTGGCCCGAAAGTGAGTCCCACGGCTTTATGCACCGATACTGCACTGGGGTTTTGTGCTGCATCGATCAATACGTACAGAAATACGCATTCCGCGTCGCCAAAAGCACGGACTTTATCGGCGGGAATCTGCACAGTTGTATCATTAACGCCGGGGGCAGGGACATTGTTGAAAAACACCAACTCGGCGTCTGACGGGTCTTCGGGAATCGCTGCAGCATCCACCAGATAAATGGCAATTTTATCGGTAGGTTTCCAGTCCGGATAACCGGGAACCGTAACATTGAGGTTGCCGCCAGCCGGAAGATTGTCATCGTCCAGATAATCAGCGACGAGCTTCAACTCGCTCGGTGGAATATGCTTGTACGGTGGTAGCCGATCACAAATGACTGTGGTCTGCTTTGATTCAGTCTCCTCATCCGTGTAATCGAGGATGATGTACTTCAATATGCACGTCGCGTCGTCCGGAAGAGCATTGGTATCGATAGTCATGGCAAAGGGGAAGGTTTCCGGGAGGGGCCCACCGTCCACCGGGCTGGTGAACTCGTGATAGCCCACCTCGTCCCAACGCCCTGATCCGTTATCCAGATACAGTGTGACTTTGTCGGTTTCCTTCGGCGCTGGAGGATTTGGCCACGATGGAATGTATACCGTCAGCCCATCAATGAGCTTCGGCCCATTCAGCAGGCCAGCCGTCTTGTCGGCGTAATCCTCATCTTTGATCTCGATGACCAAATCGGCAATGTTCGCCCGATGCTGGTTGCGCATTTTCAAATAGTCGGTGCTTGCCTTCTGCCGTTGCAGCCGGTTCGAATCAGTCGCCATGTTCCTGCTCTCCTGTCACGCCAATGCAGCCGTAGGAGCCATGGCCATGCCATGGCCTTAGCGTCGGTCGAAAACATGGGCGCTACGCACAGCCTCGCAAACCCGCTGCACAGCAAGCCGAACTGACCTCTGGCGGAATTTAGCGCTCAACGCAGAGAAAGCGATACTGTCAAAGTTGACAGGTACCCCCTGTTTTTTTTGCATTGCAGATCGAGGTTGCGCAGGGTTGCACCTGATCGACTGGCAACTGAACGGTACCCACCGCCACTCGCCACTCGCCACTCGCCACACCCGCGCCACATCGCTCGCCCGTTCCTGCAGCGGTTTACACCCTGACTCTGGGCACCATGATGTTCGGCAAACAGACCAGCACCGAGGATTCCCTGCGGAGCATCGACAAGGCCTGGAACCTGGGCATCAACTTCATCGACACAGCCGATGTCTACTCCGACGGCCGCTCCGAGGAAATCGTCGGCGAAGCCATCGCCAGTCGCTGGCAGGAATGGGCGCTGGCCACGAAAGTCGACTTCGGACCGGCCGACGGTCTGCCGAACCGCAGCAGCCTGAGCCGCAAGCACATTTTCAACGGCATCGAGGCCAGCCTGACGCGTCTGGGCACGGACTACCTCGATATCTGCACCGCGAAGACCACAACATCCCTACACATTGCTCGGCAGATTCAGCAGTACACACAGGAACGCGGTGTTGGCATTGTCGAGTTCGCCATTGCCTGGGTGTTGAATAACAGTGCGCTGACTTCGGCCATTGTTGGTCCACGCACCGAAGAGCAGTGGGATGCCTACACTAAGGCTCAAGCGGTTCGCATTAGCGCAAAAAACGAGGCCCTTATTGTTCGCTGGTGACACCGGGGCATGCGTCGACGCCGGGGTTCAATGATGTGAGCCATTTCGTGTCGGGGCGTAGATCGCGTACGGCTTGAGTGCCAGCCCTCACCCTAGCCCTCTCCCAGGGGGAGAGGGGACTGACCGAGTACTGCTTGAAATATGTTTGAGCCTGAAATTTTTCTATCGAATCCATAATCGACCCGATTTTTTCAGGTCGCAGAACTTCTTGAGAGGACTCGGTCAGTCCCTTCTTCTGGGAGAGTGATTGACCGAGTACTGCTTGGAATATGTTTGAGCCTGAACTTTTTGCATCGAAACCATAATCGACCCGGTCTTTCAGGTCGCATAATTTCTTGCGACGACACGGTCAGTCCCCTCTCCCCCCGGGAGAGGGTTAGGGTGAGGGGACGACGATTAAAAATCCTGTGCAGATGTTGAAAATATCGATCATCCGACCAATATTCAACACGAAAACCACGTATCCTCCGCACCCCGTTTCACCTTCAGCTTCGCGAGGGCAGCTTGTCTAAAGGTATCGCTCTATCGGTTTCAGCCTCGGTGCTGTTTGCCGTCATGTACTACTACACCTCACTGCTGACTCCGTTGAGCGGTGTGGAGATTTTCGGCTGGCGCATGCTGTTGACCGTGCCTTGCATGACCGTATTCATGGTGCTGTCCGGCGAATGGAAACGTGTGGTCGAGATTGTCCGGCGTGTCAGCGCCAACCGGAAATTGATGGCCGGCCTGGTCGCCTCCTCGGCCCTGCTCGGCGTGCAACTGTGGCTGTTCATGTGGGCGCCGCTCAACGGCTACAGCCTCGACGTATCCCTGGGCTACTTCCTGTTGCCCCTGACCATGGTCCTGACCGGTAGGATCGCCTACGGCGAACGCCTCTCGTACTTGCAAAAAGTCGCCGTGGTATTCGCCTGCCTCGGGGTGATCAACGAGGTGTATCAGGTTGGTGGTTTTTCTTGGGCGACCCTGCTGGTCTGCATAGGTTACCCGGCCTATTTCGTTTTACGTAAACGACTGGCGGCGGACAACCTGGGCGGTTTGTGGCTGGACATGGCACTGACGCTGCCCGTGGCCTTCTGGTTCGTGCACAGTGGCGCGCAAGGCTTCGGCGTGTTCGAGCAGCATCCGTGGTTGTCGCTGCTGATCCCGATGCTGGGCGTGATCAGTGCGTCGGCGCTGGTGGTCTACATCATCGCCAGCCGACTGTTGCCGTTCAGCCTGTTCGGGCTGCTGAGCTATGTCGAACCGGTGCTGTTGCTGGGCGTGGCGTTGTTGCTCGGGGAGAGCATCAAGAAAGGCGAGTGGCTGACGTACATCCCGATCTGGATGGCCGTGCTGGTGTTGGTCTTTGAAGGCTTCAAGCATCTAATGCGACAGCGTCGCCCGTAGGCCACACACAAAAACAAATGTGGGAGCGGGCTTGCTCGCGAAGGCGGTGTGTCAGGCAGTAGATTTCTCACTGACACTCCGCCTTCGCGAGCAAGCCCGCTCCCACAGTTCAAGACAGCGACTGCTTAGTCGGTGGACAACACACCACGGCGAACCTGATCACGTTCGATCGATTCGAACAACGCCTTGAAGTTGCCCTCGCCGAAACCGTCATCACCCTTGCGCTGGATGAACTCGAAGAACACCGGGCCCATCAGGGTTTCCGAGAAGATCTGCAGCAGCAGGCGCTTGTCACCCGACTCCGACGAACCGTCCAGCAGGATGCCCCGCGATTGCAACTCACCCACTGGCTCTCCGTGATTGGGCAGACGGCCTTCGAGCATTTCGTAGTAAGTATCCGGCGGCGCGGTCATGAAGCGCATGCCAATCTTTTTCAGGTGATCCCAGGTCTTGACCAGGTCGTCGGACAGGAAGGCAACGTGCTGGATGCCTTCGCCGTTGAACTGCATCAGGAATTCTTCGATCTGCCCGGCGCCCTTGGACGACTCTTCGTTGAGCGGGATGCGGATCATGCCATCGGGTGCGGTCATGGCCTTGGAGGTCAGCCCGGTGTACTCGCCCTTGATGTCGAAGTAACGGATCTCGCGGAAGTTGAACAGCTTCTCGTAGAAGTTGGCCCAGTAAGCCATGCGGCCGCGGTAAACGTTGTGGGTCAGGTGATCGATGATCTTCAGGCCCGCCCCGACCGGGTGACGGTCGACGCCTTCAATGAACACGAAGTCGATGTCATAGATCGAGCTGCCTTCGCCGAAACGGTCGATCAGGTACAGCGGCGCGCCGCCAATGCCTTTGATCGCCGGGAGGTTCAGCTCCATCGGGCCGGTTTCGATGTGGATCGGCTGGGCACCGAGTTCCAGGGCACGCTTGTAGGCTTTTTGCGAGTCCTTGACCCGGAAAGCCATGCCGCACACCGACGGGCCGTGTTCGGCAGCAAAGTAGGAAGCGACGCTGTTGGGCTCGTTGTTGAGGATCAGGTTGATCGCGCCCTGGCGATACAGGTGCACGTCCTTGGAACGGTGGGTGGCAACCTTGGTGAAGCCCATGATCTCGAAGATCGGCTCCAGGGTATTGGGAGTTGGCGATGCGAGCTCGATGAATTCAAAGCCCATCAGGCCCATCGGGTTTTCGTATAAATCTGCCATGGTCGGCGCCTCATCATGCTTTTGGAATTAACAAATGTCAGTTGCTAGCAATGCTGAGACCGGTGGGTGGCGCACAGGAGATGCCCCGCACACTGCGGGCGAGAAAGTCACCGTAGATCAGTTGAAACCCGAATATCTTCATTGTCGACCCAAGGCTCTTGCGGGCGAGGCTTCTGCTGCCAGAAGACGTTTATTCTTGTATGCGTAACCCGATTCTACACAGCGTAAAACAGTTTGTCCGCCTTCTGTATAAAATCCCCTTTTTCCATGACCGCGCAAGCGCTTTGTTACAGCGTAAAACCCCAAACCGCCGTCGGCCATCTATCATGGCAATCACCGAACTCTTTTTGGGAGGCACCCTGCCCTGCCAGCATTTGAGAGCCCTACTTCACCGCCTCAGGTTGCGCGAATGCCACTCAAAGCCAAGACCCGCCATCGCCGCACCAGAATGGCTGTCACTCTGATTAGCGGATTACTCCCGGTGTTGCTCGGGTCTTTCATTCTTCATATGCAGGCAGAGCGCACCCTGGAGCAAAGCAGCGCACAAACTGCCGAGGACGCGATTCGCCAGATCGAACTGATGCTCGATAACACCGCTCAGGCCGCACACGAGTTACTGCCACTCGCCGGCCAGAGTTGCAACGACGTCAAACTGACCCTGCGCGAACAGGTCACCCGCCGCCCGTTCGTGCGCTCGACCAATCTGGTGTGGGAGGACATCATCTATTGCAGTTCGCTGTTCGGTGACATTGAGGAGAAGATCAACCCCGGTGACTACACCCAGGGGGCGTTATGGCTGATGAACGGCAACCCGGTCACGCCCAACACGGCGCTGCTGGTGTATCGGCTCAGCGAAGGCAAAAAAGGCGCCCTGGCGACCCTTGATGGCTACCACCTGGCTAACGTACTGCGCCTGATTGGACGCAAGACTTTACTGCAATTGCAAGTCGGCAAGAACTGGTTGTCGGCCGACGGTGTATTTCATGACACTGCCCTGCCCCGACTGCCGGTAGCGCAAAGCTATCTGACCTCGCAACGCTATGCCTTTTCCGTGTCGGCCGGTTTTCCTTCAGGCGAAACCTGGCGCTACATGACCAGCGAATACCCGCCGTTGTTCAGCTTGCTGCTGTTTTTTGGCGTGATCGCAGGTTTCATCGGGCATTTCCTGCAAATGCGTTCCGTGTCGCCGACCCATGAAATGCAGCGGGCGCTGGATGCGGCGGAATTCATTCCGTATTTTCAGCCCGTTGTTGATGGCGACAGCAAGCGCTGGTCGGGGGCTGAAGTCCTGATGCGCTGGAAGCATCCAACCGAAGGCCTGGTGCGTCCCGACCTGTTCATCCCGCTTGCTGAACACACCGGGCTGATCGTGCCAATGACGCGCTCACTGATGCGCCAGACAGCCGCCCTCCTCGCGCCGCATAGCGCCTCATTCGAAAAGCCGCTTCATATCGGCATCAATATCACCGCCAATCACTGCCAGGACTTGCAACTGGTTCAGGATTGCCAAGAGTTTCTCGACGCATTTACTCAAGGGTCGATCCACCTGGTACTGGAGCTGACCGAGCGCGAACTGATCGAGCCTACGGCCACCACCCGTAAACTGTTCGAACAACTGCGCGAAATGGGCATAAAGATCGCCATCGATGACTTCGGTACGGGTCACTCGAGCCTTGGTTACCTGAGCCAGTTCAATGTGGACTTCCTGAAAATCGATCAGAGTTTCGTGGCCATGATCGGTATCGATACCCCCTCCAGCCACATACTGGACAGCATCATCGAACTGGCGGGCAAGCTCGATCTGGCACTGGTCGCCGAAGGCGTGGAAACCCTTGAGCAAAGTGATTACCTGAGTGATCGGGGTGTGAACTTTCTGCAAGGTTATCTGTTCGCTAAACCGATGCCCGGCGCGGAGTTCATTAGTGCATTAAGTGAACATTAACTAAACATTTAACCGGCATACAACGATAACCCCCAGCCATGGGAATCAACACAGCACCGTTGTTACATGAAGAAAATGTCAGGATTTACTCTTGAGCAATTAACTACTACAATTTTTCATACCAGCGCTAAACTGGCAGGTGAATCACTGTCACCGGGTCGCTTCAAGGCTCTTGGCTTATAGCTTTGTTTGCGGTTGGTATCAGCCAAACACACTATTGGAGTAAAGATATTGTCCAGACTCGCTGAATTTCGTGCAGCCGAAAAGGCCCTTCAAGAGCAGCTCAAGCAGCTGGAATCGCTGAAGAACGATGCCGGGCTCAAGAAAGAAATCGAATTCGAAGAGAAACTCCAGGGGTTGATGAAAACCTACGGCAAAAGCCTGCGTGACATCATTGCCATTCTCGATCCGAACCCGACAAAATCCGGCCTGCAGCAGGCTGCACCAAAAACCCGTCGCGCCCGTGTGGTCAAGGTCTATCAGAACCCGCACACCGGCGAGCTGATTGAAACCAAGGGCGGCAATCACCGCGGCCTGAAAGCCTGGAAGGAACAATACGGTGCAGGCACCGTGGATTCCTGGCTTCGCGGCTGACACTCGCTGGAACAAAAAAGCCCTGCCGATGCAGGGCTTTTTCATGAATGGCATCTAATTGCAACGAACAGCAGCGATCAACTACCTGGTTGCCGACTAACTATTTGCTTAATCCATTCTGAATATCTAAAAACCCCGCTACCAGCCCGCCAAACACTGTCGCCGCTTTAAAGTTTCAGGCTGTTGCGCGCAGCCGCAATTTCATCCTGACTCGCCTTATAATCCTGCGCTTTTCCGGCGTAGGAAAGAACATAGGCCTTATCGGCATCCACCGCAGCGACCAATGTTTGAGAAAGCACATGCTGGCCGTTCTGCGTGATGGTGCAGGTAGTTTCCAGCGCAGCCAGGCGACTCAACATCGTCGAATGAATTCGAGTGCAAACACTCTGGTATCCACCCTTGAAGAAGTCCTTTTGCAAGGATTTGCGCATTTCCAGCAACACACCCTGCAGATTGACCTGATGCCCGCTTTCCACCTGACTGATGGTCAACTCCATCACCATGACCGGTGTAGCGCCCTGATCAATTTTTACCGCGCGCTGACGGCTGACGCCGGAAGCAGCTTCGGGAACTGTCTCAACCTGCCAGCCGGCTGGCCAGGTCATGACTGGCGCATCTGCGTAAGCGGCACTGGCCAATGAAAGTACACCTGCCAGGACCAACAACGATTTACAGAATCGGAACATTGCACCGGGCCCCTACGGATTGAGGCCTAAAGTCTGAGGCCCGTCCGGCTGTCAGGCAATAGCCGGTCATTCGGGTTTGGCGATGTCGGAACCCTTGCGTATCATTGTCACCATTCGTTAGCCCACATATTTTCCGGAGGGCCCATGAGCCTGCAAGAATTGAACACCTTCCCCGGCGTTACCGCACAACCGGACACCGCCACCCAGAAATTCGTCTTCAACCACACCATGCTGCGGGTCAAGGACATCACCAGGTCACTGGACTTCTACACGCGCATTCTGGGTTTCTCGCTGGTGGAAAAACGCGATTTCCCGGAAGCCGAGTTCAGCCTGTACTTCCTCGCGCTGGTCGACAAAAACCAGATCCCGGCCGATGCCGCCGCGCGTACCGAGTGGATGAAGTCGATCCCCGGGATTCTCGAACTGACCCACAACCACGGCACCGAAAACGATCCTGACTTTGCCTACCACAATGGCAACACTGATCCCCGCGGTTTCGGCCACATCTGCATTTCGGTACCGGACATCGTTGCCGCGTGCGAACGCTTCGAGGCACTGGGCTGCGATTTCCAGAAGCGCCTGAGCGACGGTCGCATGAAGAGCCTGGCGTTCATCAAGGACCCGGATGCCTACTGGGTCGAGATCATTCAGCCAGCACCGCTGTAAAGCACGATGGATCATTCCCACGCGTGGGAACGACCATAGAAAAATCCCCTGTGGGAACGGGCTTGCTCGCGAACGCGCAGTGTCGGCCAACATATCTGCTGGATGACACAGCGCTTTTCGCGAGCAAGCCCGCTCCCACATTTGGAATGTGTCAGACACAAAAAACCCATGATCTCTCATGGGTTTTTTGTGTCTCCGGCTACCGATTTTATGCCGGTGCCGACGTCCGGATCAGGTGATCGAAAGCACTCAGGGAAGCCTTGGCGCCCTCGCCCACCGCAATCACGATCTGCTTGTACGGCACAGTGGTCACGTCACCGGCGGCGAACACACCAGGCACCGAGGTTTCGCCGCGAGCATCGACGATGATCTCACCACGGGGTGACAGCTCGATGGTGCCTTTGAGCCAATCAGTGTTGGGCAGCAGACCGATCTGCACGAAGATCCCTTCAAGTTCTACACTTCGCAGCTCGTCAGTCTGACGATCCTTGTAACGCAGGCCGTTGACCTTCTGACCGTCGCCGACCACCTCGGTGGTTTGCGCGCTGGTGATCACGGTCACGTTCGGCAGGCTGTGCAACTTGCGCTGCAACACCGCATCGGCACGCAGTTGAACGTCATACTCCAGCAGCGTCACGTGGGACACGATACCGGCCAGGTCGATGGCCGCTTCGACGCCGGAGTTGCCGCCGCCAATCACCGCCACGCGCTTGCCCTTGAACAGTGGACCGTCGCAGTGCGGGCAGTATGCAACGCCCTTGTTGCGGTATTGCTGTTCGCCAGGCACGTTCATTTCACGCCAGCGTGCACCGGTCGCCAGGATGACGGTCTTGGCTTTCAATTGCGCACCGCTGGCGAAGTGGACTACGTGCAACTCACCTTCTTTGCCTGGCACCAACTTATCGGCACGCTGCAGATTCATGATGTCCACGTCGTACTGTTTGACGTGCTCTTCCAGCGCAACGGCCAGTTTCGGCCCTTCGGTTTCCTGTACAGAGATGAAGTTCTCGATGGCCATGGTATCGAGCACCTGTCCACCAAAACGCTCAGCCGCCACACCGGTACGAATGCCTTTACGGGCTGCATAGATCGCCGCCGAAGCACCGGCCGGGCCACCGCCGACAACCAGTACGTCAAAGGCTTCCTTGGCGCTGATTTTTTCAGCCTGACGCTCGATACCGCTGGTGTCGATTTTGGCGAGAATTTCTTCCAGGCCCATGCGGCCCTGGCCGAAGTTCACGCCGTTGAGGTAGATGCTTGGCACCGCCATGATCTGGCGCTCGTCGACTTCTGCCTGAAACAGCGCGCCGTCGATGGCCACGTGACGGATGTTCGGGTTCAGCACCGCCATCAGGTTCAGCGCCTGGACAACGTCCGGGCAGTTCTGGCAGGACAGCGAGAAGTACGTCTCGAAGTTGAACTCACCCTTGAGCGAGCGGATCTGCTCGATCACTTCAACACTGGCTTTCGATGGATGACCGCCGACTTGCAGCAGGGCCAGCACCAGGGATGTGAATTCATGGCCCATCGGGATGCCGGCGAAACGCAGGCTGATATCGGCACCGGGGCGGCTGATCGAGAACGATGGCTTGCGTGCGTCGTCACCGTTGTCGAGCAAAGTAATCTGGGTGGAAAGACTGGCAACGTCTTTCAACAGTTCGAGCATTTCCCGGGATTTCGCACCGTCGTCGAGGGAGGCAACGATCTCGATCGGCTGGGTGACCCGTTCCAGGTACGATTTCAACTGGGCTTTAAGATTGGCGTCCAACATACGGGCGATTTCCTTTGTATTCACAGACATAAAAAAACGCCCGAGCGAATCTCGCCCGGGCGTTTTTATTGGGCGGTGCAGCTTGCTTAGAAGGTGCGGAAGTCCGCCCTGATGAAGCGCGTCACAGACTTAGATCTTGCCGACCAGGTCCAGGGACGGAGCCAGAGTGGCCTCGCCTTCTTTCCACTTGGCTGGGCAAACCTGACCCGGGTGAGCAGCGACGTACTGGGCAGCCTTGATCTTGCGCAGCAGTTCGCTAGCGTCACGGCCTACACCGCCATCGTTCAGTTCAACGATCTTGATCTGGCCTTCCGGGTTGATTACGAAGGTGCCACGATCCGCCAGGCCAGCCTCTTCGATCAGCACGTCGAAGTTGCGCGAGATGGCGTGGGTTGGGTCGCCGATCATGGTGTACTGGATCTTGCCGATGGCTGGCGAAGTGTTGTGCCAGGCAGCGTGGGCGAAGTGAGTGTCGGTGGAAACGCTGTAGATCTCGACGCCCAGTTTCTGGAATGCGTCGTAGTTGTCAGCCAGGTCTTCCAGCTCGGTCGGGCATACGAAGGTGAAGTCGGCCGGGTAGAAGAACACCACAGACCACTTGCCTTTGAGGTCAGCGTCCGAGACTTTTACGAAGTCGCCGTTTTTGAATGCATCAGCTTTGAACGGTTTAACTTGGCTGTTGATGATAGGCATCGTTGACTCTCCGTCAGGGGTTAAGAAGTTGATGGAGAGAACTTTACCCACTCGACGAACGCAAAGCTCATTGGCAAACCTCATGCCGCTGATTTGTTTTCGCTATTAGCCGACAGTATTAATAGAAGAATTCGGTATCTCGGGCGCGACCGGCTTTTCTGCGCGCAGCGCCATGCCCAGGAAGGGATTGGTTTCGATGTAACGCATGGCGGACTTCATGTCCTTCCAGCCCACATAACTCATCAACGATTTCAGATCCCAGCCACTTTGGTGCGCCCAGGTGGCGAATCCGCGACGCAGAGAGTGGCTGGTATAGAGTTCGCCCGCGATTCCAGCGCGCCCCAGGGCCTGACGCAACAGCGGTATCACGCTATTGGCGTGCAAGCCCTCCTCACTCAGATGCCCCCAACGGTCAATGCCACGAAACACCGGACCGCGCACCAGTGCCGCCTCGTTGATCCATTCGATGTAGGCCTGCACCGGGCACAAGCGCTGCAGCGCCGGCGTCTGATAAGTCTTGCCAAGGTTCTCGCGATCACTCTTGCTGCGCGGCAGGTAGAGGGTGATCCCCGCGCCGGCGCTGGCTTGAACGTGCTCGATTTGCAACCGGCACAACTCATCGCTGCGAAAGCCCCGCCAGAAACCTAGCAGGATTAATGCGGTGTCCCGCCTGGCGCGCAACAGTGCGGGGCGATCGCCCTGAGTCCGGGCAGTTTGCGCCTCCTGCTCCAACCAGTTGACCACCTGCTCCAAATGTTGAAGTTGCAGGGGTTGCGCCTGTTTCTCCTGCGCCGGATGCAGCGCACGGATGCCTTTGAACACCTTGCGCACCAGCGACGCCTTGGTCGGATCGGCAAACCCCTGACTGTTATGCCACTGCGCCAGAGCCGACAACCGTAGCTTCAACGTGTTGATCGACAACACCCCGGCATGGGCCACCAGGTAACGCGCCACACTGTCGCCGGTAGCCGGCAGAAAACCACCCCAGGTCACTTCGAAATGCTCAATAGCTGCCCTGTAGCTACGCCGGGTGTTGTCGCGAGTGGCGGCTTGCAGGTAACGATTGAGGTCGCTCATGGAAATACCTTCTGACTAGTTACAAATTGGCGAACTGTAGGAGCGAGCACGCTCGCGATGGACATTAACGATGACGCGGGCCTCCTGAATGCCCACGGTACTCTCTGGTTTTTCGCGAGCGTGCTCGCTCCTACAAGGACAGCGTTGAACTGGAGGAGCGAGCACGCTCGCGATGGACGTCAACGATGACACGGGCGTTCTGAATGCACGAGGTGCTCTCTGGTTTTTCGCGAGCATGCTCGCTCCTACAAGGACCGCGTTGAACTGTAGGAGCGAGCACGCTCGCGATGGACGTCAACGATGACACGGGTCTCCTGAATGCCCACGGTGCTCTCTGGTTCTTCGCGAGCCTGCTCGCTCCTACAAGGACCGCGTTGAACTGTAGGAGCGAGCACGCTCGCGATGGACGTCAACGATAACGCGGGCTTCCTGAATGCCCGCGGTGCTCTCTGGTTTTTCGCGAGCATGCTCGCTCCTACAAGGACCGCGTTGAATTGTAGGAGCGAGCACGCTCGCGATGGACGTCAACGATAACGCGGGTCTCCTGAATGCCCACGGGGCTCTCTGGTTTTTCGCGAGCATGCTCGCTCCTACAGGGGACCACTTGTGCCAAAAACGTATCAAAACCACCTTCACACGTGGTAATACCAGTATATCCCGCGTCAGTATCATCGAGCATTTAACTTATTCAATTCAATGGTACAATGTGTATACCAGTGGTATGTACCACAGTATTAAATCGTAGGAGACCCCATGGCTCGCGGTGGTGTAAATAAAGCGATAGTTCAAGCGGCCCGGTTGGCGATCCTCGCCCGCGGCGAAAACCCCAGTATCGACGCCGTGCGGATCGAGATGGGCAATACCGGTTCGAAAACCACGATCCATCGCTATCTCAAAGAACTGGACGACAGCATCGAACGCACCGAAACACCCTCCGAACCCATTGATGACGAGTTGCTGGCGCTGGTCGCAAGGCTCGCCCAACGGCTCAAGGAGCAGGCACAGGAACCCATCGACCAGGCCTGCACGCAGTTCGAACAACAACGCAATGCACTGGAAACCAGCCTCACCGAAGCACAGGACGCCAACACTGAGCTGCAGCAGCAGTACGAGTTTCAAACCCTGGCGCTGGCCCAGGAATCCGACGCACTGCAGGACACCCGCTCGATGCTGCAGACCGAGCAGACCCGCAACGCCGGGCTGAATCAGGCACTGGCCGATTTCGAACTACGCCTGCAAGACAAAGACGAGCAGATCCGCTCCCTTGAGGAAAAGCATCTGCATGCCCGCGATGCCCTGGAGCACTATCGCAATGCGGTGAAGGAACAGCGCGAACAGGAAATCAGTCGCCATGAAGGCCAGGTTCAGCAGCTGCAGATGGAGTTGCGTCAGTCACAGCAGAGCGCCCTGGTGCGCCAGGACGAAATCACCCAACTGCATCGCGACAACGAGCGCCTGCTGACGGAAAACCGCGGCACCCTGCGCGAGTTGAGCTCACTGCACGAACAGCTTAAGCAAAGCCACGCCCGCCAGGATCAGCTACTGGAACAGACCACCCGGGTCGACGGCGAACGCACCCTCCTCCAGGAACGCTTGCGCGTCGCCCTGCTGGAAAGCCAGGCACTCAAACAGAATGTCGACGAGCAGTCGCAGCTGAACAAGGCGCTGGAAACCGAGCTGACCAAGGCCCAGGCAGACCTGGAAGAAAGCGTGCGCCTGGCCGCTGCCGTTGCGGCAGCGCCAGACACAGCCAAAGGCGATTAACCGGCGACCGGCGTGCGCATGGTGACGAACTCTTCGGCGGCCGTCGGGTGTACGCCGATGGTTTCGTCGAAGTGGCGCTTGGTCGCGCCGGCCTTCAAGGCAATTGCCAGTCCCTGAACGATCTCACCGGCCTCAGGGCCAACCATGTGGCAACCCAGGACCTTGTCGGTCTTGGCATCCACCACCAGTTTCATCAACGTGCGCTCCTGGCACTCGGTCAGGGTCAGCTTCATCGGCCGGAAGCTGCTTTCGAAAAGCCGCACTTCGTGGCCAGCTTCCCGAGCCTCCTCCTCGGTCAAGCCGACGGTGCCGATGTTCGGCAGACTGAACACGGCCGTCGGGATCATTTTGTAATCCACCGGACGATACTGCTCCGGCTTGAACAGACGCCGTGCCACCGCCATGCCTTCGGCCAGCGCCACCGGTGTCAATTGCACGCGCCCGATCACATCACCCAGGGCGAGGATCGATGGTTCAGCGGTCTGATACAGCTCATCGACTTCGACAAAGCCGTTCTTGTCGAGCTTCACACCGGTGTTTTCCAGCCCGAGGTTGTCCAGCATCGGACGCCGGCCAGTGGCGTAGAAAATACAATCCGCTTCCAGCACGCGCCCATCCTTGAGGGTAGCTTTCAAGCTGCCGTCAGCCTGCTTGTCGATGCGCGCGATATCGGCATTGAATTGCAAGTCCATGCCACGCCGGGTCAGCTCTTGCTGCAAATGCTTGCGCACCGAGCCGTCGAAGCCGCGCAGGAACAACTCACCGCGATAGAGCAATGTTGTCTCGGCGGCCAAACCGTGGAAGATGCCGGCGAACTCGACGGCGATGTAGCCACCGCCCACCACCAACACTCGCTTGGGCAGCTCTTTGAGGAAGAACGCCTGATTGGAACTGATCGCGTGCTCGTGCCCCGCAATATCGGGAATCTGCGGCCAGCCACCGGTGGCGATCAGAATGTGCTTGGCGCTGTGGCGCTCGCCATTGATCTCGACGGTATTCGGATCGACGATTTTGGCGTGGCCTTCATGCAGCGTGACGCCACTGTTGACCAGCAGGTTGCGATAAATGCCATTGAGGCGATTGATCTCGCGATCCTTGTTGGCGATCAGCGTCGCCCAGTCGAACTGCGCCTCGTCCAGGCTCCAGCCAAAACCCGAGGCCTGCTCGAAGTCGTCGGCAAAGTGCGCACCGTACACCAGCAGTTTCTTCGGCACGCAACCGACGTTCACACAGGTCCCGCCCAGGTAACGGCTCTCGGCCACCGCCACTTTCGCACCAAACCCGGCAGCAAACCGCGCAGCCCGCACCCCGCCGGAACCGGCACCAATCACATAAAGGTCAAAATCGTAGGCCATTTTCAATCTCCTCGGCAGGCCAACAGCATACCTGCGCACGGCCGCTGAGCAAGCGTTGTGCTCAAATGCGCGGGGCCTGGGATTCGCGACTTTTGATCAATGCTCCAATGCAGATTGCATTTGCGGTATGCGCAGAGTGCGCCATGCAATCAAAATCGCCATGAGTGCCAAGCCGAACGTTACCCACGAAACCAAACCGATTCCACCTTCGAACGCCGCCCCCGCCTGCACCATCAACGCCTTTGCCTGATCACCCGACAAGCCTCCCGCCACATGATAAGCGCCAGACAGCGTTTCACTCGCCAGCATCATCTGCACGTCGCTCAGAAACCCCGGAAGCTGCAACGCACCGCGATAGTAGGCCGTGACGACACCGCCGAGCACTGTCGTCCCCAACACCACGCCCACTTCATAGGCCGTTTCGCTGATGGCCGACGCAGCGCCCGCTTTAGCCAGTGGCGCAGCAGACAAAATCACATCGTTGGACACCGTCGCAATCGCACCCACACCAATGTTGAGCAAGGCAAAAGCCACCACCAGAATGGTCAGGCTACTGCCCATGCTGGCGACCAGCAGAAACGCCGATCCAGCAAACGCCATCAAGATGGGTATCAGCACATGCACCTGTACTCGCCGCGCAACCGGCACAACCGCCATCCCCACTGCAATTGCCACGACTTGCCCTGGAACCAGGGCGAGGCTGGCGCTCAAGGGCGACACCTGAAGAACGATCTGCAGGAACTGAGTGGTAAAGAACACGAAGCCGACGAGAAACGCGAGACTCATCAGGTTGATCGCTACAGAGCCGCTGAATGCGCCATTGCGCAACAGACTAAGGTCCATCAACGGCACTGGCAGACGTAATTGTCGACGCACAAACATCCAGCCCGCTACTGTGCCTGTTGCAAATGCTGTCAGCGCCATCCAGTCGATACCACTGCTGGCAATGTGTTTAATGCCATAGACAATGGCACCAAGCGCTACCATCGATTGCAGAATGCTTATCGGATCCAACGGTCCTGAAGCATCCCGCTCGGACTCGGGCAGCAACAGTGGTCCCAACACCAGCAACGGCACCAACACAGGCACCGCCAGCAGGAAAATCGAGCCCCAACTGAAGAATTCCAGCAAAACCCCACCCACCAAGGGACCAAGTGCCGAACCTACCGTCAATGTCGTCGCCCAGATCGCGACTGCCAGCCTGCGTTCTTCTCGATCCTCGAACACCGAACGTATCAACGCCAACGTTGACGGCATCAGCATTGCACCGAAAATGCCCATACAAGCTCGTCCGGCAATCAGTTGTGCGGCGGTACCCGAATACGCGGTCAGCACCGACACAATCGCAAAGCCCAAGGACCCGACCAACAACAACTTACGATGACCAACCCGATCTCCCAGACCACCCATCGACACCAGCAGCCCTGCCAATACCAGCGAATAAGCATCGATCATCCACAGCTGCTGGCTGGCAGTGGGACGCAGGGCCTCAGCAATCTTGGGTAACGCGAATCCGAGCACCGTGTTGTCAACTGTCACCAGCAATACGGGTAGCATCAGGACGAACAGGCCCCACCAACGATTTGATTTTCCTCCCCGTTTTGTTGCCTTACCGAGCAATACCATTTGCAAAACTCCTTATTACCATCGATGAACTCGCACGGCGCACTTCGAAATGCCGTCGCGAGTAAGTCCCGGGCACTCCTTTGCCAAGGTTTGTTTCGTTTTATTAATGACGTTGGGTTATAGGTCAGGCAATGAAAAAAGTATTTCCAATGGGAAATGTTTTGCCGCTGGAGCGAGCAAAAAGAGCCTTCACGCCCCCCCGGAAATCACAGGAACAAGAAAGGTGAAATAAGGCCCTGCAAATTCGAAGTCGCAGGGCGAAACCGGGATATCGCAACACCTGTAGGAGCCTGGCTTGCCAGCGATGAGGCCCGAAAGGACAACACAAAGCTCAATCTCGCATCGCCAGTTCAAGCCGGCCCCTACAGGTTTTACGCGCCCCAAAAAAAACGCCCCGAACCAGTCGGGGCGTTTTTGTGTTTAACCTGCCAAGCGGCTATCAGTAAGCCTTGCCAGTCTTGTAGAAGTTCTCGAAGCAGAAATTGGTCGCGTCGATGTAACCCTCGGCGCCGCCGCAGTCGAAGCGCTTGCCCTTGAACTTGTAGGCCATCACGCAGCCGTTCTGGGCCTGTTTCATCAGGGCGTCGGTGATCTGGATTTCGCCGCCCTTGCCTGGCTCGGTCTGTTCGATCAGGTCGAAGATGTCCGGGGTCAGGATGTAGCGGCCGATGATGGCCAGGTTCGACGGAGCGTCTTCTGGTTTTGGTTTTTCAACCATGCTGTGAACGCGGTAGATGTCGTCGCGGATCATCTCGCCGGCGATGACGCCGTACTTGTGGGTCTCTTGCGGATCGACTTCCTGGATGGCCACGATCGAGCAGCGGAACTGCTTGTACAGCTTGACCATCTGGGTCAGCACGCCGTCGCCTTCGAGGTTGACGCACAAGTCGTCCGCCAGGACCACGGCGAAAGGTTCGTCGCCGATCAGCGGACGGCCAGTCAGGATTGCGTGGCCCAGGCCTTTCATTTCGGTCTGGCGGGTGTAGGAGAACGAGCAGTTGTCGAGCAGCTTGCGGATGCCGACCAGGTATTTTTCCTTGTCGGTACCCTTGATCTGGTTTTCCAGCTCGTAGCTGATGTCGAAATGGTCTTCCAGGGCGCGCTTGCCGCGGCCGGTAACGATGGAGATTTCGTTCAAACCGGCATCCAGTGCTTCTTCGACGCCGTACTGGATCAGTGGCTTGTTCACCACCGGCAGCATTTCTTTGGGCATGGCTTTAGTCGCTGGCAGGAAGCGAGTACCGTAACCGGCTGCTGGGAACAAGCATTTCTTGATCATATAAGTCCTTGAAAAGGCTGTGTGTTCGAGTTTCGGCGCAGTCTAATCAGGCGGCGGGCACCTTACAATGCCCCGCGCTGGCTATCCGATGCCATCATAGAGAAAAATTCTCGCCGATAGTTCCCCGCGAGAGTGAACAGGCCTGCGGACAGCCCATTATTGATAGCAGAGACTCGCGGATTTGCACGGTTTGGCCCTGCAATAAACAAACCACCATACGCCTGTCGACACTGGTTGAGTGCATTTGGCGCTATTATGGTGCGATTGAACCAGACCACGAGGTTATTAAATGTCGGCAGCAAAAAGCGTTAACGGGTACTTGATCAACCAGGCGAAAGACGGCCAATGGTGGGTAGACAGTGTCGCCGGCGAAAATATCGCCGGGCCATTCCCGACCGAGGCACTGGCCATCGAAGTGGCATCGGTGTTGCAAGACCAGCACCCGGCACCGAAGCGACGCGGCAAAGACAAGAATTGACGCGACCCAACCCTGCCCATGCGCAGGGTTTTTTGTGAACTTCTGCGCAGAAGTGGCCTTTCGCTATAACCTTTTGCCTGCGGCGCTGTCACAGCCTTAGCCCTTCCCCCTGACGACGACCACACCATGAACAAGATCTTGCCACTAATAGCCGCACTGGCCCTGGGCGGTTGCGCCACCAGCGAACAAACTTACCTGGATAACGGCGAGCAAGGCCTGACCATCGACTGCTCCGGCGGAGCAAACTCCTGGGCTACCTGTTACGAAAAAGCCGACGCCTCCTGCGCCGGGACCGGCTACCGGATTGTCGGTACCGACGGCACGCCGGCGCTCAAGGAGAGTGACAAGACCCTAGGCGCCGACGTTGGCGAATTCAAGAACCGCAGCGTCGTGGTGGTCTGCAAGTAAGGCGCCTTGCCCTACATGTGGATTTCCGCGAACTTGATCCCGAGACCGCGCACGGTCTCGACCAACTCGTCCAGACGAGCGAAGGACTCGACTTCATCCTGATCGTCCACGAGAAAGTAGCTGCGCCCGGCGCTTTTCTTGAAAAACACGATCCATTCCTCCGGACATGCCGGGTTCTGGATCACATGGGTGGCAGAGATAAGACCCTCTGCATGACGCTCCCGTACCTGTTCCCGCTTCATGCCTGACTCCAGAAATGACAATGCCGCCAAAGCCTGGCTTTGACGGCATCGATGCTGACTGGCGATAGTCTATCAGCCGGAAATGCATTCGTTGGCAGCATCTTGTACGTCCCGTGGACGCACTGGGACGTTGGAGATGCGCTCATGCAGCTTGATGCCGCTGCCATTGGAGCGCTCTTCTATATCGAATACCGCGGCCGGCCCCGAAGACAATTTCTGCGGCACAATCACTCGCAATCCGTCTTTTTGCGGCTCGATTTGCAGGGCGCCACGGCTGTCGGCCAGCTTGTCGCTCAGGCACTGCGCATATTCATGGGGTTTCTTTCCTGAAAGCACGTTCATGGTCGGCAACGTCTGGTTGATATCGGCGACACTTGCGCAACCACCCATTGCCAGCATCCACGGCAGACCCCATACACCCCACTTCATACAAAACCTCCGATAAAGACCCTCCGACCACACAAACCCGGTTTTTCTCCAGAGCGAACTCATTTATGACCCATTAAATGTGCAATATCTGTTCTTTATTGTCCTTGCAGCCCACTATGGCCGGATAATCAGGCCTACGGGCTGATAAACTGCGCGCCGTTTTTGTAGAAAAAGCCCTTCTGGAGGCGCCCCATGAAATTTATCCATCAGCGCGAGCACCTCAATGAAGACGATATCGTCGTCATTCAATGCTCCCAAATGTGCAACATCCGTCTGATGAACGACGCCAACTTCCGCAGCTTCAAAAATGGCGGCCGCCACACCTATCACGGCGGTGCGTTCGACACCTTCCCGGCACGCATTACGGCGCCAAGCACCGGTTTCTGGAACATCACCATCGATACGGTCAACCGCCGGGCGATCAGCGTGACCCGTAAACCGACCCTGACGCACTCGATCAAAATCATCCGCCGCTCCAGCACAAAACTGAGCTGAGTGACGTACCCGATATAAAGAAAGGCAGATATGACCGTGGCTCAAACGACCAAGTACGTCATCAAATACAAGCTCAACGGCGAGCGCCGCTTCGAGTTCGCGCAACTTGAAAACGGCACCGCAGAAGAAGCCAGGGCAGCGCTGGATGCCATTCATGGCCAGGACGACGTGATCAGCGAAATCAGCGTCAGCAAAGCCCTGTAACACCCTCTGCCGCGACCATCTGGACGGTTTGACCGCAAGAGTCGGAGTGTCCGCCCTGGCAATGCCTTTCAGACTGGTCACCTCGAATCCGGAAGGCCTGGTGCCCATTGCCAAACGCTGGTATGAACAGATGGGGCTGGCAGTGCGTTTTCCTGAGTCCCACCAGGCATTTCTCGAACGATGCATCATGAGCCTATGAACCCGCTGACATTCGATCTGTTTGCCGATGCAGAGCCCGAGCAAGCGCCCAGGCGCGAGCAGATCGGTGAGCAATCATACGTTCTCAGAGGCTTCGCCCTGACCTGGCTGGAGCGCGTGTTGCCCGCACTGGAGGCGGTGTTGGCAGCCGCGCCGTTTCGCCAGATGATCACGCCCGGCGGCTTTACCATGTCGGTAGCCCTCAGCAGCTGCGGCACCTGGGGCTGGACCACCGACCGCAGCGGCTATCGCTACACCCGCCACGACCCGCAAAGCGGCCTGCCGTGGCCGGATATGCCCGAGGCGTTTTACCAGCTGGCTCAAGCGGCGGCAACGGAGGCGGGATTCGCCGACTTTGTGCCGGACTCCTGCCTGATCAACCGTTATATCCCTGGCGCTAAAATGTCACTGCATCAGGATAAAAACGAAACCTGCCTAGCGGCCCCTATTGTTTCGGTGTCATTGGGCCTGCCGGCAATGTTCCTGTTCGGCGGTTTTGAACGCAGCGACAAAAGCCAGCGAATCCCCTTGCTGCACGGCGACATCGTGGTCTGGGGTGGCGTGGATCGACTGCGCTATCACGGCGTGTTGCCGATCAAGCACGGGCTGCACCCGCGACTGGGTGAACAACGTATCAATTTCACCTTCCGCACCGCAGGTTGAAGCCCTGGAGTTTGACCGCAAGCGCCGGAGTGTGAAGACACTCAAGCTTGGTTAACCTGCACAGAACCACCCACCGGACAGGCCGCCATGACGACGCAAATGACCACGATCAGCATAGAAAACGATCCGCGCTGGGCCGCCGTCCTTGCCCGGGATCCCAAGGCCGACGGGCAATTTGTCTACGCGGTGAAAACCACCGGTATCTATTGCAACCCCAGCAGCCTGGCGCGCCTGCCCAAGCCTGAGAATGTCGAGTTCTTCGACACCGCCCAGCAGGCCCGGACTGCGGGCTACCGGCCCAGCAAGCGCGCAAGCAAGGACCAGAGCGCCGTTGCGGCACAACACGCCGCGACCGTGGCCGCCGCCTGCCGCCGCATCGAAAGCACAGAGACACCGCCGGCATTGGCCGAACTGGCTGAAGCCGCGGGCCTTAGCAGCTTCCATTTCCATCGCGTGTTCAAAGCCGTCACCGGCCTGACCCCCAGGGGTTACGCCGCCGCCCATCGCTCGCGCAGGGTTCGCGAACGCCTGGCGGACGGCGGCACGGTGACAGACGCCCTGTACGAGGCAGGCTTCAATTCCAATAGCCGTTTCTATGAAGCCGCCGACCACCTGCTGGGGATGAAGCCCGGCGATTACCGCGCGGGCGGCCAGAACAACGATATTCGTTTCGCCATCGGCCAGTGCTCACTCGGCGCGATTCTGGTGGCGCAGAGTGAGCGCGGAGTGTGCGCGATTCTGCTGGGCGATGATCCACAGCAACTGGTCTGCGATCTGCAGGACAAGTTCCGGCGCGCCAATCTGATTGGCGCCGATCAGCAATTCGAGCAGTTGGTTGCCCGGGTGGTCGGTTTTATCGAAGCGCCGGCGATCGGCCTGGACCTGCCTCTGGATGTGCAAGGCACTGCGTTTCAGGAACGGGTCTGGCAAGCCCTGCGGGAAATCCCGGCCGGCAGCACCGCCAGCTATGCCGAGATCGCCCAACGGATCGGCGCGCCCAAAGCCGTCCGGGCAGTGGCACAAGCCTGCGGCGCCAACCGTCTGGCGGTGGCGATCCCTTGCCATCGCGTGGTGCGCAGCGATGGCAATCTGTCGGGTTATCGTTGGGGGGTTGAACGTAAGCGGCAGTTGCTGGACCGCGAAACGCTTTAATGATCCGGGGACAGGACGCCACGCCCAAACCAGTGGCGAGGCGTCCTGCTGGACCTATTTGCGTGCTGGCGTATGCGCAGCCCAAAGTACCTCGCTGGTGTCCAGGCCTGGCGCCCAATCAGGTGCATACGAGGTGTGTCTTTGCAAGCAACGCCAAATGCCGCCGCCATGACTCACAAGAGCGCCGGTTTCATAGAAGGTATCGAGCTTCCATGCCGGGTGGCCGCCACCTTCAGCCTTGGTTTTCTGACGCAAAAGATTGCTCGGAGGGGACAGTTTCCCATCCAGGTCGAGCGCTTTGACTTCATAGCGATACTCGGTGTCAGGTGTCAGCCCCGTGTCTTCATACTCGGTCTGAGTGGCACTGAGCGTTTTGACTACAACGCCATCCCGGTAGACCAGGTAGTTCACGATGGGTGCCGTGCCGGTGGAAGCCCCCCACATCAGCGTGATGCTCTGGGTTGTCTGCCCCATTGAGTGAAGATTGATCGGAGCGCTGGGGCCGCCACCTTCGGGCAGTGTCTGCACTTGAAGCGGCCGACTCGGGTCGGAAACTTCGCCCGCTTCGTCATGCGCCGTAATGACGTAGCTGTAGAGCGTCCGAGGCAGAACGCCTTTGTCAGTCCAGGTCAACGCCGGTGCAGGCACATCCACGGACATGGTCCCGTTGCGCTTGATACGATAAAACGCAATCGGGGCTGGACCATCCGATTCGTTCCAAGCGAGTTCCACTTGCTTGTCGGTGATGCTCACCGCTTTTAGCCCGGTCGGAACGGAGGGGCGTTCACCCCCGCCATCCGGCGGCACAAAATCCAGATCCACCACCTGATAGAACGCATTTGGGGTATCAGCAACTTCCCAGACGGCCAGCAACACATGGTATCCACTGCGCTCGGGCAGCGGCAGCCCGTGAACGGTCGGTGTCGGTGGCTTCATCTGCTCCGAATGTTCCCAGAACGGTTGCAGATTAATTTGCACCGTATAAAACGGCTCTGGTTCAAATTGGTCTCGCGACAGCACCTTGCCGGGATCCCAATCTTTCTTGGTCAGGAAATAGACCCAGCGCCGGGACACGTGATTGGCGGTGAAATACCAGGAAATCTCCAGCACTTCACCAGGGCACACTGGGTGTTTTTGCCAATGCGAGCCCGGCTCATCCAGCATGGCCCCGGTGGCCTGGTTTGCACTGGCAATTTTACCATCAGGCGGCGGCGCGAAACTGGTCTGGTCTTGCGGTGCATAGGGGTCATGCAGATCGCCGACGGTCGCAGGGAAAAACTTGCCCGATTCTCGCTGGTTCAGCGCACCATAATCGAGCTTGCCTGCCTCCCAGGCAAAATAGGCTCTGGACTTAGGGGAAAAGACGTGTCCATGGCGCGGGTTGGGGCTTTTGCTGATGACATTTACACGACGCTGTGACATGGGACTCTCCATTGTTTGCCGGTTGCAACAGTCGATGCCGTGCAAATCACAGCGCTGCCATCACGACCTCAGCGGCTGGGGCAACCGTACGTTTGCCTCACGAAAAAATGCACGCTTGGTCCTTCACGTCCGGCTGGACACCACGTACGAAACAAATTAAGCGCTTTGTCCGAGATCATGCCTACTGTAAAAACTGACAGTTCGACGCCACCGCTCGTCAGTTTTCTCCGGAACGCCCCCTACCCTGAAAGGGCATTTCATAGCCTCCGGTGTTCATCCTCGAACCGCCCCTGCGCCCCCCATTCTCTTTCAAGGGATCCAGCAGTCTCGGTCTTTTGCCAGTAAACTCTCCTCCTTTCGCCGCATCCATTTCCTCGCGGCAGTGACCTTTATTCCTACGGAGTTCGCCTTGCGTCTGTTTCACACCTCCGACTGGCACCTTGGGCAATACCTGCATGGCCAGGATCGCGATTTCGAACACGGCTGCTTTCTCGACTGGCTGCTGCGCCAGCTGAAGCTGGATCAGCCGGATGTGCTGCTGATCGCCGGCGACATTTTCGACACGGTCAACCCGCCGGTCAAAGCCCAGGAACGTCTCTACGATTTCATCGTCAGTGCCCACGAGCAGCAGCCGCTGCTGACCATCGTGATGATCGCCGGCAACCACGACTCCGGCTCCCGGATCGAACTGCCTGCGCCCTTGATGCGCCGCTTGCGCACCCATGCGCTGGGTCGCGTGCTGTGGCTCGACGACGGACAACTGGACGCCGAACGCCTGCTGTTGCCGCTGCCGGATGCCAGCGGCGCCATCGCCGCCTGGTGCCTGGCGCTGCCGTTCCTGCGCCCGGCGGAAGTCACCGGCGCACACCTGGGTGACAACTACTTGCGCGGCATCGGCCAGGTGCATGAATGGCTGATCGAGGCGGCCAACGCCAGACGCCAGCCCGGCCAAGCGCTGATCGCCATCAGCCACGCGCACATGGCCGGCGGTTCGGTGTCGGAAGATTCCGAGCGCAGCCTCATCATCGGCAATGCCGAAGCCCTGCCGGCGAGCCTGTTCGGGCCGAGCATCAGCTATGTGGCGCTCGGGCACCTGCACAAGCCGCAGAAGGTCAATGGCGAAGAACGCATCCGCTACAGCGGCTCGCCGATTCCGCTGTCGTTCTCCGAAATCGGCTACCAGCACCAGATTCTCGACATCACCCTCGATGGCGAAACCCTGGTCAGCGTCGAACCGAAACTGATACCCCGCGCGGTCAACCTGCAACGCATCGGTCCGGTGCCGATGGCGGAAGTACTGCTGCTCCTGGCTGATCTACCGAACATCGATCTGCTGGCCGACATCCAGCGCCAGCCCTGGCTGGAAGTACGGGTACGCCTCGACGAGCCGCAGCCCGACCTGCGCCAGCAAGTGGAAACCGCCCTGCAAGGCAAGGCCGTGCGCCTGGTGCGCATCGCCGCCGAATACGCAGGCTCAGGCAGCCGTGAAGGCAACGACGAGGGTGGTGCGCTGATCGAACTGGATCAACTCACTCCACAGGAGCTTTTCAGCCGCGCCTGGCAGGACAACTACGGCAGCGAGGTCGACGAGCAAACCCTCAAGGACTTTGCCGAGCTGTTGCAAGACGTGCAGATGGAGAGCGAACAACCATGAAGATTCTCGCCATCCGCCTGAAGAACCTCGCCTCCCTGGCCGGGCCGTTCGACATCGACTTCACCGCCGAACCCTTGGCCAGCGCGGGACTGTTCGCGATCACCGGGCCGACCGGGGCCGGCAAAAGCACCCTGCTCGACGCCTTGTGCCTGGCGTTGTTTGGCGCCGTGCCGCGGCTGAGCAACGCCCAGGTGTCGGCCAAGGCGCCGGACGCTGACGGCGAAATCAGCACGGGCGATCCGCGCACCCTGCTGCGTCGTGGCACCGGTGAAGGTTATGCCGAAGTGGATTTTGTCGGCATCGATGGCCGCCGCTACCGCGCCCGCTGGGAAGCCAATCGCGCCCGGGAGAAGGCCGGCGGCAAGCTGCAGGCCAGTCGCCAGAGCCTGCGCGACATCGATCTGGATCAATTGCTGGCCAGCCAGAAAGTCGACTTCAAGGTCCAGCTCGAAACCGTGCTGGGTCTGAACTTCGAGCAGTTCACCCGCGCGGTGTTGCTCGCCCAGAGCGAATTCAGCGCCTTCCTCAAGGCTAACGACAACGAACGCAGCGAGCTGCTGGAAAAACTCACCGATACTGCGCTCTATACCCGGCTCGGCCGGCGCGCCTTCGACAAGGCCAAAGAAGCCCGTGAAACCCACAAGCTGCTGCAGGATCAGGCCAGCGGTGTGACACCCCTGGCCCCCGAGGCCCGGGCGCAGCTTGATGAGCGCTTCAATGGCGCACAACAACAGCTGAAATTGCAGCAGGCGCAGCTCAAGCAGCTCGAATTGCAGCACACCTGGCTCAAGGAATTGCGCCAGTTGCAGGACGCGCAACACAGCGCCACTGAGCAACTGCAATCGGCACAGTCCCATTGGCAAAGCCTGGACGGCGAGCGCCTGCAGCTGACCCGCCTGGAGCAACTCGGCCCCCAGCGGCATCAGTTCGCCCGCAAAACCGAAATCGATGCATTACGGACCCCCTTGGCGGCGCAGATTGCCCTGCACACTCAGCAACACGGCGTACTCGGCGAGCGCCAGACGCAGCTGGAGCAGGAGCTGGGCGCGGTGCGGATCGCCCTGGCCGAAGCGCAACAGCGGCAAACCGACAGCGCGCCGCTTTTGCGCCAGGCCTTCGACGAACAAAGCACCCTCGCTCGCCTGGCCAAAGACACCGCCATTGGCGCCGAAGCGAAGCTCGTCGCCGAACAGGCGTGCACTCAGGGCCGAAGTGCGATTCAAACCCTGCACGACCGGCAAACCCAGGTCGCCGCGCACTTGCAGCGCATCGCCGCCGAACTTGAGCAAAGCAGCCATCTGGCCCCCTTGAGCAACGCCTGGACTGCCTACCGCGATCGCCTGCAGCAGTTGATGCTGATCGGCAACCGGCTGAACCAGGGGCAGGCGGAACTGGCCACCCTGGAGCAGAACGCCACGCACAGTGCGCAAGCGTTCACCGCGCAGAAGCAACAGCTGGAAGTGCTGTACAAGGAGGCCGGCGCCGAACCCGATGCCGTCGCCGAGCAGATCGGCATTCTCGGCAGCCTGCTGCAGGACAACCGCAAACAGCTGCGCGCGATCGAAGAGCTGACCCGCTTGTGGGCAAGCCAACAGGAACTGGACAAGCGCGGCGCCGAGCTGCAACAACGCCAGCTCAGTGCGCAACAGGAGCGTGAGCGCCTGACCCAGGACGGGGTCAAAACCAAGGCTGAGCTGAGTGTCGCCGAGCAGACCCTCAGCGTCACCCGCGAGCTGTTGGAGCGTCAGCGCCTGGCCCGCAGCGCCAGTGTCGAGGAGCTGCGTGCACAATTGCAGGATGACCAGCCCTGCCCGGTCTGCGGCAGCCAAGAGCACCCCTATCATCAGCCCGAAGCGCTGCTGCAGAGCCTCGGCCGCTTTGATGAAGGCGAACAGGCCAACGCCCAGAAAGCCGTCGATCTGCTCAAGGAAAAACTCACCGACCTGCGCGCCGAAGTCGGCGGACTGATCGCCCAGCAAAAGGAACTGCTGCAACAGCAG
The DNA here is from genome assembly GCF_059415945.1 of Pseudomonas sp. GW821-FHT09H03. Classification (NCBI taxonomy): domain Bacteria; kingdom Pseudomonadati; phylum Pseudomonadota; class Gammaproteobacteria; order Pseudomonadales; family Pseudomonadaceae; genus Pseudomonas; species Pseudomonas sp. GW821-FHT09H03. The sequence goes on along the minus strand of NZ_JBWKOF010000012.1, from coordinate 122,893 downwards.
GAGCAACTGGCGACCCGCCAGCAAACCGTGACGCCCAGCCTGCAAGCGCACCCGCTGGCCAGTCAGTTGCTGAATCAGGACAGCGAGAAACGCGATACCTGGCTCGCCCAGCAAAACAGCCAGTTGAATCAGAGCATCGGTCAGGACGAGCAGCGCCAGAGCGCCCTGCTCACCCTGCAACAGGATGCCGCGCGCCTGACCCAACAACTGCGCCAGGCCGAAACCGCGCACCAGCAAGCAGCACGCCATCTGGACAATCAACAACGGGAATTGAGCAACGACCAGCAGCGTCTGGACGAAGAACTCAAAGCATTCGCCAGCCTTTTGCCGGCCGAGACACTGCAAGCGCTGCGCGTCGAGCCGGCCGCGACCTTCCTGCAGCTCGACCGACAGATTGCCGAGCGCCTGGCGCAACTCGAGCAACAAAAGGAGGAGCTGGCCGAACAGCAACAGCGCCAACAACACCTTGAGAAGGAACAGGATCGGCAGCAAACCCGACTGCAGCAATTGCAAGCCGCCGAGCAGCAATTCAATGCACTGGCCGCACAACAACAGGCGAGCCAGCAGACCCTCGGGCAGTTGCTCGGCGAACACGGCAGCGCCGAGCAGTGGCAGCAACAACTGGAACGGGACGTTGAAACGTCACGCAGCGCCGAAACCGCGACGACCCAGGAACTGCAAAACGTAGTCACTCAGCAAGTGCGAATCGCCGCCGAACTCAAGGCACAACAGGAACGCTTGCAAGCACTTGAATGCGAAGAGCGTGAACTCGCCGGTAAAATCGCCGACTGGCGCGCCCGCCATCCGCAACTGGATGACGCCGGCCTTGAAGAATTACTGCTGGTCGATGACGCCTGCGTCAGCGAGTTGCGTCAACGCTTGCAGGACAGCGAAAAAGCCATCGAACAGGCCAAGGTTCTGGTGCAGGAGCGCGACAAGGTCTTGCTCCAGCATCAGGCGCAGCACAACGGCAACCTCGACGCCGAACAACTCGACAGCGCCCTCGGCGATTTGCAGGGCCAGTACGCCGTCAGCGAACAGCTGTGCGCGGAACTGCGTGCCGAACAGGTCGAAGATCAGCGCCGGCAAAATGCCAATCAGGCCCTGGGCCAGCAGATTGCCGACGCCTACACCGAGTACCAGCGCTGGGCACGCCTCAATGCCTTGATCGGTTCGGCCACCGGCGACACTTTCCGCAAGATCGCCCAGGCCTACAACCTCGACCTGCTGGTCCACCACGCCAACGTGCAACTGCGACAACTGGTGCGGCGCTACCGCCTCAAGCGTGGCGGCAGCATGTTGGGCCTGTTGGTGATGGATACCGAAATGGGCGACGAACTGCGTTCGGTGCATTCGTTGTCCGGCGGCGAGACCTTCCTGGTGTCACTGGCGCTGGCGCTGGGGCTGGCGTCCATGGCGTCGAGCACACTGAAGATCGAATCGCTGTTCATCGACGAAGGTTTCGGCAGCCTCGATCCGGAGTCCCTGCAACTGGCCATGGATGCCCTCGACGGTTTGCAGGCACAGGGGCGCAAGGTCGCGGTGATTTCTCACGTACAGGAAATGCATGAACGGATACCGGTGCAGATCCAGGTCCAGCGCCAGGGCAACGGCTTGAGCACCCTGGAGGTGAAATGACCACCCTGTATTCCTTCCGCCGCTGCCCCTATGCCATGCGGGCGCGCCTGGCCCTGCGTTACTCGGGGGTTGTCGTGGACATCGTCGAGGTCAGCCTGAAAGCCAAACCGGCCGAGATGCTCGCGCTGTCCGCCAAGGGCACGGTGCCGGTGTTGAGTGTTGGCGGCCGGGTGATCGACGAGAGCCTGGACATCATGCGCTGGGCCCTGGCACAGAATGATCCGCAGGACTGGTTGCTCAAGGATGATCCAGCCGGAACCGAGCAAATCGCCAGGCTGATCGAAGAGAACGACACGCGGTTCAAGGTGCATTTGAATCGCTACAAATACGCCGAGCGTTATCCCGAGCAGCCCATGGAGTTTTATCGCACCGAGGGTGAAGTGTTCCTGCGCAGGCTTGATGAGCTGCTGGAGCGTCGCGATTACTTGCTGGCCGATCATCCGACCTTGGCCGACATGGCGTTGATGCCATTTGTACGACAGTTCGCCCATGTCGACCGCGAGTGGTTCGCCCAGACGCCGTATCGGCGTTTGCAGACGTGGTTGCAGCGGTTGCTGGAGTCGGAGTTGTTCACGGCGGTGATGAAGAAGTAAGCCCCACACCTGTGGCGAGGGGGACTTGCCTGTGGTGAGAGGCTTGCCTGTGGCGAGGGGGCTTGCCCCCGTTGGGTTGCGCAGCAACCCCAGCGTATCTTGAGGCAATCGAGCTATTCGAAATTAAAACTGCCGCATAGCTGAACTGGACAAGGGGGGGGGTCGCTGCGCGACCCAACGGGGGCAAGCCCCCTCGCCACAGGCAAGCCCCCTCGCCACAGAAGCCCCCCTGTCACACAAGCCTCCCTCAACACAATTGATCGCATCTGCTCTCAGGTTTCAGTGTGTAATCAGGCCCTGCGCCAAACCCCTTTGCCATTCAACCGCTCCCGATCATGGGCTGCGGTGAAATCCTGCGCCGGGCCTTTTGGCACGATCCCCGTCGGATTGATGGTCTTGTGACTGCCGTAGTAGTGGGTCTTGATGTGGGTGAAATCCACCGTCTCAGCAATCCCTGGCCACTGGTAAATCTCCCGCAACCAGTTCGACAGGTTCGGATAATCGGCAATGCGCTTGAGGTTGCACTTGAAGTGCCCGTAATACACCGCGTCGAAGCGAATCAGCGTGGTAAACAGGCGGATGTCCGCTTCGGTGAGGTACTCGCCTGTCAGGTAGCGGTTGGCGTCCAACAACTGTTCCAGGTGATCGAGCTCAGCAAACAATTCATCGAACGCCGCCTCATATGCCTGCTGCGACGTGGCAAACCCGGCGCGGTACACGCCGTTGTTCACCGCCGGATAAATCCGCTCGTTCAGGACGTCGATCTCACCCCGCAGCGCAGCGGGATAGAAGTCCAGGTCGTTGCCGGTCAGTTCGTCGAACGCACCATTGAACATGCGGATGATTTCCGATGATTCATTATTGACGATGTGCTCTTGCTGCTTGTCCCAGAGCACCGGTACCGTGACGCGGCCGGTGTAGTCGGCGGCATCGGCGGTATAGCGCTGGTGCAGGAAGGTCAGCCCGTCGAGTTTGTCGCCGGTGGAGCCGTGGGCCTTGTCGAAGGTCCAGCCGGTCTCCAGCATCGAATAGCTGACTACGGACACGTCGATCAGGTTTTCCAGGCCTTTGAGTTTGCGCAGGATCAGGGTGCGATGAGCCCAGGGACAGGCGAGTGACACGTAAAGGTGGTAGCGCCCCGGTTCAGCCGCGAAGCCACCGACACCGCTTGGCCCCGGCTTGCCGTCTGCCGTCACCCAGTTTCGGCGCTGCGCCTGTTCGCGCTGGAACGCGCCGTCTTTGCTGCTTTCGTACCACTTGTCCTGCCAGCGGCCATCGACTAATAAACCCATGTTCAATCCTCCTGAAATCGTTAAGCGTTTGAGTCGAGTCTATTCCGATGAGTTCGAACAAAAAGCGCAAAGATCGGGCGTCAATAATCGATTAAATCGATTTGTTACGGGCGGCCCAATATTTCTCGGCAGTTTCGAAGGCTTGCTCACGGCTCTGGCCGAGGCCGCGCAGGGCCAGTGCCATGGTCGAAATCAACGCCATCTGCGGATAGCTGTCGACTACATCGCCACGCCATACGGCTTGCAAATGCCCGGGATCGAGCGCGGCGGGTTTGACGTGACGCTGCGCCGACAGCTGCGGCCATTCCTCGTCCCAGCTTTCGCCGCCGGTGGTGCCATACAGGTGACTGTCGGCGTCCGGGTTGATCTCGATTTCTCCACCGTCGCCCTTGATCACGATGGCGGTGTCGCCGAGCAAGCCGCTGGCATCGCGATGCACAGCCTGATAACCCGGATGGAAAATGCTTTGCAGGCCGCAGCGCGCGCCCAGTGGATTGAGAATCCGCGTCAGCGAGTGGATCGGTGAGCGCAGACCCAGGGTGTTGCGCAGGTCGATCATCCGTTGCAGTTGCGGCGCCCAGTCCACCAGAGGCATGAACGCCAGGCCGCCGTTGTCCAGCGCCGAGCCGACCTGTTGCCAGGTGCGGCACAGGGGGATCTGCAATTGCGCCAGTAATTGCTCGCTGTACATCCGGCCCGCCGTGTGCGCGCCAGCGCCATGCATGAAGATCCGCACGCCGTTCTGCGCCAGGCATTTGGCTGCCAGCAGGTACCACGGCAAATGGCGCTTCTTGCCGGCGTAGGTCGGCCAGTCCAGATCGACATTCAATGCCGGTGCCTGCAAGCGCTCACGCAAGGCCTCGGTGAACCCGGCCATCTCCTCGGCGCTTTCTTCCTTGTGCCGCAACAGCATCAGGAACGCACCGAGCTGGGTGTCCTCGACCTTGTCGTCGAGCACCATGCCCATGGCTTCGAGGGCTTCGACCCGGGTCAGGTCGCGGGCACCGCGCTTGCCTTTGCCCAGGATCCGGACGAATTGGGCGAACGGATGTTCGGCGGGCGTTTCGAGGGTCAGCGCTGGAAAGTCGGTCATAAGCAATTCGTCGGTTTGGGCAGGCCCGCCAGTTTCGCGGCGAGTTTGGCAGGGGTGCCTTTGAACAGTTGGTTGAGGTGCAGGCTGTTGCCTTTTTCCGGGCCGAGCTTCAATGCGGTGTACTTGATCAGCGGACGTGTCGCCGGTGACAGCTGGAACTCGGCATAGAAGCTGCGCAGCAGTTCGAGGACTTCCCAGTGCGCAGGCGTCAACTCGATGTCTTCGGCGGCCGCCAGGGCACCGGCCACGTCGGCATTCCAGTCACTGAGCTCGACCAGGAAACCGTCCTTGTCCAGTTCGATGGCGCGGGCGCCGACCGTCAGGGAATTCATAGCCAACTGTTTACCTTGTCGTAGTGGATCGTCAGTTCGACGAAGGCCGGGTAATCAATGGCTGTGACCCAGTCAGGGGCTTGAAGCGCCCGGGCCTGGGCATCTTCTGCCAGAACGTAGAGTTTCAGGCCGCTTGCCTGCAGCGTGGTGTAGGGCGCGGTGGCGGGTTGCAGGGCATAGGCGGCGTCACCGGACAGCAGCAAGGCGTCGCCGGCGCCAATCACGCGCAGGCAACTGGTCAGGCGATCGTCGCCGAACGGGGAATGAGACAACACATGCAAAGTCGACATCAGAGGGTGATCACCTGGTCGTAACGGTCAATGAGGGCGGTGATTTGCTGGGCAGTCAGCACCTGGGCTTCTTCCAGCGAGAGAGCGCTGGAATCCAGACCACGTTGCGCGGCGCTGTCGGCACAGAAAAACAACTCTTCGACACCGAACATCGGGAGAGCCTGAAGGTTGGCGCTCAGGTCTTTCTGCTGCAGGGCCTTGGCATCCTGTTGCGCGGCCAGCTGGAACACGCCGTCATCGAGAAACAGCAGGCCGATCGGCAGATCGAAGGCGCCGCCGGCCAGCACGATGTCCAGCGCTTCCCGGGCACCCGGCCCGGACCATGGCGATTGGCGGCTGATGATCAGCAAGGATCTGGCCATCTCAAGCACCTCCGAAACAGATCAGGCGGTCAGCATCCTGCACCGCATCGTGCAACTGGCCGAGGCCGGACAATTCCCAAGGCGCGCCGACGGCAACCGCCTCACGTTGATAGCGCCTGGCTTCTTCTTCGTTCAACACACCACGGCGCAAGGCGGCGGCGATGCACACGACGCCGTCGAGTTGATGGTCGCTGACAAAGGCGCGCCATAGCTTGGGCAAATCCAGTTCATCCTGAGGCGTGACCACGCTGCCGGAGGCGTTGCCGACACCGTCCTGATAGAAAAACAGCCGGACAATCTCATGCCCGCCGGCCAGTGCCGCCTGGGCGAACAGCAGGGCGCGGCGCGAGGAGGGCGCGTGGGCGGCGGAAAATACGGCAATGGCGAACTTCATGGCGGACTCGATCAGCGAAACTGCGGCCATGATAAAGCTTTATCGACGGGGCGGCTAAGTCGAAGTTGCCTGTGCCGGCGCCTTCGCGAGCAAGCCCGCTCCCACAGGAGGACTTACTATCGACACAGAGCCAATGTGGGAGCGGGCTTGCTCGCTAAGGCGGCCTGACCGTCACACCTGAATCAACGCGGCATATAACCCAACTGCCAGCGCCGCGGAATCTTCAACGACAACAGCCCCAGCGCGGCAGCCAGCAGACCACTGGCAAACAACGCCTTGAGCCCCAGGTGATGTTCCAGCACGGCACCGAGTACCGCGCCGGCGAACATGCCCGTCCAGGGGATCAATTGCACGCGCCAGCCATTACGGCGCTCGCCGAGCATCCAGCGGCCCAGCCCGCGACCGAAGCGCGACAGGGCACCGGTCACATAGGTCAGGCCGACCGGCAGGCCATTGACCTCCTCGACGGCCGCATTGAGCATGCCCATGGCGATGATCGCCGCCAGTAGCGCGGGCAATTGCTCGTCGTAAGGCCAGGCGCCGGCAGCGCAGAGCAGGGCGGCGATGCACAGCAGCAACGGCAGCGCCCGCCGTCTGCCGAAACGGCTGACGACGATGCCCAGCGCATTGCCGATGACGAACATGAGCACCAGCAGCAGCAACCGCAGGATCAGCCCCAGGTCACCGACGCTGATGGCGACGGCAAGGCGGGTGGTGTTGCCGCTCATGAAGGAGACGAAGTCGCCCGTTGCCATGAAGCCGATGGCATCGGTCATGCCGGCCAGTACCGAGAGCATGGCCACCAGGCTCAGGCCGATACGCCCGCGCCATTTCTGTGTGTGCAGGTGACCGGGGCTGGCGTGGGTTCTGGAAGCGGAAGGCAGCATCGGCGATGGCACTCCTTGAGCGGTGATTACGGTGTTATTCCATATAAATCGCAATATTCCAGCCAATCCATGCCGGCCATCTCCGCCACTTCCCGGTGCACTTCAAGGCGCCGGGCTTCGTATTCCTCTGGCGTGGCGGCCGTCAGTTGCAGGGTCAACTCCCAGGCGAACAATCCCTGTCGCTCTGCCTCGGCCTCGAACGCTTCATGCAAGCGTTCTTCACGGTACTGCGCCGTGGTTTCGCCCTTGGCTTGAGCCAGCAGCGGATTGAGGTGGTCGAGTTCGACGCGCAATTGCGGGCGTTCGTCGAGAAACTTCTTCAGCGCTTGTTCGTGTTGCAGCTCGGATGCCGCCATGGTCGCTCCTTGAACAGGGATTACGAAGACTGCTTTTTGCTGGCCTTGGCGGCAGCCGCCAGGCATTCGAGGGCAAATTGTTCGGTGTAGGTCATCTGGATCGGCGTGGTTTCGCCCTTGACGGTTCTTTCGCCGTCGAGGATGTAACGGATGCGCTTGTCGGTGACGCCGATTCGCTTGGCGATCCAGGAAGGTGTCTGGCCGATCTGGCTGATCAGCTTGTCGGCATATTCAGTGGTTGGTTTGTAAAACTCGGCGTTGGGTATCATTGGGGTTCCAGTCAGGTATTGATGTGGCGGGATTGGCGCGACAGGGTGCGCGAATCGTCGCGTGGTGTCGCGTTATAAATGCAGTAAAGCAGAACGATACGCCGCGCCACGGTGATACAGTCCGCTTTTTCCTCATGAGTGAATGCAATGCGAATTCTGATGGTGGCGCTGGCCGCTGCCTTGCTGGCGGGATGCGCGGGCTCGGCGATGAACGATGCTCGCACCAAGGCGCCCTACAAGACCCTCAACTCGAGTAAACCGGCCAAGGATGTCGCCCAGTGCGTGCAGTTTTCCTGGCAGGACGAGGTCGTCTTCGGCGTCGACGCCGCTGCCTACCTGGAGCCCGGCGAGAAGGGCGTTACTACCGTTTACACGCGCTCGGCCGAGTCCTTCGTCGACGTGACGACCGACGCCTCGGGAACGGTCCTGAGCTACTACGCCCAGCAGGATGACTTCGTGGCCAAGCGCCGACTGGCGGCGTTGGCGACCTGCCTGTGATCTGAAAATTGATGCATTACCCCTGTGGGAGCGGGCTTGCTCGCGAAAGCGGTGTGTCATTCTAATAGGATGTCGACTGGCACACCGCTTTCGCGAGCAAGCCCGCTCCCACAGGGTTTTGTGCGTTGATCAGTAACTCAGGCGCTTCTGTAAAAAGAAATGCTTGTACCCCGGCGGGTAGTCGGCAATGTGGCCAATCTCGCTATAGCCGCATTTGCTGTAGAACGCCGGGGCCTGGAATTCAAAGGTATCGAGCCACAGCCCGACGCATTGGCGCTCGCGCGCAAGGTCCTCGGCCATCTGCATCAATTTCGTGCCCATGCCTTGTCCCCGCGCCTGTTCCGGCACCGACAACAGATCGATGAACAGCCACTGGTAAAACAGGCGCGCGTACAGGCCGCCGAGGATCTCGTCATTGTCATCGCGAATCAGCAGGGCGACATGCTCAGGCACCGCGCCAGGTACCTTCGAGGCGTTGTAGGCGCGTAACGGCTGCAGGATGGCCTGGCGTTGTTCTTCCGTAGGGTTTTGCGTCAGCTCGATTCGCAGGCTCATGGCTATATCCTTATGGCATTGAAGCGGCAGCCTATCCCGCTTGTCGCGATGGATCCAGCCCCGAAAAGTTGAACCCTCGATCGTGTGCAGCTGTCATTTCTCAGGAAGCCCAAAACGCGCTACTTGAGGAAAAACCGTGAACATTTTTGAAGCCTTGCGCGAAAGCCATGAACGCCAGCGCACTTATGCCAAAGCGCTGATCCGTACCAGCGGCGATACGCCGGAGCGGGTCGAGGCATACAAACAGCTCAAGTCTGAACTGCAAGCCCATGAAACCGCCGAGGAACGTCACTTCTATATACCCTTGATGGAGTTCGACAACGGCATTGATCTGAGCCGCCATGCGATTGCCGAGCATCACGAAATGGATGAAATGATGGAAGAGCTGGATCAGACCGAAATGTCCAGCCCGGCCTGGCTGGCGACCGCGAAAAAGCTGTCGGAGAAAGTTCACCACCACCTTGAGGAGGAAGAGCAGAAGTTCTTCCAGATGGCCGGCAAACTGCTCGACGACAAGCAGAAAGAAAAGCTGGCGGGGCAGTATGAAAAGGAATACCAGGCGCAACTTTCTTGAGCTGCGCGCTGCCGGGTTTCTGCATTTTCACCTAACATGCCTGCCTTCAGGACAAAAACGGGGTGGGTTGTCATGGCGAAGAACACAGCCGAGCGGGTCAACATCGTCGAATCTCAGGTGTTGTCCCACGACTGGTATCTGTTGAAGAAAATCACCTTCGATTACCTGCGCAATAACGGCGACTGGCAGCGTCAAAGCCGGGAAGTCTATGACCGCGGCAATGGTGCGGCGATTCTTTTGTACAACCGGGAAAAGCGCACCGTCGTGCTGACGCGTCAGTTTCGCTTGCCGGTGTTCGTCAACGGTCACGATGGCTTGTTGATCGAGGTGGCCGCCGGCCTGCTGGAGGGGGCTGCGCCCGAAGAACGCATCCGTGACGAAGCCGAGGAAGAGACTGGTTACCGCGTGCACCACGTGCAGAAGGTCTTCGAGGCATACATGAGCCCAGGCTCGGTGACAGAAAAGCTGCACTTCTTCATTGCTCAATACGATGCGTCGTCGAAGGTCAGCGATGGCGGTGGGCTGGAAGAAGAAACCGAGGAACTGGAAGTGCTGGAGTGGACATTCGAGCAAGCGCTGGCAGCATTCGAGCGCGGTGAAATCTGCGACGCCAAGACCATCATGTTGTTGCAGTACGCGGCCATGAAAAACCTCTTCGCGCCCGCGCGCTAGACGACTCCCCGCTTGCAGGCGACAGGACCTCGAGCCTTGCACCGCACTTGCGGCCGTCATCGCCGGCAAGCCAGCTCCCACACAATTGCGGTGTTCGTTGCTCTCGGAGTTTGACGCAGATCTGTAGGAGCCGGCTTGCTGGCGATTGGATCACAAGCCTTGCATCCCACCCCAGGCCACCATCGCTGGCAAGCCTGGTCTTGCGAATCAGAAACCCGGCAGGCGCGAGGTTCCAGGCCACAGTCCGCCTTCAAGGGTGAGCAGCAATTGCTTGGCCTCAAGCCCCCCGGCAAACCCGGTCAGCTTGCCCGAGGCGCCAATCACCCGGTGACAGGGCGCCACGATCGAAATCGGATTCTTGCCATTCGCCGCACCCACCGCGCGGACCGCCGCCGGGTTGCCGATCTGTTCGGCGATCTGGCTGTAGCTGCGCGTCTCACCGAACGGGATGGTCAGCAGCGCCGCCCAGACCTTCTTCTGAAACTCCGTCCCGACAAAGTCCAGCTCCAGGTCGAAGCAATGGCGGGTACCGGCAAAATATTCGCGCAACTGCCCTGCGGTGCGGATCAGCACCGGATCGTCCGGCGCCTCGCGCATTGGTCCGAGCCGCACCCGCCCGGGTTTGTCGTTTTCCCAGAGGATGGCCGCCAGTCGTGAACCGTTCGCCACCAGCTTCAGTTCGCCGACCGCAGACGCAAAGGTGGTGCAGGTGTAGGTCATGCCGCAGGCCGCGCCGAATTGCTGAACAGCTGTCAAGCATACCGCCTCGAAGGGGAGGCGCAATACGCAAAGCCGACCATACTTGCCTACTGCTCCTCAAGCGCTCCCCTGTTCAATAACAAGAAGAGACCGACTCAATGAAGTACGAACCTTTTTCCAAATCGCTGATTGCGACCTCATTGGCGCTCAGCTGCCTGACGGCCCATGCGGCCTCCGTAGCCCCGGTTGCCGGCGAAAACGGCATGGTGGTCACCGCCCAGCATCTGGCCAGCCATGTTGGCGTGGATGTGCTGAAGAACGGCGGCAACGCTGTGGATGCCGCCGTGGCTGTGGGTTATGCGCTGGCGGTGGTTTACCCTGCGGCCGGTAACCTCGGTGGCGGTGGTTTCATGACCATCCAGCTCGCGGACGGACGCAAGACTTTCCTCGATTTCCGCGAAAAGGCCCCACTGGCCGCCACCGCGAACATGTACCTCGACAAAGAGGGCAATGTAGTCCCGGACCTGAGTACCCGTGGCCACCTGGCGGTCGGCGTGCCGGGCACGGTGTCGGGCATGGAACTGGCATTGTCCAAGTACGGCACCAAGCCACGTAAAGAGGTGATCGCCCCGGCCATCAAGCTCGCCGAAGACGGTTTCGTGCTCGAACAGGGTGACGTCGAACTGCTGGAATACGCCACCGACGTGTTCAAGAAAGACATCAAGGATTCCGGCTCGATCTTCCTCAGCAACGGCGAACCGATGCAGGTCGGGCAGAAACTGGTGCAGAAGGACTTGGGCAAAACCCTGCGGGAAATCTCCGAAAAAGGCACTGATGGTTTCTACAAAGGCTGGGTCGCCGACGCCATCGTCACTTCAAGCCAGGCCAACAAGGGCATCATCACCCAGGCTGACCTCGACAAATACAAGACCCGCGAACTGGCGCCGATCGAGTGCGATTACCGTGGCTACCACGTGGTCTCGGCACCGCCACCGAGCTCCGGGGGCGTGGTGATCTGCCAGATCATGAATATCCTCGAAGGCTATCCAATGAAGGAATTGGGCTATCACTCGGCCCAGGGCATGCACTATCAGATCGAAGCGATGCGCCATGCCTACGTGGATCGCAACAGCTACCTCGGCGACCCGGATTTCGTGAAGAACCCGATCGCCCACCTGCTGGACAAAAACTACGCGACCAAGCTCCGTGAGGCGATCAATCCGCAGAAGGCCGCGGTATCCAGCGAGCTCAAACCGGGCGTAGCACCCCACGAAGGCAGCAACACCACCCACTATTCGATCGTCGACAAATGGGGCAACGCGGTGTCGGTGACCTATACCCTCAACGACTGGTTCGGCGCCGGGGTCATGGCCAGCAAGACCGGGGTCATCCTCAACGATGAAATGGACGACTTCACCTCGAAAATCGGCGTGCCGAACATGTACGGCCTGGTTCAGGGCGAAGCCAACGCCATCGCCCCGGGCAAGGCGCCGCTGTCGTCCATGAGCCCGACCATCGTCACCAAGGACGGCAAAGTGGTGATGGTGGTGGGCACCCCAGGCGGCAGCCGGATCATCACCGCAACCTTGCTGACCATGCTCAACGTGATCGACTATGGCATGAACATTCAGGAAGCGGTCGACGCGCCGCGTTTCCACCAGCAATGGCTGCCGGAGGAAACCAACCTGGAGTTGTTCACCACCAGTCCCGATACGGTGAAGTTGCTGGAAAGCTGGGGCCACAAGTTTGCCGGTCCCCAGGACGCCAACCACCTGGCGGCGATCCTCGTCGGCGCACCGTCCCTGGAGGGCAAGCCGGTGGGCAAGAACCGCTTCTACGGGGCCAACGATCCACGGCGTAACACCGGGCTGTCGCTGGGTTATTGAGGCTTGTGTTTAAAAGGGGCGGCCCTATGGTCGTCCCCCTGTTCAACGACACTTCAAGGAGGAATCATGGCCACCGCGCTGCTTGTCATCGACGTCCAGCAGGCTCTGAGCTGCGGCGAATACGAGTGTTTCGACATCGCCCGGGTCATCAATACGATCAACGACCTGTCTGCCCGGGTGCGCAAGGCCGGGTTGCCGGTAGTGTTGATCCAGCACGAGGAAGAGGGCGGTCCTTTCACCCATCAAACGCCCGGCTGGCAACTGGCCGAAGGGCTGCAAACCGCAGCCGGTGACCTGCGTGTACGCAAGACCACCGGGGATTCGTTCTACCAGACCAATCTGCAGAAACTGCTGCCCGCGCAGGACTTCGAACGCCTGATCATCTGCGGTCTGCAAACCGACTATTGCGTCAACGCCACGGTGCCCCAGGCCTTGAAACTGGGTTACGACGTGGTGCTGGCGGCCGACGCGCACTCGACCATGGACAACGGCACCCTCACCGCCGAAGACATCATCGCCGAACACAGCAAGGACCTGGCACACCTGACCGGTTCGGTGGCGCGCATCGATGTGATACCCGCCCAAGACATCCACTTCTGAATCACCGCAATCCCCCCTACACGGGGGTGGACGTTGTTGCTGCGGCTGTGGCATGTTCGAAAAATCACGTCATGTAGCCAGCAGGATCAAAATAATGGGGGAGGGTGACAAGGTCAGCGCAACGATGCCAATGACCACGCTAAAGGCGTTCAACCGCTGTGTATTGCACCTGGGCCAGTTGGCGCGCGATGGCGGTGCCTGCGGGTTCATCGCCGATGGCCTGCAGTCGTTCGCAGAGCTTGTGCCTTTCACCTCTGCCTGGTGGGGCGAAATGTCCACACCGGGGGTCGATGTTCCCCCGCAAAGCTGGATGCACGGGCGCATCAACCTGCCCGAATCCTTTGCCGCCGAATGGCATCCAGTGGCGGCCAACGACAAATTTTCCCACGACACCCTGAGCCAACCCGGCGAGGTGTTGCGCGACACCGGCTTCAACGACCCGTGCGAAGCGGTTAACGACTTCGCCCGGCGCTACGATCTTTTTCACCTGATGTGCGTCACCTACGAGTTGCCTGAAAGCGGTCTGATGTTCTTCGTCTGTCTCTACCGGGGCGAGCACGAACAGGCCTTCGATGAAATCGAGGCGCAGCTGTTTTCGGCTTTCTGCGATCACCTGTTCCAGTCATGGCGGTTTCAGGTGCAGGACATGATTCGCTTCGACACCGGCAACGGCGCCAGCGATTTCGGTGTCGCGCGCAGGGATGGCAGCCTGCTGTTTGTCGGCGCCCACCTGTGCGCCGCGATCCAGCGCGAGGTACCCGGCTGGAGCGGCTCGATGCTACCGGCGCAGGTGATCGCGCAACTGCACAAGGCACCCTGCGTGACTCGTTTGGGCCGCTGCGCGCTGACCCTGAGCTCCAACGCCGAACACGTCATCCTGTCCCTCGAAGCCCCCACCGGCGGGGAGGGCCTGGCACCGCGGGAGCGCACCGCAGCCATGCTGTTCGCCGCGGGCCACTCCTACAAGGAAATCGCCAAGCTACTCGCCCTGAGCCCTGCCACCGTGCGCACCTACCTGCGCAATTGCTACTTGCAGCTGGGGGTGAAAAGCAAGGTGGAGCTGGGCTCTGCGCTGCGTTTACCGAACTCGCCAGCGGAGTTTGCACGCAAGGATTGAATGTCGCGGATTGTGAACTGCTGCGATTGATTCTGTGGTTTATCAGTCCAATTGCCTATCAGTTCTGATAGTTCCAGTCGTGGGTAAAGTATTTGATACTCATCTCCTTCAGCTTTGGTTCTGAAGGAGTAGACGCTCATGACCTGTCCACCTGAAGCGATTCTGCGCAAATATCAGTACGACGCATTGGATCGACTTGCCAGCGATACACTGACGGATATTTCCGTGCGGAAGCGCTTTTACTGTCGTAGTCGTTTGTCTACCGAAGTACAAGGAGCTGTTACCTATTCACTGTTCCAAAGTGGTGATCAGTTGTTGGCGCAACAGCGATTTCACGGCGCGATACGTGAAGCCATATTAATAGCCACTGATCAGCAACGTTCGGTTTTGCGTAGCGTTGATGTCAATGCGCCCGAAGCCAGTGCCTATACGCCCTATGGCCATCGCTCTGGTAGAGATGAGTTTACCAGTCTGCTGGCATTCAACGGCGAATGGCGGGATGCATTGACTGGGCACTATTTGTTGGGCAACGGGTATCGGGCGTTTAATCCGGTGTTGATGCGGTTTAACAGTTCGGACAGTTTCAGTCCGTTTGGGAAGGGGGGAGTGAATGGGTATGCCTATTGTCAGGGGGATCCGATCAACAATAGCGATCCGACTGGGCATATGATTTTGCCAAGCAGAGTTAAAACGTTGGTCTCGGGGTGGTTAGGGAAAGTCAGAGCCAACTTGCGTGTTCGAGTCGGAGAGTCAATGCATAATTATTACTCTGTCGGGCCAGCCGCGATCAAGGAACTGGGTATTCGCACAATAAACCCACTCGATCCGATGTCTGGACCAGGCAATAAACTAGGGAGTTATTCAACGAGGTACGCTGATGAACCGGGAGTCAGATACCAAGAATACAGCTCCGGCGTGACCCGCAGCACAGTGCTTGATCCAACACCAGCCCAAGTACTGTTCGATGCTACACCAGGCTCAGAACTTGATCGCATTTATATGAACCCGCGACATCCGCAGCACCTAGAAGTACACCATGTGCATCAGCGAAGTTCCCAAAGAAATATTAGCAATCATTTATCTGTTCCGAACCCAGCCACGACCAATACTAATGGAATTCGTGAACCTAGCCTTGTATTTGCGCGAATTGATAGCGGGCTGGGGGGTGATATCCCAGGTGTTATGCCAAGCCAGTTGCTTCGTAGGATCACGTCTGGACGTATACCGGGCGTATCCCCAGCAGCAATACAGCGGCGATACCCTCAGTTTTTTTTCCGCTGAAATTTTCAGAGTAATGGAGGGTCGGGCTCGCCAGTAATAGTGCTTTATACCCACTTGTGCAAATTTGAGCCGGAGGGTTGCCACCTTTGCATAACCATACTATTTACCCGACCCTCCTCATTTGCAGAGGTCCATTCCAACGCTGCGCCCTATAGGGTAGGCCCTGTCAATCAAGGGCTTGCGCAGTCGCTTGCGGCCGTTTCAAAACAATAGGAACAGTGTTGGCCAAGCTGGCGCTGCAGGCCATTGCGCAAACCGCTACTTCCCGATTCGCCCAATAATAATCAGAGAGCGTTCCGATGCAGCGATTCATTCCCAATCTGTTGGCCGCCGCGCTGGCCTTGTCCTCGGTGCACGCCATGGCGGCCGCGGACCTTGTGCTGTTCAACGGCAAGGTATTCACCGCCGAACCCGGTCAAGGACTGGTACAGGCCGTCGCGGTGCAAGACGGCAAGATTCTGAAAGTGGGCAGCGATGCCGAAATCAATGCCCTGGCCGATGCCAGTACCCAGCGCATCGACCTGGCGGGCAAAGTGTTGATGCCGGGCATGATCGATACCCACAGCCATCCCGTCTCGGGCGCTTTCGACAGCATGAAGGCCAACCTGCTGGACGAGGTCAAACCCTTGCCGGAACTGGAGCAATGGCTGATCGAAGAAGACAAGGCCGGGCGTGCCCGGTCCGGTGATGTGATCAGCGTGGCCGGGGTCAGTTCGGCCTACTGGGAGAAAAGCCGTGAGCTCGGCAAAGTGTTCAACCAGGGGCGCTGGGCGGATCAACCGATTGTCTTTGGCGGCATCGACGGCCACACCGGTTGGGCCAACAACGCGATGCTCAAGCGTCTGAACATCGACGCGGCACTGGTCAAGAGCCTGCCGGAGAAAGAGCGCAGCTTCGTCGGCCATGAAGCGGACTTCACCCCTAACGGATACTTCGCCGAATCGCGCTGGGACGTGGTGCGCAACGGTATTCCGGCGCCCAGCCCGGAGGCCATGCTCAAGGCCGCTCGCGAGGCGGTGAAGATCAACAATCAATTCGGTGTCACCGCCTGGATGGATGCGGCGGCGAACGGTGGCAGTGAAGATTCGCTGTTCGACTTCCATGCCACCGCCGAAAGTGTCGGCGTGCTGCCGCTGTACAAGGAGCTGGCGCAGAACGGCGAACTCAGCGCCCACGTCGCCGCGTTGATGGTCACCAATCCGAAGAGCAAACCCGCCGACCTGGAGGTGATCGCCACGGTGATGAAGCAATTCGAGGGCGTGCCTAACCTGACGTTCCCCGGCGTCAAGATATTTGTCGACGGTATTCTCGAGTTCCCGGGGCAAACAGCGGCGGTCGTGGTGCCGTACAAGAACAGCCACAAGGACGGTCAACTGCTGACCGACCCGGCGCATTTCGGCGAACTGGTCGTGGCGGCAGAAAAACGCGGCTGGATCGTGCACATGCACGCCGTCGGCGACCGCGCGGTGCGTGAAGCGCTCAATGGCGTGGCGTATGCGCGCAAGCTCAGTCCGACGCCCGTACCCCACAGCGTCGCGCACCTGCAACTGGTCAATCCCAAGGAGTTTCCACGCTTCAAGGAACTGGGCGTGATCGCTTCGATGCAACTTCTGTGGGCCACCGGCGAGTCTTACACCGTTGAACTGGTCAAGCCTTACATCAGCGCCTTTGCCTACGGTTACCAGTATCCCGCGCGGTCCTTGCAAAACGCCGGCGCGACGATTGCCGGTGGCAGCGACTGGCCGGTGTCGAGCGCCAACCCGTTCAACGCCATTGCCCAGGCCAGCACGCGCAAAGGTCCGTTGGGCGTACTCAATGCCAAGGAAAGCATCGACCGTCAGACCATGTTCTACGCCTACACCATCAACGCGGCGAAAACCCTGCGCCTGGAGCAGCAGATCGGTTCGCTGGCACCGGGCAAGCAGGCCGACCTGATCATCCTCGACCGCGACGTGTTCAAGGTCAGCGATGACGAACTGTTCGAAACAAAAGTCCTGAACACCTTCTTCGCCGGTAAGCAGGTCTACGCCCCCGCGTCCTGACCTGCGTACACCCGACACTTTTAAAAAAACGGCCAGCCCCTCGTAGCGCGAGGGGCCTGGCTTGGCCATGCCTGAAATTCCCCGTACGCCATAACAACAAGAGAACTGTATGAACGCACTTTCAGCATTGACCCTCGCAGCACTCGCGCTGGCCCCCTTGACCAGCCAGGCCCTGACCCTCAACGATGATTTCAGCCTGGAGATGACCCTGGGCGTCGTCAGCGATTACCGCACCCGGGGCATCTCGCAGACTCTGGGGGATCCGGCAGTGCAGGGCGGCGCAACGCTGCTGCACAGCAGCGGCCTGTACATTGGCGCCTGGACCTCCAACGTCGATTTCGGCGGCGGCTTCGACACTCGTCAGGAACTTGAGTACTACGCCGGTTACTACTGGCAGGCCACGGACGCCATCAGCCTGGATCTGGGTTACATCAAGTACGACTACCCGAAAAATGCCGAATTCAACCTCAGCGAGGTCTACGCCGTCCTCGACCTGTACGGCGTAAAGCTGGGTGCCTATTACTCCAAGGACACGCCGAACTTCTTCGGCGAGGACCAGGACACCCTTTACACCTACCTGGGCTACAAAATCGATTTGCCGGCCGAAGTCGGCCTGGACCTGCGCTTTGGGCGCAACGATGTGAATGACCCCGCGTTCTGGTCCGCCAGTGGCGATAGCCGTGAGTCTTACTACGAGTGGGAAGCCAAGCTGACCCGCGACTTCGTCGGCGTGACCTGGGGGCTGAGCTATGTCGACACTGACCTGTCGAAAAGCGAGTGCAGCAGTTGGTACGGCTATAACGACCTTTGCTCGGCAACGGTCGTAGCCAGCGCAACCAAGACCTTTTAAATTCCGTCCCTGACAACAAAAACAGTTCCACAAAGGAAACACCGTCATGAGTGCGCAACGCAGTCCCCTGATCGAGACCCGCTCGATCGATTTCATTCCCGAGGCTGAGCGACACGGCAGTCTCTACAGCCAGTTCACCCTGTGGCTCGGCGCCAACCTGCAAATCACCGCCATCGTCACCGGCGCCTTGGCCGTGGTGCTGGGCGGCGATGTGTTCTGGTCGCTGATCGGCTTGCTGATCGGGCAAGTGCTCGGCGGTGCCGTGGTGGCGCTTCACGCAGCGCAAGGGCCGAAGCTCGGTTTACCGCAGATGATCTCCAGCCGCGTGCAATTCGGCGTGTATGGCGCGGCGATCCCGATTGTCCTGGTGTGCCTGATGTACCTGGGTTTCAGCGCCACTGGCGCGGTGCTGTCGGGGCAGGCGATCGCGCAGTTGATCAGTGTCAGCGACAGCACCGGCATCCTGATCTTCGCGGCGAGCATCGCGTTCCTGACGATCTTCGGTTATCGGGTGATTCACCTGGTCGGGCGAGTGACCAGCGTGCTGGGCATCATCGCCTTCGCCTATCTGTTCACCCGGTTGATGAGCCTCAACGACATCGGGCTGCTGCTCGACAATCGTCATTTTGGCTGGAGCACCTTCCTGCTGGCGGTTTCGCTCTCGGCATCCTGGCAGATCGCCTTCGGCCCCTACGTGGCGGACTACTCGCGCTACCTGCCGAGCAAGACTTCGTCCTGGAAAACCTTTACCGCCGTGGGCCTCGGCACAGTGCTGGGGGCTCAGACTTCGATGGTGCTGGGGGTGTTCGCCGCCGCATTGGCAGGGGCCAGTTTCCGTGGACACGAAGTGGCGACCATTGTCGGTCTGGGCAGTAGCGGTGTGATCGCGTCCTTGCTGTACCTGAGCATCGTGTTCGGCAAGGTCACAGTGTCCACCCTCAACGCCTACGGCAGTTTCATGTGCATCGCCACCATCATCAGTGGCTTTCGTCGTCGCCTGGAAATCACCGCCCGCCAGCGCATGCTGTTTGTGCTGCTGATCGTCGCGGCGTCCACCGCGCTGGCATTGCTGGGGCAGTACTCGTTCCTCAACTCGTTCAAGTACTTCATCCTGTTTTTGCTGACGTTCTTCACCCCGTGGAGCGCGATCAACCTGGTGGATTACTACTTCATCAACAAGGAGCGTTACGACATTGCGGCACTGTCCGACCCGAACGGGCGCTACGGTCGCTGGAACGTGCTGGGGATCAGCGTGTACGTGATCGGCGTGTTGATCCAGTTGCCCTTTGTCGACACCCATTTCTACTCCGGGCCGATGGTTGCGCAGTTGGGCGGCGTGGATATTTCCTGGATCGTCGGGCTGCTGGTGCCGGGTGTGATCTATTACGCGCTGGCCAAGCCATCGATGGCTGCCGTGGCGGTCGAGCGCGGTTAATACCGGCAAGCACGGCTAGCTCTTGTAGTCAGGGGCTGCCTGTGGCGAGGGGGCTTGCCTGTGGCGAGGGGGCTTGCCCCCGCTGGACTGCGCAGCAGGCCCAAGTTTTTTGGGGCCGCTGCGCGACCCAACGGGGGCAAGCCCCCTCGCCACAAAAGCCTGTTCGCCACAAAAACTCCATTATCTCAGGCAGCGCTTCACCACAGGCAAGTCCGCTCAGCGTCCTGTTCAGCGCTCGGGAAGCTTCCAGTCTTCGCGCAATTGTGGCGAGGGGGCTTGCCCCCGCTGGACTGCGTAGCAGGCCCAAGTTTTTTGGGGTCGCTGCGCGACCCAACGGGGGCAAGCCCCCTCGCCACAAAAGCCCGTTCGCCACAAAAGCTCCACTTTCTCAGGCAGCCTTTCGCCACAGGCAAACCCGCTCAGCGTCCTGTTCAGCGCTCGGGGAGCTTCCAGACTTCGCGCAACTGCTCGTACTGCGCCTCGGGCAGTTGCACTAGCACGGGTGATTTTTTCGGGTCCAGCCACTCGAACAAACGGGCGATATCGGCCGGGTCCATGGCGGTGCAGCCGCGGGTAGGCGCGGTGGGGCCGCGCCAGATGTGGAAGAAAATGCACGAGCCGGCGGTGGGCGAGGCCGGGGTGTTGTGTTCGATGAAGATGCCTTGTCGATACAGCTCATCGCTGCGGCGCATGCGTTCGGAACTGTGCCAGTCCCTGGTGACCGCAGCACCGTCGACCAGTTGGTTGTAGCGTGCCGAGGCGCTGTCGTCCACGCACTCGATGGTCGACGCCAGGGGCAGGTAGGGCAGCTTGGTCACAGCCGTGCCGGCGTAGCCAAACGCGCTGCCCAGCCTGAACATCCCGGCCGGGGCTTTGCCGTCGCCTTCCTGTTTAACCGGCCCGGTGTTTTGCTCAATGTCGAGCAAGCCCTTGCCCCAGCCCATGCCGTTTTTGCCGAGCACCACCGCAAAAGGTGCTGCAAACTTTTCGAAGACCTTGCCACGCCGTTCATAGCGCTGGGCACTGCCCTGGAGGTCATCCCAGTTTTTGCTGGTGACCACGATCAGTTGTTCGCTGTCGTCCAGCCCTTGGGCCATGGCCGCCAATGGAAAAGACAACAGCAACAGGATGCTGACCAGTTTGTTCATGGCGCGGGCGGCGTAATGGGGAAATCCATGACGTCCGGCTTCGGCGCATCTGCGCGGTAGGTGAAGTGCCACCACTCGGCCGAATAACCGCTGAAACCCTCTTTTTCCATGGCGCTATTGAGCCGTTGGCGGTTGGCTTTGGCCGTCGCGCCGATCAGCGCCGAGTCGGTGTGCGCGCGTACATCGAAGCAGTCGAAGCCGGTGCCCATGTCGAGCGCGCCGTCGCGCCAGCGCTGGCCGTAAGGGGCGGTGCAATCGACAGGCGTGGCAGCCGGCGTCCAGGCTGCGGCGGGCAGGGCGTCGGGCCCGGTCAGGGTCAGGTCGACAGTGTTGCCCCGGGAATGATTCGACACCCGGGCTACATAGCCCAGGCGCCAGAAATCTTTCTTGTCCAGGGTCGGGTAGAACTCGGTTTTCAACGGGTCACCCGGCTGCGTGGCGAAGCGTCCCATGTCCGCCACGGCCCGGGTCGGTCGGTAGCAGTCGAAGACTTTCAGTCCGTAACCCTGGGCTTGCAGCGCCGTCTGCACCCGGGCCAGCGCCTGGGCAGCGTCCAGGGACAGCAGGCACTGCGGCGCCTGGTAGCCGTCGAGTGGGTGCCCGGTGAAGTTGTGGGCGCTGGCGTAACGGATGTCCTGCACAATGCTTGGGGCGACCGAGCGCAAATACACCATATGGCCGGGCTTTGGCTCGTCGGCCAGGCACGGCAGGGCGAGGCTCAGGCACAGCAACAATAACGGACGTGAACGGGCGGCTGAAGACATCGGCAAGGGCCTCAGGGCAGGAGCAGTCTGCTCATGATGGCTTGAAACCGTCTGCACCTCCATGAAGTTGTTGATCGGCATGGTAGGACGAGCGCACCAGCGGGCCGGACGCGACATTCTTGAAGCCCATGCGCATGCCTTCCGCGGCGAACCAGGCGAAGGTGTCGGGATGTACGAAGCGCTGGACCGGCAGGTGACTGCGCGACGGCTGCAGGTACTGCCCCAGGGTCAGCATGTCGATCTCGTGCTCGCGCATGCGCTGCATGACTTCGATGACTTCCTCGTCGGTTTCGCCCAGGCCGAGCATCAGCCCGGATTTGGTCGGCACCCCGGGCACTGCTTGCTTGAATTTGTGCAGCAAGTCCAACGACCACTCGAAGTCCGATCCCGGCCGTGCGGCCTTGTACAGGCGCGGCACGGTTTCGAGGTTGTGGTTGAACACATCCGGTGGTTCGCTGGCGGTGATTGCCAGCGCCACGTCCATGCGCCCGCGATAGTCAGGCACCAGGGTTTCCAGCTGCACCCCCGGCGACAGCTTGCGGATTTCCCGCAGGCAATCGACAAAATGTTGGGCGCCGCCATCGCGCAGGTCATCGCGATCGACCGAGGTGATCACCACGTATTTCAGGCGCAGTTCGGCGATGGCCACGGCCAGGTTCATCGGCTCGTTGGTATCCAGCGGTTTGGGCCGGCCATGGCCGACATCGCAAAACGGACAGCGGCGGGTGCAGATATCGCCCATGATCATGAAGGTCGCGGTGCCCCCGGAGAAACATTCGCCCAGGTTCGGGCACGAGGCTTCTTCGCAGACGCTGTGCAGCTTGTGTTTGCGCAACAGTTGCTTGATGCGCTCGACTTCGGGAGAGATCGGCATGCGCACGCGAATCCAGTCGGGTTTGCGCGGGAACTCGTCGGTGGGGATGATCTTCACCGGAATCCGCGCGACTTTTTCTGCGCCGCGCAGTTTGGTGCCGACTTCTACTTTGGCCGGGCTGTTTGCGACTGATTCCACAGGTGTACTCATGGGTATTTTCTATTGGTCGAGTGGGAAGAGGTGAGTGCAGTCACGGACCCTGTGGGAGCGGGCTTGCTCGCGAAGAGGGAGTGTCAGTCGATATCTATGGTGACTGGCACACCGCCTTCGCGAGCAAGCCCGCTCCCACAGGGTTTTGTGCTGTGGTGCTCAGTCGCGGTAGACCGGGAAATCAGAACACATGGCCGCCGCTTGCTGTGCGACCCTGGCTTCTACACCGGCATCGCCGAGGTGGTCGAGGATGTCGCAGATCCAGCCGGCCAGGGCAATGCTTTGCGCTTCCTTGAAACCACGGCTGGTAATCGCCGGGGTGCCGATGCGCAAGCCGGAAGTCACGAAGGGTGACTGCGGGTCGTTCGGCACGGCGTTCTTGTTCACGGTGATGCCGGCACGCCCCAGGGCCGCGTCGGCGTCTTTGCCGGTCAGGCCCTGGCGGATCAGGCTGACCAGGAACAGATGGTTGTCGGTGCCACCGGAGACCACGTCATAGCCCCGCTCGATAAAGACCTTGGCCATGGCCTGGGCATTGCGGATCACCTGCGCCTGATAGGTCTTGAACGCCGGCTCCAGCGCCTCCTTGAAACACACGGCCTTGGCCGCGATCACGTGCATCAGCGGGCCGCCCTGGCCACCGGGGAATACCGCAGCGTTGAGCTTTTTCTCCAGTTCCGGGTTGGCCCTGGCCAGAATCAGGCCACCGCGAGGGCCGCGCAGGGTCTTGTGGGTCGTGGTAGTAACCACGTCGGCGTATGGCAGAGGATTGGGGTACAGACCGGTCGCCACCAGGCCAGCGACGTGGGCCATGTCGACGAAGAAGTAAGCGCCGACCTTGTCGGCAATCTGCCGGAAGCGTGGGAAGTCCAGGGTCTTGGAGTACGCGGAAAACCCGGCGATGATCATCTTCGGCTGGTGCTCGACCGCGAGGCGCTCGACTTCGTCGTAATCGATCAGGCCGGTGGCCGTGTCGATACCGTACTGCACCGCGCTGTAGAGCTTGCCGGAGAAGCTCACCTTGGCGCCGTGGGTCAAGTGGCCGCCATGGGCCAGGCTCATGCCCAGCACGGTGTCACCGGCTTGCAGCAGGGCCAGATACACCGCCGCGTTGGCCTGGCTGCCGGAGTGCGGCTGTACGTTGGCGTAGTCGGCGCCGAACAGCTGTCTGGCACGGTCGATGGCCAGTTGCTCGACCACATCGACGTGTTCGCAGCCGCCGTAGTAACGCTTGCCCGGATAGCCTTCGGCGTACTTGTTGGTCAGGCCGCTGCCTTGGGCCTGCATCACCCGTTGGCTGGTGTAGTTCTCCGAGGCAATCAGCTCGATATGGTGTTCCTGTCGTGCATCCTCGGCGTTCATCGCCGCCAGCAGTTCGTCGTCGTAGCCTTTGATCTGGTCGTGTTTGCTGAACATGGTGGGGTCCTTTTGCGTATTCGGGAAATGGTGAAGGGTTTTCAAGCGTCTGCGTGTTCGGCGGTCAGGCGTTCATAGGCGTCTTGATCCAGTAAATCGCTCAACGCCTCGACATCGACCGGCTTGAAACGAAAGAACCAGCCTTCGCCCAGTGGATCTTCGTTGACCAGTTCAGGGGTGTTTTCCAGCGTTGCGTTGACGTCGACAACCTCACCATCGAGCGGCATGCCGATACTGCTGGCGGCTTTCACCGATTCCAGTACCGACACTTCAGCGCCAGCTTCGAAGGCGCCTGGTTCAGGCACCTGAACGAACACCACATCCCCCAGCGCCTGCTGGGCAAACGCGGTAATGCCCACGGTAATCAGGCCATTGCTTTCGAGGCGCAACCATTCGTGATCGACGGTAAAACGCAATTCGCTCATCTCAATTCCTCATTGTTCTGACTCATCCGCTGCAGGTGGCGGATGGCGATTGACGGGCTCGTGGCGAGGCAACGAGCGGGCTGAGGTTGAGATAGCAAGGGTGGTGCCAATGTTTGTTTATTGTTTTAAATCAATGAGTTGTCAGTTATTTAAAAAGGACGGTCAATTATGTTGTATTGAAATCAATACAGACAGGTCAAGCTCTGGAGGCAAGCAGCGTGATTGCTGGCAGGGAAGAGGGTGTCTTGATTTCGCTACGCTGTAGCGATTTGCGAACGCAGAGCGCGGGCACGGGCACGGCTCATTCCACAGTGGGAGCGGGCTTGCTCGCGAATGCGGGGTGTCAGTCAAATCAATAGTGACTTACACCCAGCATTCGCGAGCAAGCCCGCTCCCACTGTGGAATTGTGTTGGCGGCGACAATCTGTCCCGACAGAGAACTCAGGCCTTGCCGGGGATGCCGTATTTGCGCAGGCGAATGGCGATTGCGCTATGGGATGTCTGCAACCGCGCTGCGAGCAAACGGCTGGACGGATAACTGCGATACAACTGCTCCAACAGGTTCTTTTCAAAGCCGCCAACCGCTTCTTCCAGACTGCCGACTTCACCATCATTCTGTCGCTCCACGGCGGTGCGGGCGATGTCGAGGTCGTCGATGTCCACCAGCGGATTTTCGCAAATGGCCGCCGCGCGAAAGATCACGTTCTGCAGTTGCCGCACATTGCCCGGCCAGCGGTTGCCGAGCAGGGCGGAAAAGGTACTCGGCGCCAGGCGACACATCGGACGCTGGATCTGCGCGCAGGCCTGCTGCATGAAGTGATTGGCCATCAGCAGAATGTCGTGGCCGCGCTCGCGCAATGGTGGAACCTGCAGGTTGAGCACGTTGAGGCGGTAGAACAGATCTTCGCGAAAACGTCCTTCGGCGACCATTTTTTCCAGGTCGCGGTGGGTCGCACTGAGCACCCGCACATTGACCCGGACCTCCTTGTCGCCACCCACCCGGCGGAAGCATCCGTCGCTCAAAAAACGTAGCAACTTGGCTTGCAGGTACGGCGACATTTCCCCCACTTCATCAAGGAACACCGTGCCCTGGTCGGCCAGTTCCAACAGGCCGAGCTTGCCACCCCGTTGCGCGCCGGTGAAGGCGCCGGGGGCGTAGCCGAACAGTTCGCTCTCGGCCAGGCTCTCCGGCAGCGCGGCGCAGTTCAGGGCCAGAAAGGGCGCGTCGTGACGCGGGCTGATGGCGTGGCAGGCGCGGGCCACCAGCTCCTTGCCGGTGCCGGTTTCACCCTGGATCAACAACGGTGCATCGAGCGCCGCCACTCGCTGCGCCCGGGCCTTGAGCGCACGAATCGGTGGCGATTCGCCGAGCAGTGCATCGAAGCCTTCGGCGTGATCATGGTGCAGCGCCGACAGGCGTTCGCCGATACGGCTGGGCTGATACAGCGTGAGCAGGGCGCCGGCGTCGGTGACGGGCATCGCATCGAGGAGCAAGGTCTGGCCACCCAGGCTGACCTCGTGCATCGGCAGGCGAAAGCCGTGTTCGATCAGATTGCGCTGCAAATCGGCATCATCGAACAGTGCCGTCAGCGGTTCTCCGGCCGGTTCCCGACCGCAGAGGGCGATCAGCGCCGGGTTGGCCAGCAGCACATGGCCGCGATCATCGACGGCCAGCACCGGGTCGGAACTGGCCGCCAGCAACGCATCCAGTTGAAGGCGCCGGCGTTGTCCCGGAAGGATGTCGACCATGGTCACCGCTTGCACGCCACGCACACCGAACAGCGCCTCGCGTAACTCTTCCAGCACCTCGGCGCCGAGGGTCGGCGCGTCGATGTAAACGTTCGGCGGCACCATTTCCACCGCATCCAGGTTGAAACTGCGCCCGCCGAGCAGGGCCAGCACTTCCTGGGTAATACCGACGCGGTCGATGAAGGTAACGTGAATGCGCATGACGGGCCTGCAAGGTTGGCGGACCCAATCAGTATGCCCGGCCAATTTTCCTTTTGGCGAGCGTCACGTCAGCCGTTGGCGGTTTTGCGCGAGCTGGCCGCCAGGTCTTCGAGGAAGGCTTGCAGGATCGGCGGCGGGGCGACGCCACGTCGGGTGATCACATCGAACGGAGACTTCAGGCGCAGGCTGGCGGGGGCAAGCTGGTGCATCTCGCCGCTCTTGACCCATTGCGCGGCGAAGTGCTCGGGCAGGAAGCCCAGGTAGGCGCCGGAAATGATCAGGATTGCCGTGGCTTCGATGTTGTCCACCGTGGCGGCGGCCTTGCTCACGCCCAGGTGCTCGAGGTCGTATTGCTGCATGTAGCCGCGCACCACGATCCGCCCCGCAGCGACCTCTTCGAGTAGCTCCTGGCCTTCAGCCTCGCTGCCGTACAACGGGTGCCGCCGGCCGCAATACAAACCGAGCGCTTCCTGGTACAGCGGCGATTGCAGCAGCCCCGGCACATGGATCGGAAAGTGCCCGATGGCCAGGTGCAAGCGGCCGTCGAGCACCCGTTCTTCGAGTTCCGCCGGGGTGCCGACGTACACGTTCAGGTGCACGTCATGACCCCGGGAGACGAAGCGTTGGGTAGTGCGCGGGATCGGCGACTCGGGGTCGGTGATGGTGGTGTCGATGATCCCCAGATTGAGCTTGCCGCTGATGTGCTGCTTGAGCACATCGGCGTCCATGCAGAAGTTTTCCACCGCCGAGAGCAGGCGCTGGGTGGCTTCATGAATCGCCACGCCTTGCTCGGTCAAGCGAAAGCCACTGCGCCCGCGCTGGCAGAGTTTGACCCCGAGCCGGGTTTCCAGATGGGTCATCTGTTCGCTGATGGTCGACTGCCCGGCGTTCAAGGCCGCCTGCGCGGCCGAGAAACCGCCGCAGCGGACAATCGTGGCGAACACCCTGAGCAGTTTCAGATCGACATCGTGCAGCTGGATCACCTGGGACCTCCGGCGTGTGGATGCATCGGTTATGCCGATATGAGTATCTGATGTTTAGCATTTTTTCCACGAAAACCTGCGCCCATAGTCACTCCAACGGCGGTCGCCTTGCAGTCCGCCAAGCCGATAACAAGAAGTGGAGAGGCTTGAAATGTCGAATAACGGTTATGAATCCGGTCGCCTGAACCTGCCGTTCGTAGGTCACTGCACCTTTGGCAAATCCCCGGTGTGCACCGATTGGGATGCCCTGGACGCCGACGTCGCGGTGCTTGGCGTGCCCAACGACATGGGCACCCAGTGGCGCTCCGGCGCACGCTTCGGGCCACGCGGGATTCGTGAAGCATCGACGCTGTTTTCCTTCGGCCATGCCGGCGCCTACGACCACGAAGATGACGTCATGTACCTGACCGCGTCCGACGTGCGCATGGTCGACGTCGGTGATGCCGACATCGTCCACACCGACATGCAAACCAGTAACCAGAACACCGAATACGCCGTGCGCAAGATCCTCGATGCTGGCGTGATGCCGGTGGTACTCGGCGGCGACCACTCGGTGCACGCGCCGGTGATCAAGGCCTTTGAAGGCCGCGGCCCGATCCACATCATCCACTTCGACGCCCACCTCGATTTCGTCGACGAACGCCACGGCGTACGCTACGGCCACGGCAACCCGCTGCGTCGCGCGTCGGAAATGAACCACATTGTCGGCATGACCCAGATGGGCATCCGCAACGTCTCGTCGTCCAATCGCGATGACTATGAAGCCGCCCACGAAGCCGGTTCGAAGATCCTCTCGGTGCGTGACGTACGCCGCCTCGGCGTGGAAGGCGTGCTGGCGCTGATCCCGCAGAACATCAACTACTACATCACCATCGACATCGACGGTTTCGACCCGTCCATCGCCCCTGGCACCGGCACCCCGAGCCACGGCGGTTTCCTCTACTACGAAGTGCTGGAAATCATCCAGGCCCTGGCCAAGCGCAGCAAAGGCAACATCGTCGGCATGGACCTGGTGGAAGTCGCACCGGTGTACGACCCGACCGGCATGACCTCGATTCTCGCTGCGCAACTGCTGCTCAACAGCATCGGCTTCATCTTCCACGAGCGTGGCCTGGTACGGGCAGCCGCCGAGAGCGAAACGACGCTGGCTTAAGAGCTGAGCCTGAACATCGAAACCACAAAGCCCCGGCAGCACCTGACTGCCGGGCAGAGAGAATAAAAAATGGACACGATCGTCAAAAGTTACCTGCAAAAATTCGGCGTCAGTGAAGCCACCCAGACCTTCCTCAGCAAGGTCCAGAAAATGTTCATCGGTGGTGCCTGGGTCGAGGCCAGCGACGGCCAGACTTCCGATGTCATCGAGCCATCCACCGAAGGCCTGATCACGCGCATTCCCATGGGCACCACCGATGACCTGGACCGCGCCGTGCAAGCCGCCCGCGCCCAGTTCGACGGCGGCGCCTGGCGTCAGGCGAAACCGGCGGAACGCGAGCGCATGATGCAGCGCCTGGCCGACCTGATCGAACAGAACGCCGCAGAACTGGCCGAAATCGAATCGATCGACATGGGCAAATCCGTGGCCTTTGCCAAGGATGTCGATATCCAGGGCACCGTTGATACCTTGCGCTACTTCGCCGGTTGGGCCACCAAGCTTCACGGGCGCACCGTTGAGCCCTCGCTGCCGGGCAATTACCTGGCCTATACCCGCAAGGAAGCGGTCGGGGTGGTCGGCGCCATCGTGCCGTGGAATTTCCCGCTGCAGACCATGGCGTGGAAGCTCGGTGCCGCCCTGGCCACCGGTTGCACCGTGGTGGTCAAACCCGCCGAACTGACCTCGCTGTCGGCCCTGCGCTTTGCCGAACTGGTGCAGGAAGCGGGCATCCCTGACGGCGTGATCAACATCGTCACCGGGCGCGGCAGTGTGGTTGGCGCGGCCATGGCTACGCACCCGGGCATCGACAAACTGACCTTCACCGGATCGACTCCCGTAGGCCGCACCGTCGGCCAGGCGGCAGTGGACGAAATGAAGCGACTGACCCTCGAGCTCGGCGGCAAATCACCGGTCATTGTCTTCGCCGATGCGGATATTCCAGCTGCCGCCCAAGCGGTCGCAAACGGTGTGTTTTTCAACTCGGGACAGGTATGCGACGCCGGTACACGGGCTTATATTCATAGCAGCGTCTACGAGCAATTCCTGGGCGAGCTGATCGCCTACACCCGCACCCTGAAGATCGCTCCGGGCCTGGACCCTGAGTGCTTCATCGGCCCGCTGGTTTCGGCCCTGCAAAAGCAGCGCGTGACCGAGTACATCGAAACCGGCAAGCAGGAAGGCGCGCAACTGGTCTACGGCGGCCAACCGGTCGATGGCCCGGGCTTCTTCGTCGAGCCGACCATCTTCGCCAACTGCCGCAACGACATGCGCATCGTCCAGGAAGAGATCTTCGGCCCGGTGCTGGTCACTGCACCGTTCGACGACGAAGAGCAAGCGCTGGCCCTGGCCAACGACTCGCAATATGGCCTGGCCGCAGCGCTGTATTCCAACGACCTGGGCAAGGTGCACAGCCTGATCCCCCGCCTGAAGGCAGGCTCGGTCTACGTCAACGCCCACGGCACCCTCGATCCATCGATGCCGTTCGGTGGCTACAAACAGTCCGGGTTCGGCAAGGACCTGGGCGCCGAGCAGCTCGACTACCTGCTCGAAACCAAGGCGGTGTGGATCACGCTGCCAGCCTGACGGTAGTCCCCTTGTAGGAGCGAGCATGCTCGCGATGGACGTCAACTATAACGCTGACAGCCTGACACCCAGCGGTGTCCTTGAGTTCATCGCGAGCATGCTCGCTCCTACAGGGCCAACCATCGAATCGAGAACGGCAAGGATGCGCCCGGGCGTCGTTCACCCGGAGAATCGCGGTTTTTTCGTCATGATCTTCCAACAATAAGAGTCCATCATGAACACAAACGCCAAGTCCGCCACGAGCGTGTCCGCCCTCGATGACAAGTCCGTCGTCGAGGGGCATTCGATTGATTTCATTCCCGAGAACGAGCGCACCGACAAACTGTCGAGCCAGGGCCCGTTCTGGTTCCTCGGCAATTTCACTTTCTTCACCATGACCATCGGCTTCGTCGGTCCGAGCGTCGGCCTGACTGCGCTGTGGACCACGCTCGCCGGCACCCTGGGCATCATGTTCGGCACGCTGTTCATGGCTTTCCATGGTTCGCAGGGCCCGCACCTGGGCTTGCCGCAGATGATCCAGTCCCGTGCGCAGTTCGGTTATCGCGGGGTGATTCTGGTGCTGCTGGCGACGCTGTTCGTGTTCGCCGGGTTCAATATCGTCAACCTCGTATTGATGATGCAGGGGCTGCATACGCTGTTCGGTTTCGACCCTGCGGTGATCGCCGTGGCGGTGACCCTGCCGGCGGCGGTCCTGGCGATCCTGGGCCATGACTGGATGCACCGCAGCTTCAAGTGGGCGCTGTACCTGTCGCTGCCGTTGTATGGCCTGGTGACCCTGGCGGTGTTGATGGGTTGGGTTCCGGATGCGGTGTTGCCGGCGCTGGCAGAAGGTGAGGTGGCCCGGGAACCGCTGGGCTTCAACTGGACCGGTTTCATCGCGCAATTCGCCGCGGCCGCCAGTTACAACATCGCCTACGCCCCTTATGTATCGGACTACTCGCGCTACCTGCCGAAGAACACCTCAAGCGGCAAGCTGATCGCCGTGGTGTTCCTCGGGGCCTCATTGTCCGGTGCGTGGATGATTTCCGTGGGCGGCTGGCTCGCCGATCACCTGCATTCGACCGACGTGCTGGTGGCCCTCGGGCAAGTGGGCAACACCGTGTCGCCGCTGATGGGTACGGCGGTGGTGGTCGTGACCATCCTGGCATTCCTGCCGGTGATCGCGATGAATATCTACAGCGCCAAGCTGACCACCCTGACCTGCGTCGACTCGATCAAGCACATCGAGCCAACGCGCAAGGCGCGCATCCTCGCCATTGCCTTTGTGATCCTGCTGCAACTGGGTGTGGCCCTGAGCATCCAGAGCACCGGCAAAGGCCTGTCGGTACTGGGCATCTACCTGGTGGTGATGTTGTACTTCCTGGTGCCCTGGACCTCGGTCAACCTCACCGACTACTTTTTCGTGCGCAAGGGTCGCTACGCCATCCCGCACTTCTTCATGCCCAACGGCAACATCTACGGCAACTGGGGACTGCGCGGCATCGCTGCCTATGCCATCGGCTTCATTTCGATGATTCCGTTCTTCTACATCTTCGACGGCGTTGAACAGCGCGAAGTCTATGTCGGCCCGCTCGCCAAGGCGCTGGGCAGCATCGACATCGCCTGGCTGGTCGGCTTGATCGTATCGGGGCTGGCGTACTACTGGCTGAGCCGCTCGATCGATCTCAAGCGCGAAGAAACAGTGATCCAGCAGATCGAGAAAACTTCCCCGCAATTCACCACCGGCGACACGCTGACCCACAAACAGCAACCACTGCCGGTATTCACACAATCGTCGGTCGGGAGATAGTCATGACCACGCAAAAATACGACTACATCATCATTGGCGCAGGCTCGGCTGGTTGTGTGTTGGCCAACCGCCTGAGCGAAGACCCGGCCACCTCGGTGCTGGTCCTGGAATTCGGCGGCAGTGACAAGAGCGTAGTGATCCAGATGCCGAGCGCCTTCTCGATCCCGATGAACACCAAGAAGTACAACTGGCGCTACGAGACGGAGCCGGAGACTTACCTCAACGGCCGACGCATTCACTGCCCACGGGGCAAGGTGCTCGGTGGTTCGTCATCGATCAATGGTCTGGTGTACATCCGTGGCCACGCGCTGGATTTCGACGAGTGGGAATCCCTCGGGGCCGAAGGCTGGGGTTATCGCAACTGCCTGCCGTACTTCAAGCGTGCCGAGAGCTACGAGTCCGGTGGTGACAGCTATCGCGGGCAGACCGGGCCGCTGCACACCACCAACGGCAACCACATGAAAAACCCGCTGTACGGTGCCTGGGTCGATGCCGGTGCCGAGGCGGGCTACATCAAGACCGAGGACTGCAACGGCTACATGCAGGAGGGTTTTGGCGCCATGCACATGACCGTGAAAAACGGTGTGCGCTGCTCCACGGCCAACGCCTATCTGCGCCCGGCCATGGACCGTCCCAACCTGACCGTGATCACCCACGCGATGACCCGCCAGATCATTCTTGAAGGCAAGCGCGCGGTGGGGGTCATCTACGACCACGGCGGCCAGACGCAGCAGGTCTATTGCAGCCGCGAAGTGCTGGTGTCGTCGGGCCCAATCGGTTCGCCGCACCTGCTGCAACGTTCCGGCATCGGCCCGGCCGAAGTCCTGCGCAAGGCCGGGATCGGCGTACGCCATGACCTGCCGGGAGTAGGGGAGAACCTGCAGGATCACGCCGAGGTGTACATCCAGTTCGGCTGCAAGGAACCGGTGACCCTCAACAGTAAAATGGACCCGCTGAGCAAGCTGATGATCGGTTTGCGCTGGCTGCTGTTCAAGGACGGCCTGGGCGCCACCAACCACTTCGAGGCCGGAGGTTTCATTCGCTCCGAGAAGGGTTTGCGCTGGCCGGACATCCAGTTCCACTTTCTGCCGGCGGCGATGCGTTACGACGGCAACAAGCCGATCAAGGGCCATGGCTTCATGGTGCTCACAGGTCCCAACAAACCCAAGAGCCGCGGCTATGTGCGGGTGCGTTCGGCCGACCCGTACGAGCATCCGGAAATTCGTTTCAACTATCTGGAGCGCGAAGAGGACCGCGAAGGCTTCCGCCGCTGCATCCGCCTGACCCGCGAAATCATCGGCCAGAAAGCCATGGACCGCTTCCGCGACGGCGAAATCGCCCCGGGTGCTCAGGTCACCAGCGATGAAGACCTTGATGCCTTCGTACGTGACAACCTGGAAAGCACCTACCATCCGTGCGGTTCGTGCCGCATGGGCGAGGACGACATGGCGGTGGTCGATTCCGAGTTGCGCGTGCGCGGCATCGCCGGCCTGCGGGTGATCGATTCCTCGGTGTTCCCGACCGAGCCCAATGGCAACCTCAACGCACCGACCATCATGCTCGCCGAGCGGGCCTCGGATCTGGTTCGCGGGCGGAGCATGTTGCCGGCGGCGGACGTGCCGGTGGGGCTGGTGGAGAACTGGGAAAGCAGCCAGCGCACTTCATTGCCAGGGCGCAACGTACGGGTCTGACTGCGTCGTCGACCCAATGTGGGAGCGAGCCTGCTCGCGATGAGGCCATCAGATTCAATAGTGATGTTGACTGACGGACCGCTATCGCGAGCAGGCTCGCTCCCACAGGGGGGCGGTGGTGTTTTCAGAAAGTTTTACGTCGCCGACCCTTCGCCATTGCTAGTCTGAAGATCCCTGAGACCGCAATGGAGCACCCTCATGGCTATTCAGGCCC
Organism: Pseudomonas sp. GW821-FHT09H03; assembly: GCF_059415945.1. Classification (NCBI taxonomy): domain Bacteria; kingdom Pseudomonadati; phylum Pseudomonadota; class Gammaproteobacteria; order Pseudomonadales; family Pseudomonadaceae; genus Pseudomonas; species Pseudomonas sp. GW821-FHT09H03. Next base: position 89,040 of record NZ_JBWKOF010000012.1, on the reverse strand, counting down.
TGCGCGCCGACGTATCCGACATCGACAAAATCGCCAGCCTCTTCGACGCTTACCGTGGCTTCTACGGCCAGCCGTCAAACCTGGCGCAGTCCCGCGCGTTTATCGCCGAGCGTATCGCCCGGGATGAATCGGTGGTTTTCTACGCGCAAGAGCAGGGCGGCGACACCCTGGGCTTCGTGCAGATGTTCCCGACCTTTTCCTCCATCGATGCCCACCGCACCTGGCTGCTGGGCGACCTGTTCACCACCCCCGCCGCCCGCGGCAAAGGGGTAGGGACCCTGTTGATGAATACCGCCCGCGACTTTGCGCGGCTGGCCGGTGCCAAAGGCATGACCCTGGAAACCGCCACCGACAACTTCACTGCCCAGCGTTTGTATGAAGCCCAGGGCTGGGTACGCGACCCCGGTTACTACACTTATTGCCTGGATTTGAACAAAGGCTGATTCAGCGACCTTGTTCCCCGAACACCGGTCGCAGGAACGAGCGCTCGTAGCTGAGGATGAATTTTTTCTCCTCGGCATACTTGAACGCCGCGATGCACTGCGGATCGCTCATCGACTGTTGCCGGTAATCCTCGTACGCCGCCAGGCTGGGGAAGGTGAATAGCGCCAGGGCGATATTGTTGGCGCCCTCGGACGGCAGGAAGTAGCCGTGATGCTGGCCGCCGAATTTCTCCACCAGGGGAATCCACAACTTGCCGTAGTGTTCGAACGCTTCGAGCTGGTAGGGATCGATGACGTATTTCAGGTAGCAGGTGACCATGGTCTTTCCTTGATCGAGGTTTGAGGGAAGGCCATCACTGTAGTGGACAGTCGCCAAAGTCCATAGCCATGCACTCGACTTTGAGCGGTGAATTTGCGCCAATCACGCCACGCGCAGCACTATTGCTTCAGTCAATAGTCATCATCAAAAATCGCAAGTTCTGTTTTTTCGGCAAAGGCGGACAATCACCTTCATCGAATACGCTGCCAAAGGAATTTGCGCGATGAAGATGCTGACCCGACTGTTTGTGATCGCCCTGCTGCTGGGCAGTGTTGCCACCCCTGCATCGGCGCGTGCCGAAGACGCGCCGGCCTGCCATTTGCCGCCGATCGCCGACAGTGACGGCGGATTGAGATATGGGCAGACAGTCGGGGTGCTCTACAGCGAAAACACCGTGCAAAACCTGCAATACCTGGAGCAGTACCACTCGGTGGCCTTGAACGGTGCAAAGAACGCTCTGGATGTGCGGATTCGCCAGGCATTCGTCAACAGCTCCGATCCGCAACTGGCGATCGACTGGCTGATGAGCTCGTTGCAGCACAGGTTCCTGTCCGTGACCGTCTATGACAACCTCGATGCACTGCTGCAAGCCCGCCCGGACGTAGTGGTCATGCTCGATACCCACAACCAGTTGCTGACCCGGCGCAATGACCGGGTCGAGGCACGATTCGCCGCGCGGTTCTACGACGCCAACCTGCAATACATCGGCAAGGCCGAAGGCGCGGTGGAAAAACAACTGCCGTCGGTATGGGTGAACCACAAGGCCGCTGCGCAAATCGCCGCACAAATCGAACAGCAGCGCGATCTGCAGCTGAGCGCATTGAAGCAGTTCGATGCATCGTTGAAGGCGCTGGTAACAGCGGGCTAGCAAGAGCCGGCAACATGTCCCAAACCGGCGAAATGGTCCTGTTGGCACATATAACCTGTGGGAGCGGGCTTGCTCGCGAAGGGGGCATCAGCTTCAACATGGAAGTTGCCTGACCCGCCGCCTTCGCGGGCAAGCCCGCTCCCACCGTGACCCTGTCTAACCGACAGGCACCAGTCCATTTGGGTTTCCGCCGTGTGCCATGTTCCAATAGTCCGCACCACCGGACTGGATATGGACCATGAAGAAAATCGCCGCACTGACCTTCGCCGCAGCCATCCTGCTCAGCACCCCCGCCAGCGCCGCAGGCGATGCCCAGGCCGGGCAAAAGGTGTACAAGCGTATGTGCAGCGGTTGCCATCAGATCGGCGAGTCGGCCCGGGCTTTTTTTGGCCCACAACTCAATGGCGTGATCGGTCGCCCCTCAGCTGTCACCACAGACTACGTGTATTCCGACGCAATGAAATCCGCCAACCTGGTCTGGGACCGCGACACCCTGATCGCCTATCTCGAGGCGCCGAAGAAGGTGGTACCCGGCACGCGCATGATTTTCTGGGGGCTCAGTGACCCGGAGAAAATCGACGATCTGCTGGCCTACCTGGAAACCTTCAAGACCCAGTGAGCCTTGCCATCTGTGGTGAATAGCCAGCACGCTAGCAAGCGCTTGTGCAGATAGCGGTCGAGGGTGAAGAACGCCCTGGGGTTTTTGATGACCCGCGAAATTGCCCATCAACTATCATTCGAAAAAGCGCTTCACTCGATCCAGTCTGATTTTTCACAAGTGTCCATAGCAGACTTTCACCAGCTGATCGGCACTACTGCGATTTCGTTTGAGCGAGAGGCGCAACGGATTTCAAAGCAGACTCTCCCGGTCGCACCGCGCGCTTCTCGAAAACGCTCCAGCGGGAAATAGGAGGTGTAATGTCTGAACCATCCGCTCCTGTGAAAACATCTCGGTACTCCGGGATCAATGCAGGAAAAAGTAGCAAATGGATGGCCCTCTTGTTTTGGTCAACCCTCGTCGGGGTCACCGCCCTGCTGCTTATCAGCGGTTACAGTGCGTTCACCGGGGTGAACCGGGTCAACTTGCAATATGCATTTCTAGGCGGTCTCTGCGGTTTTGGCGCCACGGCGTTTGGCGCCATCGCAGCGGTTGTGTTGCGCGACATCACCGCGCGTACCCAAGACATTATGCTGGGTTTCGCCGCCGGCATGATGCTCGCCGCCAGTTCCTTCTCGCTCATCCTCCCTGGCATCGAGGCAGCCCAGTCCATTTGCCATAACAAGTTACTGGCTGCGTGTGTCGTGGTATCAGGCTTGGGATTGGGCGTGGCGCTTATGGTCGGCCTGGATCGTTTCGTACCCCATGAACATTTGCAGATTGGACGCAAAGGGCCTCAGGCGCAGCGCTTCAGTCGGGTGTGGCTTTTCGTCCTGGCTATCACGCTGCATAACTTGCCAGAAGGCATGGCCATCGGTGTCAGCTTCGCCAACGGCGACATGAAGGTGGGATTGCCGCTGACAACGGCGATTGCCATACAGGACATTCCGGAGGGGCTTGCTGTCGCATTGGCACTGCGAGTGACCGGCATTGGCGCGTTGCGCGCTGCGTTGATTGCCGTTGCATCAGGCCTGATGGAGCCATTAGGTGCTGTAGTCGGCCTCGGCATTTCCAGCAGTTTCGCCTTGGGCTATCCCGTCGCTCTGGGTCTTGCTGCAGGGGCGATGATCTTTGTGGTCTCCCATGAGGTCATACCAGAGACACATCGCAATGGCCACGAAACGCCCGCGACGTTAGGCCTGATGCTGGGGTTCGGGGTCATGATGTTTCTTGATACAGCATTGGGCTGAACGCGATCCGGGTATCAACGACATTCGAAGCCGGCGACTCACCGCCGTGCTGCTGGCTGAGAAATTCGATGCCAATCGGCTGGCCGATGCAGCAAAAGGCACGAGCCTTACTGGGCGATCAAGATCCGGAGACTCCCGGCACATCCATGTTTATCTTGCGCCAGGCAGCCTCGGAAAAGCTGTAAGCCGAAAAGGCGATCAAGCCCAGAGCCATCACCATCAAAATCAAAGCGCCGGCTGGCAGGTTCTGGAGAGCATCAAGGGCTTCCTTCATGCCAGGGGGATCCGTGGCTTTATAGCGCGAGCCGCTGATTGCCAGCAGCAGCGCTATCTCGATAAACACTACGCCGCGGGCTATGAGTCCGAACCGAGCCACCGGGCGGATATAGCGCATTACGTCTTCGTCCGCCTCAAAGTACTTCTCGAACGACGCCTTCCATCCTTTGATGATGTGAGCAATGCCTACACCTAATGGCACGAGTGCCATGAGGTAGACCAACACGTTTGAGTGATCCCAGGACAAAAGATGCGCCAGTAAATCCTTTGTCTCCCCACCTGCGGAGTGACCTGAACTTCTGACGCCGCTAACGAGCAGGCCCAATGCAAAGAACGCCAGAGCGCCGTTAACCAAACCTCCCGCCAACAAACCTGCACGAATCACCAGCCCCTTGAGTTTCGTACCGTGATGATCAACGTCGCGAATCGCTTGCAGCACTCGCCACCCGGCGAAGGCTAGCAAACCAGCCACCACTAGCCCGACCAGGACATATCCGAATGGCTGGCTTAACAGCGCCTCAAGGCTTTTGTGACTGTCCTTCGGTTTTGTCGAGTCTTGAGCTGCCAGCAGAGCGAAGATACCTATGATCAAATACAGAACACCTCGAGCGACATATCCGCCCCGAGCGAGTAGGACAAGCGTGTGTTGAGCGGACATTGGATTATTTCCGAGGAGCTATATAGCAGCAGACCCCATCGCTTGGAGAAGGGTTCGATAAAGCTCGACACTCTTGAGCAACTGACCAACCTCGCTCCCACAGGGATGGTGGCGCAGAGGTATTCGTCAGGCCTTGCTGGCCTTGAGGTACGCGCCCAAACGCTGCCCCATCTGCTCACCCAGCGCCTGCAAGCCACTGAGCGGGCGCACCATCACTTCAAATTCGACAATCTTGCCCTGCTCATTGAAGCGGATCATGTCGATGCCTTTGAGCTCCTTCTCCCCGACCTTCGCACTGAATTCGAGGATGACGTTCAAGCCATCCGCCGTCGCCAGCTCACGGTAATAGGTGAAATCCTCGAACACGTTCATCACCGTGTTGAGGATCATCGACACCACGGGCGCCCCGGGGTAGGGCGTGTGGGCTATCGGCGAACGAAACACCGCTTGCGGGTCCAGGAGCTCGGGCAAGGCGCTCAAGTCTTTTTGACTGATCATCGCGTGCCAGTGCTTCAGGGACGCCGCGGCGTTGGGGTGCAGGTTCAATTCAGACATCTTCAACTCCTGTTTATTATTATTTTGCCGAGGGGGATTTTCGCATGCGTCGATCAATGACCTCGGCGGCATCGTCGGCCCATTGACTGTAGATCTGCGGCCCGGGATGAAAACCGTCGCTGGCCATCAGCCCTGCCTCGGGCGCCAGGCGGATTGTCAGCATCGTACATTGATCCACGCGCTGTGCCAGATCCGCGAGATGCGCGTTGAAACGCCGGGCCCTGTAGCCCAGATACCAGCGCAGCGGCTGCGGCAACGCGGGGAACAGGTGCATGGGCGGCAACGGCGACAGGACAATCTGCTTCACCGCGAACTTGTCGCACAACAGCGTCATCAAGCGCTGTTGCCGGGCAAGCCATTGATCAAGCGCCAGGGTACTGGTGACGTCGTTGACCCCGATCGACAACAGCACCACATCGAAGGGCTCTGGCGCGTGCTGTTCCAGCAGCGCCAGCAATGCTTGTGAATCCAGGCCCGAGCGCGCCAGCAATTTCCATGACACCTGATAATCAGCCGCCAGCCGACTGACCAGCCGACCGCTGAGCGCTTCGTCCTGAGTCGACGCACCCACGCCCGCAGCGGCACTGTCGCCGACAATCAGCAACCGCAGGGCATCGCCGCTGCCGGCCACGCCCTGGCGTTCGCCTTCGGCTTCCGGCAGCTTGGGCGTGATACGCCGGGTGTATAGGCCCTGCATCAGTAACAGGGGGCCGAGCAGGATTTTTGCCAAGGTTTCAATGTGGCTCATAAGACATTCCTGGACCAGCATCCGAAAAGCAACCTGACATGAATCACCCTGCGAACTCATCGTCGAAAATATGCTCGATGGGCAGCGCAAACGCCCGGGCGATCTGAAATGCAAGAGGCGGACTTGGATCATAACGACCGTTTTCGATGGCGTTGATGGCTTGCTGGCGATGTGCTCGCCTGCGTTGCGCAAGCCAATGAACCGAGCAGGGCGCACGTCAGCAGGTACCGCAGGCGTGGAGAACGGGGCATGGGCAGAACCTCCCTGGACGCGGACTCACAACGGCATCTTGTGTATCACAACTGCGGCCAGGGAACGACAGGTTGCGATGTATTCAATCGATCCCGGACGCGGGATTGCCTGATGCAGGCACCAGCCGCTTTTCTATCTGCGCCAGTTCCCAGGTGCTGAGCAGGCTGACCGGGTCGGTGCCGAAGCGTTGCCCGTTGTCGAACGCATACTCGCGGCCATCCGGGCTTTGGCCATGCAGGCAGTGGCGCAGATGCCCGGCGTCGACCTCAAGGGTCAGGCGCCAGCCATCGATGTCGACCAGGACGTGGCCGGGCCCGCACTGTTCGTCGAGCCGCTCGAAAGCGCGAATGCCCTGGGCGACGTCACGCATTTGCTGGTAAACCTCGCGGGCGGTGAGGGCGGGCACGGCTGTCTCCAGTGTGGAACAAGGGTGCTCAGGATAAACGAAGAGGATGCCAAAAAGCCCGGCTGATGAGGCCGGGCTTTTCGTTGAGTGCAGCGGTGAAGCCACGCATTCACACAGTGCGGTTCTGGATCAGGCGATCAGAGCCACCTTCAGCGATGCGGTTTTCGATCAGGCGATCGGAACCACCTTCGGCCACACGACTTTCAATCAGGCGATCCGAGCCGCCTTCAGCGACCACGGGTTGAGCAGAGGTAGCGGCGAAAGCGTTAACTGCAAAAACCGAGAAAGCGATGCTGAGAAGGACTTGGCGTTTCATGATGGTGTGCTCCGGGGCGCTCATGGGTTGGTATGGAGCAGATGTTACGCCGCGGATTTTTTTAGAGAACTTCATTGAATCAATGGTGACTATCGATGCCGCTAATGGTTTACGCAAAGGCCCGGATGATCGGGCCTGATGTTGATTTACTGTAGGAGCGAGCCTGCTCGCGATGGACTCAAAAGCGCCGCGTTTAGTCAGTAAGCACGCGTTATCGTTAACGTCCATCGCGAGCAGGCTCGCTCCTACAGGTGGATCACAATTGCCCGAAGCGGCATTCAGTTCGGCTTATTCAGCGCCGCTTCCGCCGCAGCAATCTCAGCCTGGCGCTTGACGATCATGTCGCCTATCGGCGGCCCCTGGAAGCGCCGGGCTTCGAAGCCGAACCAGACGATGGCCGTCAGCACCAGGAAACCGATGGTGATGTACAGCGCCCAATCATTCGGTGGCTGGATGCCGATGACGAAGATGATCACCATCGACAGGATCGACAGCAGCGCGAACACCGTGTACCAGAAGCGCCCCATGTTCCATGGCCCCATGGTCGGCCACTTCGCCGTCCCGTAGGCAAACAGGCCCAGCACGATGGGAATTACGAAAGAGAAGAACAGGAAGATCACCGTGCAGGACACCACGATCGTATAAACCGGCGTTTCCCCGACCGAGATCACCGAGGAACCCCAGTCGAACAACACAGCCAGGGTGGCACCGGTCCAGATCGCCGCTACCGGGCTGCGAAAGGTCGGCGAAACCGAGGACAGCGCTTTGGAACAAGGCAGGCCACCGTCCCGGGAGAACGCGAAGATCATCCGTGAAACCGAGGTGACCGTGGCCAGGCCACAGAGCACCTGCGAGATGAAAATCGCCACGAACAGCACCAGCTTCAACGTCGGGTTGACCTGGGTGTTCATGGCCCAGAAAAATACGTTCCAGCCTTGCTTGGCCGCCTCATCCATGTTTGGCAGCATCAGCACGAAGGCGCTGAGCATCACCCAGCCGAACAACAGCGACCAGACCACCGACATGACCATGCCCCGTGGCACCGACATGGCCGCATTGCGGGTCTCTTCGGAGGTGTGTGCGGAGGCGTCATAACCGGTGATGGTGTAGATCGGCAGCAGCAGGCCGAGCATGAAGATCCAGCCGTTCGAAGCCTGCGGCCAGACACTGCCGCCGGCCTCGCCAGAGTAGTTGCCGAAGGTCCATAACCGCGCGAACTCGTAGCTGGGCGCGGAGATCAGGCAGACGATGGTCAGCGCCAGCGCCGTGGCGAAAATCAGGTAGCCGGAGAAGTCGGTGAGTTTGGCGGTCAGGCCGATGCCCAGGTGATTGCACAAGGCCTGAAGGCCAGTGAGGATCGCCAGGAAAATCACCCGGACCGTGGTGGTGTCTTCCATGCCCAGGGCCGGTCCGAAGGCGCCGAAGAAAAAGTAATAGGTGCCGACGTTGATCGCGCCGAGTACCGTGACCAGCCCCAACAGGTTGAACCACGCGGTCAGCCAGCCGGTGAAGCGGTTACCGAGAATCGAGCCCCAGTGATACAGGCCGCCAGCGGTGGGGTAGGCCGAGGAAATCTGCGCCATGGCCATGGCGAACACCCCGGAGATCAGGCAACCGATCGGCCAGCCGATGCCGATCGATGCTCCCCCCGCGCCCGAGGTGCCCTGGGCCAGTGAGTTGATGCCGCCGGAGAGGATGCAGATGATCGAAAAGGAAATGGCGAAGTTGGAGAAAACGCCCATTCGTCGCGACAGTTGCTGGGCATAGCCCATGCTGTGCAGCACCTTGACGTCATCGTCGTGGGCGTCGGTGCCGGGCTGGCTTGCTGGGTTCATTGTTGTGTGCCCCTTTTCAGGTTTTGGACAGGCCGAACTGAGCCGCCGTAGGCTCGACCTTGGTTTTCTGTAGGAGCGAGCCTGCTCGCGATGGACTGAGGACGACGCGGGGTGTCAGGCTCCCCGCGTCATCGTTGACGTCCATCGCGAGCAGGCTCGCTCCTACAGACGGCCGTGAAGTGCCGCGTCGAAAATCTTCGCCACACCGTCCCGGGTCAATGGCAGCGGGTTGCCGCCAGCAGAGGGGTCGACAATCGCCATGTCTGCGATCAGGTCCGCCTGCAGGTCATCCACACCCAACTCGACCAGTGTGTGGGGAACGCCGATGTCCTTGCGCAGCTTGAGGACGAAGGCGAGGAAACTGTCGAAACCCGGGGAGGGCAGGCGCAGATACGCCGCCAGCCGGGTGATGCGTTCCTCGATGACCGAGCGATTGAATTGCAGGACATAGGGCATGAAGGTGGCGTTGGTCATGCCATGGTGGGTGTCATACAAAGCGCCCACCGGATGCGAAAGCGCATGCATCCCCCCCAGGCCTTTCTGGAACGCGGTGGCACCCATTGCCGCCGCCGCGAGCATTTGCGCGCGTGCCTCAAGGTCTGACGGCGTGTGTACTGCCTTCACCAGAGAGTTGGCCACCAGGCGCATGCCCTCTAGCGCAATACCATCGGCCAAGGGATGGAAACCGGGGGCGCAATACGCCTCCAGGCAGTGGGAGAGGGCGTCCATGCCGGTGCCGGCGGTGATTTTCGCTGGCATGCCGACAGTGAGCGCCGGGTCGCTGATCACCACCCGCGGCATCATTTTCGGGTGGAAGATGATGCGCTTGGTGTGGGTGCGGTCGTCGATGATCACCGCCGCGCGGCCAACTTCGGAACCGGTGCCGGCGGTGGTCGGTACGGCAATCACCGGGGCGATGCGATCGGCATCGGCGCGGGTCCAGTAGTCGCCGATGTCTTCGAAATCCCACACCGGTCGGGTCTGACCGCTCATGAAGGCGATGAGCTTGCCCATGTCCAGACCACTGCCGCCGCCAAACGCGATCACCCCGTTATGCTTGCCGGCGCGCCAGGCATCGAGCCCGCCAGCGAGGTTGGCCTCAACCGGATTGGGCTTGAGGTCGCAGAACAATTCGACAGCCAGGCCTGCGGCGCGCAGAGCGTCCAGCGCCGCCGTGGTGATCGGTGCGCGGCCCAGGCCACTGTCGGTGACCAGCAACGGGCGCTCGATGCCCTGGCTGCGACAGACCTCGGCCAGCTCGGCAATGCGCCCGACACCGAATCGAATGCTGGTGGGGTAGTTCCAGTTTCCAGTCAGGCTCATGGTCTACACCTCGTAACGCAGATGAAAGGATTTGGCCCGGGTCAGGTGCTCGTAGCCAAGGCGCGACAGGGTGACGCCGCGCCCGCTGTTCTTCACCCCGGTCCAGGCCAGTGCCGGGTCCAGGTAATCGCAGCGGTTCATGAACAGAGTGCCGGTGGCAATCTCGTCGCCCAGGCGTTCAGCGGCGGCGAGGTCGTGGGTCCAGAGGGCGGCGCTGAGTCCGAACGGGCTGTCGTTCATCAGGGCGATGGCTTCGTCGTCACCGGCCACCGGCATGATGCCGACCACCGGCCCAAAGCTTTCCTCGCGCATCACTGACATCTGGTGGCTGACGTTTACCAGCACTTGTGGTGCAAGGTAGGCGCTGCCCGGCACATCAGCGGCAAAGGCCTTGGCATCGATCAGCGCCTTGGCCCCCAGGTTCAATGCTTCGGCGATCTGCCCGCGCACGAAATCCGCTGCGCCCGGTGAAACCAGCGGGCCGAGGGTAGTGGCCTGGTCCAGCGGGTTGCCCAGCACATACTGCCGGGTCAACTCGACGAACCCCTCGACAAAGGCCGGGTAGATCTTCTGGTCGACATAGATGCGTTCGATGGCGCAGCAGCTCTGCCCGGAATTGAAGAAGCTGCCGTCTACCAGGTTTTCCACCGCATGTTCGAGGTTGGCGTCGGCCCGCACATAGGCCGGGTCCTTGCCGCCGAGTTCCAGGCCAACACCGATGAAACGGCCCGTGGCGGCGCTTTCCATGGCCCTGCCGGCTTCGACTGAACCGGTGAAATTGACCTGATGCACACGGCCCGAAGCGATGATCGCGGCGGTCTGCTGATGGTCAAGCAACAGGTTATGGAACAAACCATCCGGCAGATGGGCGCGGCGCATGGCCTCGGCGAAACGCTCGCCAACCAGCAGGGTTTGCGTGGCGTGCTTGAGGATCACACTGTTGCCGGCCATCAGCGCCGGGATGAGGGTGTTCACCGCAGTCAGGTAAGGGTAATTCCAGGGTGCGACGACCAGCACCGTGCCCAGCGGCTCGCGTTTGATGCAGCGGCGAAAACCCTCGATGGGCTCGGGCTCTATCGCTGCAAGCGCCTCGGGCGCGATTGCGATCATATGCCGGGCGCGCTCGGCAAAACCTCGCAGCTCGCCGGCGCCGAAGCGTACGGGGCGACCCATCTGCCAGGCCAGTTCCGGCACGATATCGGCCTGCATCGACAGCATCGCCTCGACCACTGCGCTGCAAAACGCCGCGCGCTCGTTGAGCGGGCACTGTTTCCATAACACCTGTGCGCTGGCGGCGGCGCTCAGCGCCTGCTCGATCTGCGCCGCGTCAGCACGGTCGCGTTCGACATACACCCGGCCATCGACCGGTGAGATCAATTGAATCTTTGCAGTCATGGTATGTGCTCAATAGCGCTCGAAGCCGCGTTGCAGTTCCCAGTCGGTGATCCGCCGGTCGTACTCCTTCTGCTCCCACTCGGCGGTGTGAACGTAGTGATCGATCACCTCATCACCAAAGGCTTCGCGCAACATGCTCGAGCCCTTGAGTGCGGCGCTGGCATCACGCAGGGTCTTGGACACCTCCGGCAGGTGCTCGTCGAGGTAGGCGTCACCTTCGAACGGCGCCGCCAGTTCGAGCTTCTCGTCGACACCGGCCAGGCCCGCCGCAATCAATGCGGCAAAGGCCAGGTAGGGGTTGAGGTCGGCGCCGCCGATGCGGCATTCGATGCGGATCGACTTGCTGCTTTCTGCGCACAGACGAAAGCCGGCGGTGCGGTTGTCGCGACTCCACGCGGCCCGCGTCGGCGCAAAGGTGCCGGCCTGGAAGCGCTTGTAGGAGTTGATGTAGGGCGCGAGAAAGCAGGTGATGTCGTTGGCGTACTTGAGCTGCCCGGCGACCCAGGAGCGCATCAGTTTCGACATCCCGAACTCGGCCTTGGCATCATAGAACAGCGGCTTCTTCGCGTTCTTGTCCCACAGCGAGTTATGGATATGACTGCTGGAACCGGCGGCGTCGTAGCGCCACTTGGCCATGAAGGTGATCGCCTTGCCCTGCAACTGCGCGATCTCCTTGCAGGCGTGCTTGATGATGACGTGGTGGTCGGCCATGGTCATGGCATCGGCATAACGAATATTGATCTCTTCCTGGCCCGGGCCCCATTCGCCCTTGGAGTTTTCCACGGGAATGCCCGAGGCCTGCAAATGCTTGCGGATCGCTCGCAGCACGGGCTCTTCGCGGGTGGTCTGGAGGATGTTGTAATCCTCGATGTAATGGCCGGCGGTTTTCGGTTTGAGATAATTGCGCTTATGGATCGCCTCGTAGGTCTCGTCGAACAGATAGAACTCCAGCTCCGAGGCGAACATGCCGGTGTAACCGCGCTGGCGCAGGCGTTCGACCTGCTTTTTCAGAATTGCCCGGGGGCTGTGGGGCAGGTCCTGGCGATGGTGGTGGTCGAGCACGTCGCACAGCACCAGCGCCGTGCACTCCAGCCAGGGCACGCGCCGCAGGGTGGACATGTCGGGCTTGAGCACAAAGTCGCCATAGCCCTTGCTCCAGCTGGCCGCCGCGTAACCGGGCACGGGCTCCATGTCGATGTCATCGGCCAGCAGGTAATTGCAGCAGTGGGTTTCTTCGTGGCCGCTGTCGATGAAAAACTCGACCTGGAAACGCTTGCCCACCAGTCGACCCTGCATGTCGACCATGCAGACCAGGACGGTATCGATTTCGCCGGCGGCAGCGGCGCGCTTGAGTGCATCAAAGCTGAGGAGGGGCTCGGTCATCACGTCAATCCTGCGTGAAAGGTATGGGCCAGTCTGAGATAGCTGTTGCAGACGCTCTCCAGAAAAAACCAAAACCTGCAGAATCGAGCATCGTGAGCAACGAGTTGCTCAAAGCTTAGCCTACAGTGGCAAAGTGCAAGTTTTGCTCGTTCAAAGCGGCGTTTAACGCGCAAATGCGGCGGATGAAAAAGTCCGGTGGGGGAGGCCAGGCTTTGCGTGGGTGGATTTTTTCACTTGGCGGGGAGTTATGTGGTGTGGCGAATATCCACTCCCCTCATCGGAACGCCGCCCGCCCATCCCTCCCGAAACGTCGGACCGCCCCAGAGGGGAGAGGGGGAAAGGGAGCCGATCTCCAGTGTTTGCGGATTCTTGGTTCGACTTGAGCCAGGCTGCGTTATTTTCAAACCTGAGTTCAACCTGAGCCAGGCTGGGCTGTTTTCAAACCCGAGTTCAACGCGATCTTTCAGGTCGATGTAACCCGACTAAACACCTCGGTCAGTCCCCTCTCCCAGTGGGAGAGGGCTAGGGTGAGGGCTGGTTCCAAAGTGAAAACCCATACCCGGACCACAGCGAAAACCCCATCCTCTCAGGCAAGCCCTGGCAACCCGATCAAGCCTCCCTGATCTGACTGACACTGGTAATCTGCCCATTCCACACCATCTCGTAATGCGCCGACTGCACAATCGATGCAACCGGTCGCGGGGTCATCAACGCCCAGCAAAAACTACCCTGCATGCGCACCGAGTGATACCGCAAGCCCGGGCAGCCTGTATCCCTGACCGCCCAGCCCAACAACCGGGAATGACTGTAATCATCCGGCGCATACACCGCATCGCTGATCGGCAGGGCCGTGGCATCCTTCATTCCGGTGTCTACAAATGCACAAGACAACCCCCGGAACACAAACCGCTCATAGTTCAGCCCCGGCACATTCGACCAATACACACTCTGATGATGGCGCACCTCAGCCAGCGCCGCCTCCATCGAATCGGCCAGGTACAGAACCCCGAAACTGCCATCGCTGAACCGCGAACCCGCAGGATTCACATGAGTAAAGGGCGCCGTCGCGTAAGAACAGCCAACAATTCCGAACGGGATCTCGCCCCGGGCAATCCACTCAAGCTGACCCACCTCATTCCTCAGCCGTGGATTGGTCAGCGCCTGAATCTCGAACAAAACGTCAAACTCATCGGCGTCCGCCACGTCTTCAAACAGCGCAATGGGTGGAAATTTCGAATTGACCAGCCGATAAGCCTGCAACGATTGCCCGGCAAAGGTTGGCAGTTCGCCCACCGTTACCATTGCGCGCCCCGCAGCACATCAAGGCGGCGGAAGGTTTCATACAACGAGACCATGTCGCCCTGGGCCATGATCTCCAGCGGTGAACGCCCGTTGAAAAACTCGTTGTAGTTGGCCATCGACACAAAGCCATAAACGTTTTCCGGGTTATCGAACACCAGGCGCAATGTGGCATGCATGTTCAGCACAAAACTGACGCGCTGCATCTGATCAGAATCCAGTGCTACCGCCCATTCGACGTCACGCTGGCGCGCGCGGGTGTAGGTGCTGCGGGAAATACGCAGGATGCGACAGGCCTGATCGCTGGACGCGGCCCATTTTTCCAGAATGCCGACCGCTGCCCGCAGGCCCGCCACGCACTGGTTCTTGGTGAATGCCTGTTCTTTGAGAGGGACTGCCATGTTCAATACCTTCTCTGAATCCATAGACTCAAAGATAGGTAATTAGAATCTATAGATCAAGGCGAGGTCGACCAGTGGGCGCACAGGAGGCTTGTGAGGGGATCTTCTTACGATCGTCCAGGACAGACACCGCAGGTGTTGAGCGCTTGCGTCTCAACACCTTGCGTGGGGGCGTCAGAAATCGAAGAACACGGTTTCCGCTTCACCTTGCAGATGAATGTCGAAGCGGTAAGCCAATTTGCCATCCACAGTGCAACGCCTGGCAATCAGGGATTCGCGACGGTGGGGCTGTTCGATCAGGTTCAATACCGGGTCCAGCGCATTTGCCTGGGATTCGTCGTCGAAATACAGGCGGGTTTGCAAGTGGATGTTGATGCCACGGGCAAACAGCGCCACGTTGATATGCGCGGCCATAGGGACGCCCGCAGCGTTTTTCACAACGCCAGGCTTCACCGTCCTGACAGTCCATTCACCGGCTTCGGTGGTGGCGGTACGGCCAAAACCGTTGAACGGTTTATCCAGGTCGTAAGCGCTGTCGTAGACACCCTCATGATCGGCCTGCCAGAGCTCCAGAAAGGCGTCGCGGATCAGCTGACCATTACCGTCATAGACGTGGCCCATCAATAAAATGTGCTCGCCTGGTGCGCCAGGCTTGGCCATTTCGTTCCAGATTTCCTGCTCGCGCGGCGCGTTGCCGGCGGCTTCCAGCGCCAGGCCGATATGCACATAAGGGCCGGCGGTTTGCGATGCAGTTTCCGGCAGAAGTTGAACGGGCATACGCAGGCCTCCTCAGCAGTTTTCGAAGTGGGTCTTGCGCTGGCCGCGCAGGACGATATCAAAGCGATAAGCCAGGCAATCCATGGGATTGGCCATGCTCATATCCAGCCGGGCGATCAGGCTCTGCACCGCCTCCGGATTGGCGATCGACTTGACGATCGGGCACATGGGAACGAGCGGATCGCCTTCGAAATACAGTTGGGTAATCAAACGCGTGGCAATGGACGGGCCACTGATGGAGACATGGATATGCGCCGGGCGCCAATCGTTGGGACCGTTGCGCCATGGGTAGGGGCCGGGTTTTACGGTGCGGAAACTGTAGTTGCCATCGCGGTCGGTCAATGCACGGCCGACGCCGCCGAAGTTGGGGTCAAGGGGCGCCAGGTAACTGTCTTTTTTGTGCCGGTAACGGCCACCGGCATTGGCCTGCCACATCTCCACCAGAGTGTGAGGAATCGGCTTGCCGTACTGATCACACACGCGACCGGCGACGATGATGCGTTCGCCGATGGGCAGGCCGCCGTGGTTGAAGTTCAACAGCAGATCGTTATCGTGCTGGCCCATCTTCAGATGGGAAAAGTCCGGGCCGCTGGTCTCGGATACCGATTGCGGGATGCTCACCAGTGCCTGGCGCGGCGATCGCAGGATCGAAGTCTTGTAGTCCGGAGTCAGGGCTTTGGGATGCCAATTACGGTCACGAATGACGAAGCGGCTGTCGTGCGCATCAGACATGTCGTTTTTCCTGTTGTTATGGTTGGACAGAGGCAGGCACTGCGCTGGCAGTGACATGTAGGCCACTTTCCTCTAAAAAATCCCGACCCAACATTGAAAAAAACGACTTTATCCATATCCAGATGGTTATGGATACTTCCCTTCCCGGTACTCCTGACCGACCTCGCGCAGGGCCTCCACGCACCATTGCGCCGCCTGGTTCAGCGGCAATGCAGGGTTGGTGCAAAGCCCCACCGAACCCCCAGGTTCACGCATACCCAGGTCCAGTTCCACCAGTTCACCCTGGCGCAAGTCCTGTCTGACCGCGTCAAGTGGGGCGACCCAGATGGCCTGGCTGCGTTGCACGTAGCGCCGGCTCAAGGCAACCGACAGGGTCTCCAGGCGCTGACGGGAGGGCGTTATCCCGTGCTGCACAAACAGGCTGTCGGCGAATTTGCGGATCGTCGTGCCGGCCGACGGCAATACCAGCGGATAGTCTTCGAGGTGTTTATGCCCCGGTGACTCAGCGAGCGCCGGATGGCCGTTGCGTACGACCAGCGTCATGGATTCACTGTAGAGATGTTCGAACGACAATCCCTGAATCAACGGGCTGTCGGTCATTCTGCCCACCACCAGGTCCAGCTCACCGACCCGCAGGCGCGACAGCAGATAGGCACTTGGCCCGGTCACCACACTGATCACCAGGGCGGGGTGGCGCTCATGCAAGCGGCAGACAACCTCCGGAATCAGCAGGCTTTCGACAGTGGACAGCACACCCAGCTGCACGGTAATGGGCTCATGCACCCCGGAGCGCAAACTGTTGACCCCTTCGCGCAGCGATTGCACGCTCGGCCCGGCATAGCGCAAAAAGGCCACGCCGGCCTCGGTCAGCGTCGAGCCCTTTTTACCCCGTTCAAACAACGTAGCTTCGAGCAGCGACTCCAGCTCCTTCAGCGTCTTGGACAGCGCCGGCTGGCTGATGGCCAACGTGTCGCAGGCGCGGGCCAGGCTGCCCTGGCGCGCCACTTCGAGAAAACACACCAGGTGCCGGAATTTGATGCGGGTATCGATGTTCAATCCGCTGCTCTACTTTCGGGGTATGGCATCCATTATCGCTGGATGCGCAGCTTAGATGCCACTGAACATCCCGATGATCACGGCGTTGACCAGGTCAATGAAGAAGCCGCACACCAGCGGCACGATGAGGAAAGCCTGGTGCGCGGCTCCGTACTTCTGGGTGACGGTGGTCATGTTGACGATGGCCGTCGCGGTGGAGCCCAGGGCAATACCGCCGAAGCCTGAGGCGATCACGCTGGCTTCGTAGTCACGGCCCATGCAGCGGAACACCACAAAGTACGTATAGAGCACGGTCATCAGGATCTGCAGGGACAAAGCGCACGTAATGAACAGCAGCGCACCGCTGAGCTGCCACAACTGCAGGCCCATCAGGGCCATGGTCAGGAACATGCCCAGGCTGACATCGGAAATCAGCGACAGGCCCTGGCTGGCGCCGCTCCAGGATTTCAGACGCTTGTCGCCAATCAGGGCATGGACGATGTGGTGAATGACGATACCGGCGAACAGGCAGCTGACGAACTTGGGCAGGGTGATACCGCTGTCGGCCAGCAGCAGGTTGAGGCCGTAGCCGAGCATCAAGGCCAGGTTGAGCCACATCCACGCCCAAAGCACATCGTAGTAATCCAGAGGCTTGCTTTGCTGATGCTCCAGAACGCCGACTTCCAGCTCGGGATCCTTGGAAGGGGTGATGTGATGGCGACGGATCAAGCGGTTGGCGATAGGGCCGCCGATTACACACGCGGCAATCAGGCCGACGGTGTTGCTGGCGATCCCCAGTTCGTGGGCGTTCTCAATGCCCAGCTTTTCGACGAACAGCGGCGCCCAGGCCAAAGCGGTACCCACCCCACCGGTAAGGGAGATGGAGCCCACCATCAGGCCGGCCTTGGGGTCCAGCCCGAACAACTCGGCCATGCCCATGCCCAGGGTGTTCTGCAGCAAGATAAACACGGTCGCGAGCACCAGCAGGATCAATAGCGGGCGCCCGCCCTTGATCAGTTGGCGCATGTCCGAGCGCAAGCCGATGCCGGCAAAGAAGTAGAGCAGCAGGGTGTCGCGAACTGCCAGATCGAACTCGACCTGAATACCGAGGCCGAAATACAGAATACTCGTGACCGCCGCACAGACAAACCCGCCGACCACCGCTTCGGGAATGCAGTAGCGGCGCAGCAGGGTGCTGTGCTGGACAAGCGTCTTGCCCAGAAAGAGCAGAAGAATGGCGAGGGTGAAACTCACCAGTCCATGAACGGTAAAGATCTGGGCGGTCATCTATGGCCTATCTGAAATCCAAAAAAAGAAATTATCCAGACTCGACCGCACGTCTTTTAGACTTGGGTCAATGAAAGTGCAGATCGTCGACCAGGCCGAACCTTGCCGAGGTAATATGATGGCGCAAGCCTCCGGCCGGCTATCACATTCCTGCGAGGCTATTGAGTTGCGTGGGCAAAGATATTGCTGGCGACACCCCGCGTCTTTCCCCGTGTGCCGGGGTGAGTGAAGCACCTGATCCGGCAACATGCAAATGCCCGGACAGGAGAGCATCCTCACGTGTTGCGACCATGAGTTCATAGTTAAATCCGGCCGCTAGCGTTCTAACTGCTTGCTTGCTGACTGTCGAAGAAGATCTGCAATCGAACTCAAACGGTCGTTAAAAAGCCTTCATCAAAATAACAGCGTAAGTACATCAAACAACGCCCGATCCGCCGCAGCCGCCGACCGGGACCGTCGTTTTATCTCCGTTAGCAGGCATTCCTTGAAACATTGCGCCGCCGTACCAAGCACAGCGTTGCGTCGGGTGATGACACCCAGTTGGCTGCTGTCGAAACGCTCCTGCAGCGGTAGCGCAGTCACCCAGCCCTGCATAGATTCGGTGGCCATCATCACGCTTGGGCAGTGGGTAAGCATGCCCCCATGTCGCACCATTTCGAACAGCAGCGAGGTTGAGTGGGCGCAGTGCAACCGGGCTCGATCGATCTGTGCACCATGTTGCCAGAACAGCTCCTGCATGAAGACGCCGTAGTTGGACGGCGTGTAATTGACCACCCAATCCTGCTCCAGCAGTTGATGCAAGGAGGTCGCGTTAGCGCAGGGGTGATCGCGCCTGGCGATGACGCTCATTTCATAGGTCAACAACGGCGTGCTGTCGAATTCCTGTAACGACATGGTCGGCGTCACAGGGCCGACGGCAAAATCGAGCGAGCCTTCGCGCAAGCGCGGCAGCGCCACGGCGGTCAAGCCCTCGAAGATTTCCAGTTGCACACCCGGCATGCACTGACGAAAGTGCTGCACCGCCTGGGTCAGAAAGGTCAGCATGATCCAGGGCGTGACCGCAATGGATAGCCGCCCCGTTATCTCGCCGCGCAATTCTGCAAGCTCGGTATTGGCTCGGTCTAGCTGGCTGACGACCAGCCGCGCATGTCCCAGCAGCATGCGGCCGGTCTCGGTGAAGTCGATCCCTCGGGCGGTTCGCATCACCAACGGCAATTGGGCCTCTGCTTCCAACTCGCGCATCGATTTGGTCACCGCCGCATGGGAGAGGTCCAGCAGGCGTGCCGCAGCGCGAATGCTGCCGGTATCGGCAACGGCGACCAAAGCTTGCAGTTGATGAACTTTCATGGCGGTTTTACTCGAAACGATGGCGATGGGGGGCAACCAACGGTTGCCAGTGTAACTAATTTGGGTCTCCCGAGGTCGCAGGTGGCTACTTATGCTAGGAACCAACCCCCCATGCCGACCAGGAGCCCCATTATGCAGCACGACGCCGTATTAGCCGGTATCCGCGATATTCAGGACGAAATGATCGAGTTGCGCCACCGCATTCATGCGCACCCGGAACTTAGTTTTGAGGAATTCGTGACCAGTGACCTGATCGCCGATTGCCTGCAACGCTGGGGCTACGCCGTGCATCGTGGGTTGGGCGGTACCGGCGTGGTTGGCACCCTGCACAATGGCGAGGGCCGCTCCCTGGGCCTGCGGGCCGATATGGATGCGTTACCTATCCAGGAGACCACCGGCCTGGCCTATGCAAGCCAGGTCGATGGGAAAATGCACGCTTGTGGCCACGACGGTCATACCGCCTCGTTGCTCGCTGCGGCGAAATACCTGGCTGAGCACAAGCCGTTCAAGGGCACGCTGCACATGATTTTCCAGCCTGCCGAGGAAAATGGTGGCGGCGCCAATGAAATGCTCAAGGACGGGCTGTTTGAACTGTTTCCGTGCGACGCTGTGTTCGCCTTGCACAATATGCCTGGCTACCCCGTGGGCAAATTCGGTTTTCTGGCCGGTCCCTACATGGCTTCGGCCGACGACGTCACCATTCGTGTGAGCGCCTTGGGTGGCCATGGGGCGATGCCGCACAAGGCCGTCGACCCGGTGGTGGTCAGCGCTTCGATCGTGATGGCGCTGCAAAGTGTGGTATCGCGTAACGTCAATCCGCTCGATACCGCCATTATCACCGTGGGCTCTATCCATGCGGGCAAGGCGTGCAATGTCATTCCCGATAGCGCCGAAATGCACCTGTCGGTACGAGCGCTCAATGCGCAGGTGCGAGATCTGCTGCAAAACCGAATTACCGAGTTGGCCCAGGCGCAGGCCCAAAGCTTTGGAGCTTGTGCCGAAGTTGAGTACACCCGCAGCTATCCGGTGCTGATCAACCACATTGAGGAGACAGCGCTGGCACGTGAAGTTGCGCTTGAATGGCTGGGTGAGGACGGTCTCATCGCCAATATGGTGCCACTAACCGGCAGTGAAGATTTTGCCTTCCTGCTGGAGAAGTGCCCAGGTTGTTACCTGATTATTGGTAACGGCGAAGGCGAGGGTGGCTGCATGGTGCATAACCCCGGTTACGACTTCAACGATGACTGCCTGCCGTTGGCAGCGACGTACTGGGTCAAACTGACTGAACGCTTTTTACCGTTGAATCCCTGAGCTGCAAAGTTAACGTATTGCCGATCTAAATCTAATAACGAGGTGATTATGTTTCGACACAACACGCTTTTTGCATCAACCCTACTGGGTCTCAGTATCGTAGCGAGTGCTCAGGCTGATCCTGAAATCAAGTTTGGGGTAGACCCAAGTTATCCGCCCTTTGAGGTTAAAGAACCGGACGGTTCCCTGAGTGGTTTTGATATTGATCTCGGTAATGCAATTTGTGCCGAACTCAAGGTTCATTGCGTTTGGGTCGAGCAACCTTTCGACGGCATGATCCCGGCTTTGAAGGCCAAGAAGTTTGACGGCATTCTGTCGGCGTTCACTGCTACTGAGGCGCGCCGCAAACAAGTGGATTTCAGTAATCGGCTGTACAGCGGCCCATCGGCCCTTATCGCCAAAGAAAACTCCGGTCTGCTACCAACCGTGGAGTCATTGAAAGGCAAAACCATTGGCGTAATGCAAGGTTCGTCCCAAGAGAATTTCGCCAAGGCAGAGTGGGTTGCTAAAGGCGTCAACATTCAGACCTATCAATCCCAGGATCAAGTTTACATGGACTTGATCGGTGGACGGCTCGACGCTGCTTTTCAACCGGCGGTACAAGCCGATATGGGTTTTTTGCAAAAACCCCAAGGCCAGGGCTTTGCTTTTGCCGGTGATGTCGTTGTCGATAAGCGCTTGACCGGTGACGGTGTCGCGATCGGGATCAGAAAAGGTGACGACCCTCTTCGGGACAAACTTAATACAGCGATTGCAAGCATTCGTGCATCGGGCGAATACGACAAGCTTGCAGGTAAATATTTCAACTTTGATATCTACGGCAAATGAGTTTGGTAGTCAGTCACTGCTCTGAGTCGTCAATATTGAATGATCTAAAAAACAGATGATGAATTATCAACTTTAGGTACTGATTTTCACCCGCTGAAGTCAAAGGCAGCCCTTCCAACATGGCGCATCCACGTAAAGGGGTCTTGATCGTTGGCTTTGACGGGTATTGCCAGTTCTGAAGTTAAGCGACAGTCATCGTGTTTTTAGTTGTATGCCAAGGAGGGCGCGCGGACAAATTGTACCGAACCAAAAAATGTCTCCCCCGATAAAATCTGATGGGGATGACGGTACTTTCAATAATAAAAAGAGCAAAACACGATGTGTATGATGAAATGGAGCATTATTGCCCTGTCTGTTGCCGCCAGCATCTCGCCTATGGCAATGGCCTCATCCCAGGGCGATGCCAAGGGTTTCGTTGAAGACAGCACCCTCTCAATCCTGACTCGCCTCGAGTACATGAATCGCGACTTCAAGCATGGTTACAGCAACCCCACCAACGGTGGTAAAAGCGGTTATCGTCAGGATACCGGTGCAGCTGAGCGAATCAAATACACCTCAGGTTTTACGCAAGGGATCATCGGTGTGGGTATGGATGCGTATGCCATGGGGACCGTCAAGCTCGACGGTGGCAAGGGGCGCGCCGGCAATGGCCAGTTCAAGCTCGACAATGACGGCTCAGAAGCTAAAACCCAGTCGGCCGCTGGTGGCGCAGTCAAACTCCGCGTTTCTGACACCGTCGCAAAATATGGCAACCAAGTGGTTGTCAATCCGGTATTCAGCACCAGCGACAGCCGCCTGCTGCCAGAAGTCGCCACCGGCACCCTGGTGACCAGTAGCGAAATAAAGGGACTGGAATTTAACCTCGGCCACTTCACCGCACTTCGTACACAGACGGGCCAGTTTAATGATAGTGCGGGCCTGGACTCGGCCGATTTCGTCAGTGCGACCTATAAGTTCACCCCGGACCTTGTTGCGGGTGTCGCCGCTTCCGATGTTGAGGACCACTTCAAGAAGCAATACATCAACATCAACTACAACCTGCCTACCGTCGAAGGCCAGGCACTGAACTTTGACCTCAATGCCTACAACACCAAAAGCCAGGGGCAAGATCTCTCCGGCAATATCGACAATAACCTGTGGAGCCTTGCAACGGCCTACAGCTTCGGCGCACACAGAGTCACTGTTGCTTTTCAGCGCTCTACCGGTGACAGCCCCTACGCTTACGGCGTAGACGGCAGCGACACCGTATACGTCGCCAACTCCATCCAGATGTCCGACTTTGATGGCGAACAAGAACGTTCCTGGCAGGCTCGCTATGACCTGAACATGGCGGGCTACGGCGTACCAGGCCTGAGCTTCATGACTCGCTATGTGTACGGTGACAACATACGTACGACGGAAGGCCCCGAAGGTCGCGAGCGCGAGCTCAATGTTGAAGTCAAATATGTGATGCAGGACGGTCCCGCCAAAGATCTTTCCTTTCGCGTACGTGCCGCGTACTTGCGCGCTAACGATGCTTACATCAATGCCGCCAACAACAACGATATCGGCCCTGGCTGCGATGACATTCGCCTGATCGTCAATTACCCGCTGAACATTCTGTAACGCTTCTTTAAATCTCTTGTACGCAAGGGACTTGAGTCACCGTTACTCAACCGGGGCAACCTGGAGACTGCGTCCATCCCCGGATGGACGCCTTCTTGATATACGAAGGGCTGCATCATGTTAGAAAACCTATTGCAGATTCTGGGGCTGTCAGCTTTCAGCCTTAAGGGCTTTGGCCCGTTGTTGCTGCAAGGCTCCTGGATGACGATCAAATTATCCTTTCTGTGCTTGCTCGTGAGTGTTGTCCTGGGCCTGCTCGGCGCCAGTGCCAAGCTTTCGAAGCTGGCCCTGCTGCGGACTCTGGCGCAGGCCTACACCACGCTGATCCGTGGGGTACCAGACCTGGTGTTGATGCTGCTGATCTATTACAGCTTGCAAACCGGACTGACCAGCCTGACCGAAGCACTGGGTTGGGAATATATCGAGATCGACCCGTTCGGTGCCGGGGTAATCACCCTGGGTTTTATTTACGGGGCGTATTTCACTGAGACATTTCGTGGTGCCATCCTTGCCGTCCCACGCGGGCAGATGGAAGCCGGCACAGCATACGGCCTGACCCGTGCCCAGCGTTTTCGCTTCGTGGTGTTCCCGCAGATGATGCGCTTTGCCCTTCCGGGCATCGGCAATAACTGGATGGTGATCCTCAAGGCCACCGCGCTGGTTTCGATCATTGGCCTGGCCGATCTGGTCAAGGTGGCCCAGGACGCGGGCAAGAGTTC
This sequence comes from Pseudomonas sp. GW821-FHT09H03, assembly GCF_059415945.1. Taxonomy (NCBI): domain Bacteria; kingdom Pseudomonadati; phylum Pseudomonadota; class Gammaproteobacteria; order Pseudomonadales; family Pseudomonadaceae; genus Pseudomonas; species Pseudomonas sp. GW821-FHT09H03. The sequence continues at coordinate 65,074 of NZ_JBWKOF010000012.1, read as the reverse complement.
CTATCAGCTGTTCTTTTTCCTGGTGCTGGCCGCCTTTATCTACCTGATGATTACCACTGTTTCGAACTTCGTCTTGCGTCGTCTGCAAATCGTCTACGGTGCAGGCACCCGGGAGGCCGTGAGATGATCGAACTTCTACAGCAGTACTGGCAGCCTTTCCTGTTTCGCGACGGCCATCACGTCAGCGGGCTGGCCATGACGCTCTGGCTGCTCAGCGCCTCAATCTTTTTCGGCTTTCTGATGGCGATTCCGTTATCGATAGCCCGGGTTTCAACGAAGATTTGGGTACGTTGGCCGGTGCAGTTCTACACCTACCTGTTTCGCGGTACGCCGCTGTATATCCAGTTGCTGATTTGCTACACGGGTATCTACAGCATCGCCGCAGTCCGTACCCAACCTGTGCTCGATGCGTTCTTTCGTGATGCGTTGAACTGCACCATCCTGGCGTTCACCCTGAGCACCTGCGCCTACACCACGGAAATCTTCGCCGGGGCGATCCGCAGCATGAACCACGGTGAGGTCGAAGCGGCCAAGGCCTATGGCCTGCACGGCTGGAAACTGTATGCCTACATCATCATGCCGTCAGCCCTGCGCCGCTCGCTGCCGAACTACAGCAATGAAGTGATCCTGATGTTGCACGCGACCACCGTCGCCTTTACCGCCACCGTGCCGGACATTCTCAAGGTTGCCCGGGACGCCAATTCGGCGACCTTCATGACCTTCCAGTCCTTCGGTATTGCCGCTGTGATCTATCTGGTCGTCACGTTCTCTCTGGTCGGTTTGTTCCGCCTGGCCGAGCGCCGCTGGCTGTCGTTTCTCGGCCCGGCTCATTAATTCAGAAGGCTTGCACATGTACAAACTCACCGTTGAAAACCTGCACAAAAGCTACGGCAACCACGAAGTCCTCAAGGGTGTTTCGCTGAACGCCAAAACGGGTGATGTGATTAGCCTGATCGGCGCCAGTGGTTCGGGCAAAAGCACCTTTTTGCGTTGCATCAACTTCCTGGAAACGCCCAACGACGGTGCCATGAGCCTGGACAATCAGCTGATTCGCATGACCCATGACCGCCATGGTATGCGCGTGGCCGACGCCAATGAGCTGCAACGCTTGCGCACACGTCTGGCGATGGTGTTCCAGCATTTCAATCTCTGGAGCCACATGACCGTACTGGACAACATCACCATGGCGCCGCGCCGGGTGCTTGGCGTCAGCAAGAAGGACGCCGAAGAGCGCGCCCGGCGTTACCTGGACAAAGTAGGGCTGCCATTGCGGGTCGCCGATCAGTACCCGGCGTTTCTCTCGGGCGGTCAGCAGCAGCGCGTCGCCATTGCCCGGGCGCTGAGCATGGAGCCGGAGATCATGCTGTTCGACGAACCGACCTCGGCCCTGGACCCGGAGTTGGTCGGCGAGGTGCTCAAGGTCATCCAGGGGCTGGCCGAAGAAGGCCGGACCATGATCATGGTCACCCACGAAATGAGCTTTGCACGCAAAGTGTCGAACCAGGTGTTGTTCCTGCACCAGGGGCGGGTGGAAGAGCAGGGCGTGCCCGAAGACGTGCTGGGCAATCCCAGGAGCGAACGCCTGCAGCAATTTCTCAGTGGCAACTTGAAGTAGGTTTCAATTTTCAAGCGATCAGTCAGTCCCCTCGGTTAAAGGAACCTTAAGATGCACACACTCAAAATTATCCCTGGCCAACTGAGCCTCGCCCAGCTGCGAGATGTCTATCAGCAGCCGGTGAAACTGACCCTCGACAACAGCGCTTCGGCCCAGATCGAAGCCAGCGTTGCCTGCGTGGAGCAGATCCTCGCCGAGAACCGCACCGCCTATGGCATCAACACGGGTTTCGGCCTGCTGGCTTCGACCCGTATCGCCAGCGAAGACCTGGAAAACCTGCAGCGCTCGCTGGTGCTGTCCCACGCCGCCGGTGTCGGCCAGCCGATCAGCGATGACTTGGTGCGGCTGATCATGGTGCTCAAGGTCAACAGCCTCAGCCGTGGTTTCTCCGGTATCCGCCGGGTGGTGATCGACGCGCTGATCGCCCTGATCAACGCTGAGGTTTACCCGCACATTCCGCTCAAAGGCTCAGTCGGTGCATCCGGCGACCTGGCACCGTTGGCGCACATGTCGCTGGTGCTGCTGGGTGAAGGCAAGGCGCGTTACAAGGGTGAGTGGATGGAAGCGACCGAAGCGCTGAAAGTCGCCGGTCTGACCCCGCTGACCCTGGCCGCGAAAGAAGGCCTGGCGCTGCTTAACGGTACTCAGGTGTCCACCGCTTTCGCCCTGCGTGGCCTGTTCGAAGGCGAAGATCTGTTCGCCGGCGCCCTGGCCCTCGGTGGCCTGACCGTTGAAGCCGTGCTGGGCTCGCGCTCGCCGTTCGATGCGCGCATCCACGCCGCTCGTGGCCAGAAAGGCCAGATCGACGCCGCTGCCGCTTACCGCGATCTGCTGGGCGAGCGCAGTGAGGTTTCCGACTCCCACGAGAACTGCGAAAAGGTCCAGGACCCGTACTCCCTGCGCTGCCAGCCGCAAGTCATGGGCGCCTGCCTGACCCAGTTCCGTCAGGCGGCCGAAGTGCTGGCTGTCGAAGCCAACGCCGTATCGGACAATCCATTGGTATTCGCTGCTGAAGGCGACGTGATCTCCGGCGGTAACTTCCACGCGGAACCGGTGGCCATGGCCGCCGACAACATGGCCCTGGCCATCGCTGAAATCGGCTCCCTGAGCGAACGCCGCATCTCGCTGATGATGGACAAGCACATGTCGCAACTGCCGCCGTTTCTGGTGGCCAATGGCGGCGTGAACTCCGGCTTCATGATTGCCCAGGTGACCGCTGCGGCACTGGCCAGCGAAAACAAGGCACTGTCCCACCCGCATTCGGTGGACAGCCTGCCGACTTCCGCCAACCAGGAAGACCACGTGTCCATGGCCCCGGCTGCGGGCAAGCGCCTGTGGGAAATGGCCGAAAACACCCGCGGGATTCTCGCGGTGGAATGGCTGGCGGCGGTTCAGGGGCTGGATTTGCGCAATGGCCTGAAGACTTCGCCAGCGCTTGAGAAGGCTCGGGCGATTTTGCGTAAGGAAGTGCCGTTTTATGAGAAGGACCGGTTCTTTGCTCCGGACATTAATGCAGCCACTGAGTTGTTGGCTTCGCGCTGCCTGAACGAACTGGTGTCGGCGAAGTTGCTGCCGAGCCTGTAAGAACCAACCCCCTCACCCCAACCCTCCCGAAACGTCGGACCGCCCCCAAGGGGGAGAGGGGGAAAGGGAGCAGATCTTCAGGTTTTTCCAGGTTTGAGTTCGACCCGAAGTTTCAGGTCGATGCAGACCGGAAAAACACCACGGTCAGTTCGCTCTCCCACACTCGATCCTCATGTTTTTCCAGGCCTGAGTTCGGCTCGGAACTTTCAGGTCGCAGAATATCGAACATTCAACCGGGTCAGTCCCCTCTCCCTCCGGGAGAGGGTTAGGGTGAGGGGGCTCTTGAGGGTTCCCCGCCACCGTCGCCATCACTGATGAAACGTACGCCCCAGCGCATCCAGCCGCGTAGCAATCGGTGGCAAGCGCCGACTGCTCAACGCCAGGTACTCAACGTCGTCCGCGGTCTCCTGCGCAATGTCCTGCACTGACTGCAAGCGCCCGACAATCTCCAGGCTCACCGTGGATTACTCGCGGGTGGTGCTGACAATTCGCCCGTTAAGCTCATCGATCCGTGCGATATCACTGCCCACTGCCAGCAACATCTGCGCCGCCAACTGACTGTCTTCGACACAACGCTCCACACCTTTGTGACTGTCCTGCATGGCCTCGACGGCTTGGCGACTGCCTTGCTGCAAGGCCTCGATGATGCCCCTGATTTCCTTGGTGGAAACAGCCGTACGCTGCGCCATACGGGCTACTTGCGCATTTTCAGAATCTTCTTAGTGGCCTTTCTGCCTAGATTTGAGGTATCGGCGTGCACGTGATGCGTGTGGTTGTCAGCGCGCAACTGTTGAGCGGGCAGATCGGCAGGGCACAACCTATATAAGAAAAAAAGGGAATGACCATGAATCATGTATTTCGCGTTGTATGGAGTGCCAGTGCTGGTACTTTCGTAGCAGTCAGCGAGTATGCGAAATCCCATGGCAAAGGCCGCAACGGCGGGCGGCGGGGGGGCAAGCTACGCAAGGTAGGCCTGGTGCTGTCGGCGGGCATGGTGTTCAGCCCTATGCTGCAGGCAGTCGACCGGTATTGGGATACCAATGGCACGGCACTGGGCTCCGGTGGTAGCGGCGCCTGGAATCTCACCAGCGCTTTCTGGAGCCCCAACGGCGACGGCGCCAGCGGCCCCTACAGTTCCTGGAACAACGCCGCCCTGTACGACGCCATTTTCGCCGGCACCGCCGGTACCGTGACCCTGGGCACACCGATCACCGTTCACAACCTCACTTTCCAGACCACCGGTTACACCCTCACCGGCAGTACCCTGACCCTGGGGGGGATCACGCCCACCATCAACACCAGTGGCACCGTTACCATCAACTCGATCCTGGCGGGCAGCGCGGGTCTGACCAAGACGGGGGCCGGCCTCCTCAGCCTTAACGGCGTCAACACCTTCAGCGGAGACGTGCTGGTCAATGCCGGTGGCCTGGCCCTCAACGGCGATTCGGCGCTGGGTGTGGCGGGCAACGGCGTCACCATGGCCAGCGGCACAAACCTGAGCAGCACGGCTGCCCTCGCCGCGAGCCGCAACATCACCGTCACCGGCGGCACCCTCCTGCTGGCCGGTGCCGGCGTGGGCTCGGCCCGCTTCACCGGCGCTGGCGGGCTCAGGCTCAATAATGGTGTCAGCCTCACCAACGCCGCCAGCAACTATACCGGGGCGACCATTTTCGGTAACGGGAATGGCGGCAGCTTTTCGTTCAACTCCATCGCCGATCTGGGCGTGGCCAGTTCCCTGGGTGCGCCAACAACAGTGGCCAATGGCACCATCACGCTTGGGTCCGGCGGTGGTGTTGGTGCAACCCTGAGCTATTTCGGTGCCGGCAGCAGTTCCAACCGCAACTGGCAACTCAATGCCGCGGGTACTGTGGCGCCGCTCACCTTCCGCAACATAGGGACAGGCACATTGACACTGACCGGCAACATGGTCGTGTCCGGTGGCAGCACCTATGGCACCAGCTTCACTGCCAATAACGCCGACATGTCATTGCTGGGCATCATTTCAGGCAATGGGTTGGTTTCCTATACCGGTGGCGCCGGAAGAACCATCTCCCTTGGCAACGCCAATACGTATACGACCTCCACCAACATCAACGGCGTAACCGTGCGGGCCGGTTCTCTCAAGGACACTGGCACCGCCAGTTCCTTTGGCACCGGCACGGGTGGTGGCATCGGCATCACCAATGGCACCTTGTCTTACACTGGCGCTGGCGACAACAGCAATCGGACATGGGGGCTCAACGGCGGCGCGATCAACAACGACGGCACCGGCGCGCTTGCGCTCAGCGGCAACCTGGCACTCAGCAACACCGGCACGCTCGGCGGAAGCTATACGGGTGCCGACAACCTCCTCTCGGGCGTCATCTCGGGTACGGGCGGCGTGGCCAAGAGCGGCGCTTCCACCTGGGTGCTCAGCGGCGCCAATACCTACACCGGTAGCACCACGGTCAATAGCGGCACGCTCCGCGCCGGCAGCACCACGGCCTTTGGAGCAACCAGTGGGGTTGCCGTGAACAGTGGCGGTACGCTGGATCTCAACGATCTGGACATCACGGTGCGCTCGTTGACTGGTACGGGCGGCACCGTCGACCTGGGATCGGGGACGCTGAACCTGGACGCTGCTGCCGGTATCAGTACCGCCTATGCCGGCAACATCACCGGAAGCGGTGGCCTCACCAAGACGGGGGCCAGCACGCAGAGCCTCACCGGGACCAACACCTATACGGGCGCGACCACGGTCAACGGCGGCACGCTGCGGTTGGACTTCAGTGCAGCCACCGCGCCCACCAGCAACATCATTTCCAGCGCTTCGACCCTGAACATGGGTGGCGGCGTGCTCAATGCGGTCGGTGCCGCCAGCGAGGCCAATTCGCAGACGTTCAACGGTGTCCTCGTCACCGCAGGCAACAATACGATTGGCGCGACATCCGGCACCGGCGGCAGCATGGCGCTCAACCTGGGTGCGATCAACCACAGCGGTGGCCTGGTCAATTTCAACTTGCCGGGCAGTGGCAATATCACCACCACGAATTCCGCCCTGGGCGGTTGGGCCACGGTCAACGGCACCAATTACGCCAAGGTGGTCGGTGGCAACATCCTTGCCTTCACCACGACGGATTATGTCAACAAGGACATTGCTTCCACTTGGGTGAACAACGATATCCTCAGCGATGCCGGCGGCACTGCGAACTCGCCCTATTCCGGCACGGTGAGCGGCAGCAAGCAGATCGGCGGCTTGCAGTACACCGCGGCAGCCAACTCAACCGTGACCGTGGGCGCCGGTAATACCCTGGGCGTGGATGGCACCATCATCGTTGCGCCGTCGGTCGGGGCCAGCAGTCAGACGATCACAGGCGGTTCGCTCACCGGGATCTCCGGCGGTGGCGTGCTGGGCATCCAGCAGAACGGCACCGGCAACTTCACCATAGCGTCTCAGATCGTCAACAACGGCGGCGCAATCGGTTTCACCAAGGCCGGTACCGGGCTGGTCACGTTGACCAATACCAACAACACCTACTCCGGTGCCACCACCGTGTCGCAGGGGATCCTCTCGGTCGGCAACATCGGCAACGGCGGCACCGGGAGCGGCATCGGCGCCTCGTCCGCGGCGTCGTCCAACCTGTTCCTGGAAGGCAGCACACTGCGCTACACCGGTCTCAATACGACCAGCGACCGCGGTTTCACCATCGCCAAGTCCGGCGCGATCCTGGGCAGCCTCATCGATGTCACCGGTACCACCAGCAACCTGACGTTCAACGGCCAGGTCACCAGCACCGATGGCGCCACGTTCACCAAGACCGGCGCCGGCACGCTGACGTTGGGCAACGCGGGCAACGACTACACCGGCATCACCACCGTCACCGGCGGCACGCTGGCGGTCAACACCCTGGCCGATGGCGACCTGGTCAGCGGCATCGGTGCGTCCAGCAATGCCTCGGGCAATCTCGTCCTCAATGGCGGTACGCTCGGTTACCTCGGTGGTACGACCAGCACTGACCGTGGTTTCACCCTCGGCACGCCCGGTGCAGGCGGCAGCGTGGGTGCCATTGGCGTGAGCAATGCTGCCACTACCCTGACCATCAGTGGTACGGCAGTGGGTGATGACGGTTTTCGCAAGGACGGGCCGGGTACCCTGGTGCTCTCCGGCACCAATACCTACTCGGGCGGTACCACGGTCGCTGCCGGCACTCTGCGTGCTGGGTCCACCCAGGCTTTTGGCACTTCAAACAACGGCCTGAGCGTGGCGAGCGGAGCCACGGCGGATCTCAACGGTTTCAATATCTCGGTCGGGGCGCTACAGGGCCTCGGCAACGTGGCCCTGGGCTCCGGCACGCTAACGTCGGTTCTCGGCGGAACCTTCGGCGGGGTCATCAGCGGTAGCGGCGGCTACAGGCAGGGCGGTGGCACCCAAACAATGTCCGGTTGCAACAATACCTACACCGGCGTCACCGCCATGAACAACGGTGGGATTAGCGTTGATTGTCTGGCCAATGGCGGGCAGGCAAGCGGTATCGGCGCATCGACCAGCGCTGCTTCCAACGTTCTGTTCAATAGCGGTACGCTCAATTACACCGGTGGCAACGTCAACATCGATCGCGGGCTGACGATGCAGAGCGGGTTTGGCGTGCTAACCGTCACTGACGCGGCGACCACCCTGGGCATCAGCGGAGCGGTGGGCGGCGCCGGCACCCTGTACAAGAGAGGGCCCGGCACGCTGGTACTGTCTGGTAACAATACGTATACCGGCGGCACAGTGGTCGATCAGGCCGGCATCCTGCGCGCCGGCTCAGCCACGGCCTTTGGCAACGGCTCCCTGAACATGGGCAACGTGGCCGGCGCCACGCTGGATGCCAACGGTTTCAATCAGTCGTTCACGTGGTTGCAAGGGGGGGGCACCACGGGCGGCAACATCAACCTGGGCGGACAGACGCTGACAATCAGTCAGGGTAACAATACGGCTGGCGTTGCCTATGCAGGCAACATCATTGGCGCCGGTAACCTGGTCAAGAGTGGCGCGCAGGTCCAGCGAATGTCCGGATGCAACAACAGCTACACCGGCACCACCACCGTCAACGGCGGCACCCTGGCCGTCGACTGCCTGGCCGACGGCGGCAGCAACAGTGGCACCGGCGCCAGTAGCGCGGCGGCAAGCAACCTGATCATCAACGGCGCCACCCTGTCGTACACCGGCGCGGACCAAAGCAGCGATCGCCTGTTCACCCTCGGCACGGGCGGTGGCTCGCTGGACGCCTCGGGCACAGGCGCGTTGAACCTGACCAACGCCGGTGCCATTGCGTTGTCCGGCACCAACGCGGCGCGCACCTTGACGCTCAATGGCACCAACACCGGCAACAACACGCTGTCGGCGCAGCTCGACAACAACGGCACGGGTCTCAGCTCGCTGACCAAGACCGGCGCCGGCACCTGGATCCTGACCAACAACAACAGCAGTTACACCGGTGTCACCACCGTCACCGGCGGCGTGCTCGGGGTCAGCAAACTCAGCAATGGCGGCACGGCCAGCGGTATCGGCGCGGCGTCCAGTGCGGCCGCCAACCTGGTGATTGGCAACGGCTCGACCCTGCGCTACACCGGCGCGGGCGACAGCAGTGATCGACTGTTCACGCTGGCGGGTGGCGTTTCGTTCCTCGAATCGTCCGGTACGGGCGCGATCAACCTCACCAATCCCGGCACGATCGGGCTATCGAATCCGAACGTGGCGCGCACTGTCGCCCTGGGCGGCACCAACACCGGTAACAACACCGTGGCCGGCGTGATCGGCAACAGCGGCACCGGCATCACCACGCTGGCCAAAAACGGCGGCGGCACTTGGGTCCTGACTGGCAACAACACGTACACCGGCGACACCGTCATCAATGATGGCAACCTGATGATCGGCGATGGCAACACATCGGGCAATTTAGGCACCGGCAACGTGATCGTCGATGCGGCAACTTCGACCTTGTCGATGAACCGCAGTGACACGGTCATCTTCAATGCCATCATGAGCGGTCCGGGCACCTTTGCCCAGGTCGGCGGCGGCACCACCACGCTGACCGCGAACAACAGCATCGGCGCCACCACGGTGAGCGCGGGTACGCTGGACGTCAATGGTGTGCTGAACACCGGCACCATCGGCATGAGTGGCACCTCCATCCTTAACGTGGACGGCACCGTGCAGGCGGCGGGCGGCGCGACTGCCGCGATCACTGGCGACACAGGCGCCAGCACGATCAACGTCAGCAGCGGTGCGACCCTGCGCGCCAACGGCGACCTGGGCGATGGCAGCGATGCCCTTACCGTGACCGGCACGCTGGACACCGGTGCCGCGGTGTTGAACCTGGGCGCTGGCAACGACACCCTGACCATCAATGATGGCGTGATCAACGGCGTCGGCATCGACGCGGGGGCCGGCACCACCGATAGCCTGGTAATCAACAACGCCCTGGCGAAGACCTTCGGCGGTTTCAGTGGCTTCGAGCAACTGACCAAGAATAACGCGGGCATGCTGACCCTGACCGGCAACCAGAGCTACAGCGTCGGTACCGCGATCAACGGCGGCACGCTGGATGTGAACGGCACGCTCGAAACCCCGGCGCTATCGATGGCGGACGCCACCACCTTGAATGTGGACGGCACGGTGCAGGGCACAGGCGCGACGACAGCCACCCTTACCGGCAGCGCCGGCGCCAACACTCTCAACATCAGCAGCGGCGCGACGCTGCAGGCGAACGGCAGTTTGGGCGACGGCATCGACAACGTCACCCTCGCAGGTACGCTCAACACCGGCAGTGCCGCCCTCGACCTGGGCGCGGGGGACGAAACCTTGATCCTGCGTGACGGCACCGTGATCAGCGGCGTGGGCATCAACGCCGGGACCGGCAACGACCAGTTGGTGCTCGACAATGCCCTGGCGCTGACCTTCAGTGGCGGCGCGACCGCGGGCTTCGAAAGCCTGCTCAAGCAGAACAGCGGCGTCACCACCATGACCGGCAGTCAGAGCTTCAGTGCCGGCACCACCCTCAACGGCGGCGTGCTGAATGTGGTGGGTGCGATGGAAACGCCCACCGTGGCACTGGCCGACGGCACGACGTTAAATGTCAACGGCTCACTGCAAGGTGCTGGCGCAACAGCAGCCACGATAACCGGCAGTGCCGGCGTGAATACCTTGACGGTGGGAGCGGGCGGCAACCTGATCGCCAGTGGCGATCTGGGTGACGGCAACGATGTCCTGGACGTAGCCGGCACGCTCGACACCGGCGGCGGTACTTTCGCACTCGGCAACGGCGATGACACCCTGAGCATCCACGGCGGCACCAGCCTCATCGGGACCGTGACGGCGGGCGCGGGCACCGATACGTTCGCCACTGATATCGCTACCAGCGCAGACGTGGGCGCCGTGCAGGGGTTTGAAACCCTGACCAAGACCGGCGTCGGCGCACTCAGCTTCACAGGTCCTGCGGCTTCGGACTTCACGACCGTCAACGTTCTGGCCGGCAATTTGAATATCAATGCCGCTGCCGGCTTTACCGGTGTAACCAGCGCGACGGTCGCCAGCAACACGACGCTGAACGTCGACGGTAGCCTGGGTTTCACCACAGGCGCTGACAGCTTCACTGTTGGCGGCAATGTTACGGGGGCAGGCACCATCGCCATGCTCGATGGCGACGATCAATTGCTGTTGCAGGAGGGTGCGGATCTAAGTGGTCTGACGACCGCGATCGACGGCGGCCTGGGCAACGATACGTTGACGGCCAACATCGCCACCACCGCGGCACTGGGCGGCGCGATCAATTTTGAAACCCTGATCAAGTCCAATGTCGGCACGCTCAACATCAACGGCCCGGTGACTTCGCAGTTCGGTACGGTATTGGTGCAGGGCGGGACGCTACACATCGCTGCAGGCACCATCGTCGATCCGCAGACCACTGTGGTGTCCTCGGGCGCGACCATGACCGTGGACGGCACGTACCAGGGCACCACGGGCGACGACACGTTCACGGTGTCGGGCACGGTCGATGGCGCGGGCACGATCAACCTGCTCGGAGGTGACGACGTACTGACCTTGAACGACGGTGCCGACCTGAACGGGCTGGCCAACCCACTCGACGGTGGCGCGCATGGCACGGGCGACACGGTCGTGTTGAACAACGCCGGCGCATTTGCCCTCGACGGCAGCGACATCGTCAACTTCGAACGCCTGCAGAAGAACAACATCGGCACGCTTGCGCTGAACGGTACACACAGCTTCAGCGGCGGTACCGCGATCAATGGCGGCACGCTGGATGTGAACGGAGCGCTGACTACGGCGAGCGTGACGCTTGCCGACAACACCACGCTCAATGTTGATGGTTCGCTGCAGGGTACCGGCGGCACGGCTGCGACGATCACCGGCAGTGTGGGCATCAACACCGTCACTGTGGGATCGGGCGCGACCTTGCTGGCCAGCGGCGACCTGGGCGCCGGCAACGATGTCCTCGACGTGACTGGCACGCTCGACACCGACGGCGGTACTTTCGCACTCGGCGACGGCAATGACACCCTGCGCATCCACGGCGGCACCAGCCTCATCGGCACCGTGACGGCGGGCGCGGGCACCGATACGTTCGCCACTGATATCGCTACCAGCGCAAACGTGGGCGCGGTGCAGGGCTTTGAAACCCTGACCAAGACCGGCGTCGGTGCACTCAACTTCACAGGTCCTGCTGCTTCGGACTTCACGACCGTCAATGTGCAGGCCGGCAATCTGAACATCAATGCCGCTGCCGGCTTTACCGGTGTAACCAACGCCACGGTGGCCAGCGCCGCGACGCTGAACGTCGACGGTAGCCTGGGTTTCACCACCGGCGCTGACAGCTTCACCGTTGCCGGCACTGTTGCGGGGGCAGGCACCATCGCCATGCTCGATGGCGACGATCAATTGCTGTTGCAGGAGGGTGCGGATCTAAGCGGTCTGACGACCGCTATCGACGGCGGCCTGGGCAACGATACGTTGACGGCCAACATTGCCACCGCCGCGGCCCTGGGTGGCGCGATCAATTTCGAAACCCTGATCAAGTCCAATATCGGCACGCTCAATGTCGACGGCCCGGCGTCATCGTTCACCACGGTCAACGTCAGCGGTGGCCTGCTGGATATCGGTGCCGCCGGCGCGATCAACGGCGCGGTCACCACGACGGTGGCGAGCGGCGCGACCTTGAATGTCGATGGCGGCTACACAGGCAGCGCGGGCAACGACACGTTCACGGTGTCGGGCACGGTCGATGGTGCGGGCACGATCAACCTGCTCGGTGGCGACGACGTACTGACCTTGAACGACGGCGCTGACCTGAGCGGGCTGGGTAATCCACTCGACGGTGGCGCGCACGGCGCAGGCGACACGGTCGTGTTGAACAACACCGGCGCATTTGCCCTCAACGGCAGCGACATTGTCAACTTCGAACTCCTGCAGAAGAACAACACCGGCACGGCTGCGCTGAACGGTACCCAAAGCTTCAGCGGCGGCACCGCGATCAATGGCGGCACGCTGGATGTGAACGGTGCGCTGACGACGCCGACCGTGACGCTTGCCGACAACACGACGCTCCTTGTCGATGGTTCGCTGCAGGGCACGGGCGGCACGGCCGCGACGATCACTGGCAGCACCGGCATCAATACGGTGACGATCAATGGCACCGTGGCCGCGACCGGCGATCTGGGCGCCGGCAACGATGTGCTCGAGATGTTCGGTACGCTCGATACGCAGGCCGGAACCTTCGCACTGGGCGACGGCGACGATAGCTTCATCGTGCACGATGGCACTGTCACCGGTACTGTCGATGGCGGACTCGGCCTGGATACCCGCGTTTACGACATTGACCTGACGGCGGACCTGGGCGCGCTGGTGAGCTTTGAAGGCGTGACCAAGACCGGTGCCGGTACCCTCAACATCAACGGCCCCGTCGCGACCGACCTGCAACAAGTCAGTGTGCTTGACGGCACGTTGAACATCGGCGCCCTTGGCAGCGTGGTGGGGACCCCCGGCAGCACGCTCACCACCCTGGTTGGCAGTGGCGGTACCTTGAACGTGGATGGCAGCTACGGCTGCAGTGACGGCGACGACAGCATGGCTGTGTCCGGCACGGTGTCGGGCAGCGGCACCGTCGATCTGTGTGGCGGCGATGACACGCTGACCCTCAACGATGGCGCTGTGCTGAACACTAATGTCGTCAGTGGTGGCAACGATGGCGCAAGCGGCGATACCGTGGTGCTGAACAACGCGCTGGCAGCGACGTTCGACCTGAGCAACACAACCGAATTCGAAACCTTGCGCAAGGACAACACGGGCACGGCGACCCTGATCGGACTGCAGGAATTCGCCAACGTCAATGTGATGGCTGGCACGCTGGATGTGGACGGCACGCTGGAAGCGTCGAATATAACTCTGGCTGGCGGCACGACGTTCAACGTCGACGGCGTGGTACAAGGTTCAAGTGGCACCGAAGTGTTTGTCGGCGGCGACGATGACGTCAACACGGTAACGATCGGGGCCGGCGGCTTGCTGTTCGCGACAGGCGACTTGGCGGGCGGCAACGACGTGCTGGACGTGTTCGGTGAACTCAATACGAATGGCAGCAGTTTCAGCGGCGTGCTTTCGCTGGGCGGGGGCAACAATCTGTTGACCTTGCACGACGGGGCGGTGGTGGATGGCGTCGTCTACGGCGCTGATGGCACCGACACCGCTATCGCCGATATCAACCTGACTGCCGATCTCGGCGCACTGGTTCAGTTTGAGGTCCTGACCAAGACCGGAGTCGGCACCCTCAACATCAACGGCGATACCGACGACGTTATATTCCCGTCCAGCATCCAGAATGTCGACGTGCAGGAGGGCACGCTGAACATCGGGCCGGATGGCACCGTGGAGGGGCCCGCTGACGGTAGCCCGCTCAGTACGCTCGTCGCCAGTGGCGCCACCCTCAATGTGGATGGCAGCTACGGCTGCGGCACTGGCAACGACACGATGACCGTCGGCGGCACGGTGACGGGCAGCGGCACCATCGACCTGTGCGCAGGCGACGACACCTTGACCCTCAACGACGGCGCCGACCTGTCGGGCCTGGTCAACTCGCTGGATGGCGGAGACGGGACGGCGGACACGGTGTTGGCCGACATCACCGGCACCGCGGTCCTGGGTGGCGTGGTCAATTTCGAGACCCTGATCAAGTCCAATATCGGCACGCTCAATGTCGACGGCCCGGCGTCTTCGTCGTTCACCACGGTCAACGTCAACGGCGGCACGCTGGACATCGGTGCCAGCGGCGCGATCAACGGCGTGGTCACCACCACGGTGGCGAGCGGCGCGACCTTGAATGTGGATGGCGGTTACACTGGCAGCGCGGGCGACGACACGTTCACGGTGTCGGGCACGGTCAATGGCGCGGGCACTATCGACCTGCTCGATGGCGACGACGTACTGACCTTGAATGACGGCGCTGACCTGAGCGGGCTGGCCAATCCACTCGACGGTGGCGCGCATGGCGCAGGCGACACGGTCGTGTTGAACAACGCCAGCGCATTTGTCCTCGACGGCAGCGACATCGTCAACTTCGAACTCCTGCAGAAGAACAACACCGGCACAGCTGCGCTCAACGGTATACAAACCTTCAGCGGCGGCACCGCGATCAATGGCGGCACGCTGGATGTGAACGGTACGCTGACTACGCCGACCGTGACGCTTGCCGACAACACGACGCTCACTGTGGATGGTTCGCTGCAGGGCACGGGCGGCACGGCCGCGACGATCACTGGCAGCACCGGCATCAACACCGTCACTGTGGGGACGGGCGCTACCTTGCTGGCCAGTGGCGACCTGGGCGCTGGCAACGATGTACTCGACGTGGTCGGCACGCTCGATACACAGGGCGCAACCTTCGCCTTGGGCGATGGCGACGATACCTTCACCGTGCACGATGGCACCAACGTCATCGGCACCGTCGACGGTGGCGCCGGCCTGGACAGTCGCGTCTATGACATCAACCTGACCGCTGACCTCGGCGCGCTGGTCAACTTCGAAGGTTTGACCAAGACGGGCACGGGCAGGCTCAATATCAATGGTCCGGGTGCGACCGGCCTGCAGGAAGTCGAGGTGCTCGGCGGCACGCTGAACATCGGGCCAGTCGCCACGGTATCGGCGCAGGACACTACGGTGGGCTCCGGCGCGACGTTGAACCTGGGCGGCAGCTACACCGGCACGAACGGTAACGACACAATGACCGTAGCCGGTACGGTGACCGGCGCGGGCACCGTCGACCTGCTCGACGGCGATGACACCTTCACTATCCAGGACGGCGCCAATCTGTCGGGCCTGGCGAATGCCGTGGACGGTGGGGCGGGCATCGATAGCTTCCTGGCGGATATCGCAGGCAACGCCACGCTGGGCGGCGCGGTCAATTTCGAAACCCTGACCAAGACCAACACCGGTACGCTCAACATCAATGGGCCGGCGAGCTCGAGCTTTACCGCCATCAATGTCGATGGCGGCACGCTGAGCGTCGGTGCCAGCGCCGCGATCAACGGCGTGGTCACCACGACGGTCGCCGCCGGTACCACCTTGAACGTGGATGGCAGCTACACAGGCAGCGCGGGCAACGACAGCTTCGACCTGTCCGGCACGGTCGGCGGCAGTGGCAGTATCGGCCTGGCCGCCGGCGACGACACGCTGACCCTCAACGATGGCGCGGTGATGAACAACGTCATCGACGGTGGCGCGAACGGCACGGGCGATACCGTGGTGTTGAACAACGCAGCGGCGATGGCGTTCGATAGCAGCAATACAACCAACTTCGAGTTCCTTACCAAGAACAACGTCGGCGTCGCGACCCTGGTCGGCACCAGTACCTTCCTGGGTGGTACCGCGATCAATGCCGGCACCCTGGACGTGGACGGCACGGTAAATACACCGACCGTCACGCTGGGCGACGACTCCACCCTGAATGTCGATGGCAGGTTGCAGGCCGTCGGTGGCACTGCGGCTGCGATTACCGGCAGCGCCGGCACCAATACGGTGTCGATCGGTGCGGGCGGCACGCTGCTGGCCAGTGGCGTCCTGGGCGCGGGCAACGACGTGCTGGATGTCGCCGGAACACTCGACACCTTGGGTGGGGCCTTTGAACTGGGCGACGGCGACGACAGCTTCGTGGTGCAGGATGGCACCGTCGCGCTGGGCACGATCGATGGCGGTGCAGGGCTGGATACCCGCGTCTACGACATCAACCTGACCGCCGACCTTGGCGAGTTGCTGAACTTCGAGGGTGTGACCAAGACCGGGACGGGCGTACTCAATATCGTCGGGCCGGGCGCGACCGATCTCCAGGAGGTCAGCGTGCTGGGCGGTACCCTGAATATCGGCGCCACCGCCAGTGTTGTGGCGACCGCTGGCAACACGCTTGCCACCGTGGTGGGCAGCGGTGGGACCTTGAATGTGGACGGCAGCTTCGGCTGCGGCGCCGGCAACGACACGATGAACGTGTCGGGTACCGTCAGTGGCAGCGGCAGCGTCGACCTGTGTGGCGGTGACGACACCTTGACCCTCAACGACGGCGCGGTGTTGAACAACGCCATCGACGGTGGCGCGAACGGCGCAGGCGACACGGTGGTGTTGAACAACGCAGCGGCGATGACACTCGACGGCGCCAACACGACCAACTTCGAATTCCTCACCAAGAACAACGTTGGTGTCGCGACTCTGATCGGCACCAGTGCCTTCCTGGGCGGGACATCGCTCAATGCCGGCACCCTGGACGTGGACGGCACGTTGAATACACCGACTTTTGCGCTGGGCGACGACACCGTGCTGAACGTCGACGGCAGCTTGCAGGCGGTCGGTGGCACTGCGGCGACACTCACCGGCAGCGCCGGTATCAATACGGTGTCGATCGGTGCGGGCGGCACGCTGCTCGCCAGCGGCGACCTGGGTGCAGGCAACGACGTGCTGGATATCACCGGCACACTCGACACCGCGGGCGGGGTCTTCGGGCTAGGTGATGGCGACGACACCCTGACCATCCACGACGGTACCAGCATCCTCGGCACCGTGGCGGCAGGAGCAGGCAACGACACCTTCAATGCCGACATCGCGGCGAGCGCCAACCTGGGCGCCGTGCAGGACTTCGAGACCCTGAGCAAGACCAACGTCGGCGTGCTCAACATCAACGGCCCGGCGAGTTCGGCCTTCACCACGGTCAATGTGCTTGGCGGCATCTTGAACGTGGGCGCAGGCGGCAGCGTCTCGGCGCAGACTACAACGGTTGCCGCAGGCGCCACCCTGGACGTGCAGGGCAGTTACACCGGCACCGCAGGCGATGACGTGCTGGACGTGGCCGGCACGCTGGACACCGGAGCAGGCAGCTTGCTGCTGGGCGATGGCAACGACACCTTCACCCTCCACGACGGTACCGTTGTGCAAGGTACGGTGGACGGCGGTGCCGGCACAGATACCTTCAACACCAATATCGCCACCGTCGCCGACCTGGGCGCCGTGAGCGGGTTCGAGGCGCTGGACAAGACCGGCGTGGGCACATTGAACCTCCATGGTCCGGCGGTTTCGGACTTCAGCCTGGTCACCGTCAGCGATGGCATGCTCAACGTGGCTGCCGGCGGCAGCATCGTTGCCGCAAGCGGCGGCGTGCTGGGCACGGTCATCGCCAGCGGAGCGACGTTGAATGTGGAGGGTAGTTATGGCTGCGGCGCCGGCAACGACACGATGAACGTGTCGGGCACCGTCAGTGGCAGCGGCAGCATCGATCTGTGTGGCGGCGACGATACGCTGACCCTCAACGACGGCGCGGTGCTGGCCAACGTGATCGATGGTGGCGCGAACGGCGCAGGCGACACCGTGGTGTTGAACAATGCAGCGGCGATGACGTTCGACGGTGGCAACACGACCAACTTCGAATTCCTCACCAAGGACAACCTCGGCGTCGCGACTCTGGTCGGTACCAGTACCTTCCTGGGCGGGACTGCGCTCAATGCCGGTACCCTGGATGTGGACGGCACGTTGAATACACCGACCGTCACACTGGGCGACGACTCCACCCTGAATGTCGACGGCAGTTTGCAGGCGGCCGGCGGCACTGCGGCGACACTCACCGGCAGCGCCGGTATCAATACGGTGTCGGTCGGTGCAGGCGGCACGCTGCTCGCCAGCGGCGACCTGGGCGCGGGCAATGACGTGCTGGATGTGGTCGGCACACTGAACACCGGAGCAGGCAACTTACTGCTGGGCGACGGCGACGACAGCTTCGTGGTGCACGACGGCACCGTGGTTCTGGGCGTGATCGACGGCGGCGCCGGGCTGGATACCCGCGTCTACGACATCGCCCTGACCGCTGACCTGGGCGAATTGCTGAACTTCGAGGGTGTGACCAAGACAGGGACCGGCGTGCTCAACATCGTCGGGCCAGGCGCGACAGACCTCCAGGAAGTCAGCGTGCTGGGCGGCACCCTGAATGTCGGCGCCAACGCCGGTGTGGTGGCGAGCGCTGGCAACACGCTCGCCACCGTGGTGGGCAGCGGTGGGACCTTGAATGTGGAGGGCAGCTACGGTTGCGGCGCTGGCAACGACACGATGAGCGTGGCAGGCACCGTCAGTGGTAGTGGCACCGTCGATCTGTGTGGCGGCGACGACACCTTGACCCTTATCGACGGCGCGGTGTTGAACAACGTCATCGACGGTGGCGCAAACGGTGCCGGCGACACAGTGGTGTTGAACAATGCAGCGGCGATGACACTCAACGGCGCCAACACGATCAACTTCGAATTCCTCACCAAAGACAACGTCGGCGTCGCGACCCTTGCCGGCACCAGTACCTTCCTGGGCGGGACAGCGCTCAATGCCGGCACCCTGGACGTGGACGGCACGTTGAATACACCGAACGTCACGCTGGGCGACAACACCGTGCTGAACGTCGACGGCAGGTTGCAGGCGGTCGGTGGCACTGCGGCGACACTCATCGGCAGCGCCGGGATCAATACGGTGTCGATCGGTGCGGGCGGCACGCTTCTGGCCAGTGGCGACCTGGGTGCGGGCAACGATGTGCTGGATGTCGCCGGCACACTCGACACTGCAGGCGGCATCTTTGCCCTGGGCGATGGCGACGACACCCTGACCATCCACGACGGCACCAGCATCCTCGGCACCGTGGCGGCAGGCGCAGGCAACGACACCTTCAATGCCGACATCGCGGCAAGCGCCAACCTTGGTGCCGTGCAGGACTTCGAAACCCTGAGCAAGACCAACGTCGGCGTGCTCAACATCAACGGCCCTGCGAGTTCGGACTTCACCACGGTCAATGTCCTCGGCGGCACCTTGAACATCAATGCCGCTGCCAGTGTTACCGGTGTATCCAGCGCGACGGTCGCCAGCAACTCGGCGCTGAACGTCAACGGCAGCCTGGGTTTCACCACAGGCGCTGACAGCTTTACTGTTGGCGGCAATGTTGCGGGAGCGGGCACCATCGACATGCTCGATGGCGACGATCAGTTAACGCTACAGGATGGCGCGGATCTAAGCGGATTGACGACCGCGATCGACGGTGGTCTCGGCACCGATACGCTGACGGCCGACTTCACCGGTTCTGCGATCCTGGGCGGCGCGGTCAATTTCGAGACCCTGATCAAATCCAATGTCGGCACGCTCAACATCAACAGCCCGGTGACTTCGCAGTTCGATACGGTGCTGGTGCAGGGCGGGACGCTGCACATCGCCGCGGGCACCGTCGTCGATCCGCAGTCCACCGTGGTGTCCTCGGGCGCGACCATGACCGTGGACGGCACGTACCAAGGCACCACGGGCGACGACACGTTCACGGTGTCGGGCACGGTCAATGGCACAGGCACGATCAACCTGCTCGGAGGCGACGACGTACTGACCTTGAACGACGGCGCTAACCTGAGCGGGCTGGCCAATCCACTCGACGGTGGCGCGCATGGCACAGGCGACACGGTGGTGTTGAACAACGCCGGCGCATTTGCCCTTAACGGCGGCAACATCGTCAACTTCGAATTCCTGCGCAAGGACAACACCGGCACGGCGACGCTGACTGGGACACAGAGCTTCATCGGCGGCACCACGATCAATGGCGGCACACTGGATGTGGACGGTGCGATGACGACCCCGACCGTCACACTGGGCGACAACTCCACGCTGAATGTCGACGGCAGGTTGCAGGCGCTCGGTGGCACTGCGGCGACACTGACCGGCAGCGCCGGCACCAATACGGTGTCGGTCGGTGCGGGCGGCACGCTGCTGGCCAGCGGCGACCTGGGCGCGGGCAATGACGTGCTGGATGTAGCCGGCACGCTGAACACCGGAGCAGGCAGCTTGCTGCTGGGCGATGGCAACGACACGTTCACTATCCACGATGCCACTGTTGTGCTGGGTACGGTAGGCGGCGGTGCCGGCACGGACACCTTCAACACCAACATCGCCACCGTCGCCGATCTGGGCGCCGTGAGCGGGTTCGAGGTGCTGGACAAGACCGGCGTGGGCACATTGAACGTCAATGGTCCGGCGGCTTCCGATTTCAGCCAGGTCACCGTCAACGCTGGCACGCTCAACGTGGGCACCAACGGCAGCGTCATGGCGCAGACCACCACGGTCGCCGCCGGTGCCACGCTCAACGTGCAGGGCCGTTACACTGGTACCGGCGGTGATGACAGCTTCACCTCCAGAGGCATCGTGCGCGGCATGCTGGACTTCGGTGCCGGCAACGACTCGGTCAGCCTGATCGGTGGCGATGTCAGCGGTCTGAGCCGACTGGATGGCGGTGATGGCAATGACCACCTCAGCTTCAGCGGTCTGGACCTCACTACCGGTGCGCCGGGGCTGGACAATTGGGAGCAGCTCGATCTACTCGATGGCAGCGCTCTGGCGCTGGCCAGTCCACTCAACCTGAACGGTGGTCAACTGTCCATCGACAGCACTTCGCGCCTGCTCGCCAGCTCCGGTTCAAGCGTTGGCGGGAGCGTCCATAACGACGGCCTGATCAATGTCGGATCGCACCGCCTGGCGATCGGCGGCGACTACAGCGGTAACGGCAGCTTGGACGTGCAGGTGGCTGCCTCCGCCGGCGTATCTGGTGGCTTGGACATCAGCGGCGATGTGCAAGGCATGACTCGTGTCAATTTCGTCAACGATGGTACAGAGGCCACGCCGGGCACAACGATCCGGGTCATCAGCAGCCCTAATGACAATCCGTCTACCGCCGGAGGCTTCGTGCCGGACAATACCGTGCGTTTGAACGGTAGTGTCCTGGCCTGGAATTTCGCCAAGGGCGAGAGTGACCCGAACTGGTATTTGAGTTCGGCCGACAATCTGCTGTTGCCGGAGATTCCCGGCTATACGGCGGTGCCGGATATCGGCTATGCCATGACTCTGGATAACAACCGACTACTGTTTGACCGCATGTCCGGAGTCCGTGGCGACAACCCTTACTGCAACCGCAGCGAGGAGGAGCGCACGCGCATGGGTATGGAGTGGTTCGGCAAATGCGAAGGGCTGTGGCTGGCCGCCACCGGTAGTCACTTGGAGATGGATTCGAACCCCGGGGTCGAGTTCGATGGCAACAGCACGGGTCTCTATGGCGGCTATGACCACCTGTTCGTGGACGAATATGCTTATCGCCTGCGTGGCGGTGTGTTCATCGGCCAACAGCGGGGCAATTACTCGACCACAGGCCAGGGTTCGCCCGGTCTGATGAGCGTGGGCAGATCCAGCGTGGACATGGACGCAGTGGCGTTTGGCGCCTATGGAAGCATGGATTGGCAGGGCGGCAGCTATGCCGACGTGAGTCTGTCGGCTCTGCTGCCCGATGCTCAGGTCAGAGCGTCCGATGGCTTCAAAGAACAGTTGCATGGCGACATCTTGAGTCTGAGTGGCCAAGTGGGGCACAGGTATCCCCTGAGTGCCGGATGGATGCTGGAGCCGCAGCTGCAGGCGAGTGCCATCCACATGCGCTGGGACGACAAGACCGACTCGAGCGGCAAGCAATTGAATATTAAGGACGATGTACTGGGATCAGTCAGGGCTGCGGTGCGCGTCGAGAAGACCATCAAGACCGATGGCGGCGCGACCCTGAGGCCTTGGCTGGCCGTAGGCTTGCAGGACACCCTGGGGGAAAACTCGACAAACCTGGTAGTCACCCTGCCGGGCGCGGACGGGGCACAGCAGAGCTTCTCCGGACATGACCTGGGATTGAACGCAACGCTGGATGTGGGGCTGGAGGCCCAGGTAGCCAAGGATCTGAGGGTGTTTGGCACGGCGTCAGTAATAGGCGCGAACCTGGGCGGCAGCGATGTGAGTCAGCAGCAGGTCAGCATCGGAGTGCGCTGGACTTGGTAGGGGGGGCCGGCGTTTGCCTTCCAACAGGATCGCAGCGCCAGGTCTGGTAATCGAGGGTGCGATCGCCCGGTGCTCCGGGGCGATCGCGCTTGACACCCAACGCAGAAAAGCAGCCGCGGCGCGACTGCTCCTGTGGCGGTTGCAGTTACCTGCGGCTGGCCGCAGAAGCCTGTAACGGCCGTTTGTAGCGGTTTGGTACTGTGTCGGCCGTCAACTCGTCGAGTAGATAACCCAATCCCTGGGAAGCGAGATAGTTCGCCAGCTCCACGCCGGTACTCAGTCCGAGTTTATTCAGTGCATTGTATTTGTGAGCGGCGATGGTCTTGTAGTCGCGGCTCTGGCGTTCGGCTACCTTGTGCAAGCATTCACCACGGGCCAGCGACAGCAGCACATACCACTCCAGATCGCTGAGTGAATACCAGGGATGCTTGTGGGCGCTGGCAAGGTCGATCGCCGGATCGCAAAAAACCTTCCCGGCTTTGAGCGCCTCGATGGCCTCGACAATCAGATGAGGTCCGCTGGATTTGCAGACATAGGCACGAGCGCCCTGTTCCAGTGCGGCGAGCGCCAGGCAGGGTGACTTATAGCCCGAGAAGATCACCACCCCCAGATGCGGCGATTCGCTCAGTGCTGCCCGTAGCATGGCGATACTTTGTCCGGCGCCAGGCGTAAACAGATCCAGAATGAGAAAGTCGTAATGCTTGCTCGTCAGGCATTTGAGCATTGTCAAACTATCGGCAGCCACGTCGATGCGGGCTGCATCGGGGAATGCGCCCTTGAGCAGTTCACTCAAGGCATAAGTGATGATGGGCTGATCGTCTACCAACAAAAAGGCCATTATTTTGCTACCCCTGCCATCGTGCTGTTACACATCAAATTTCCCCCGATAGAGCATAGTCAAGTAGGAGTGGGCTGCAATCCATTCACTCTACGGCTTGTGGAGAAGGGGGTTGAATAACCCATTCAACGCATGGCGATCGGGTCCGATTGTAGAAGAGTCCGCTTTTGGCCCTAAGTGTGTCAGTACACTTTGGGGGCACAGATTTGGGTTATTGGCAGTTTTTCGCGGGCACTGGGGGTCTCCAGAAGCCTCGACCAGGCCAAATCAGTGTGGCGAGTATCGATCCGGACTTGATCATTGAGGATGGATCCGGGGTTTGCCGGGCGTCATCCCGGGTTCCCTGCTATTAATCAATGAGCATTAATCGTTTCGGGAGCGCGTCATGAGTCCATCCATTCGCATCGGCATTGTCGACGACCATCCGTTGTTACGTGAGGGCGTTGCCAATACGTTGAAAAAACGGGCGGATCTTCAGGTCGTGGAGCAGGGCGCCAATGCGCACGATGCCAGAGATATTGCCCAGCGGGTGCGTCCGGACGTGATGCTGATGGACGTCAATATGCCGGGGGATGTTTTCGCCGCAGTGCGGTTCATTTCCACCGAGCTTTCGGATGTGAAGGTGTTGATGCTGACGGTTTCAGAATCCGAAGATGACGCCTTTCTGGCACTGGAGGCCGGCGCGCGGGGGTATGTGTTGAAAGGTGTCAGCGGTCCGGAACTGGTCCAGGCGATCCGGTCGGTGGCCAAGGGTGAGTCTTATATCACTCCCGAGTTCGCCAACAAACTGCTGAATAACATCAAGAAGCACGAAGCGGAAAATCAAAAGTTTGATCTGACCCCTCGCGAGGAGGAAGTCATTGTTGAAGTTTCAAAAGGGCTGACCAACAGGGAAGTGGCGTCAAAGCTGTCGATCAGCGAAAAAACCGTCAAGCACCACATGGGCTGTGTGATGCAGAAGCTCAACGCCCGCAATCGTGTGGAGGCGGTCACGGCCCTGCGCCATTACCGGGAGCGCGAAACGCTCGGGCGACTTCATATAGGCACAGGGAAAACACCCATGGATGCCCAGGACGGCTCCTGACTAAAGATTGAACTGGGCATTGACCGACGTACCCGAAGCGCAGGAGTCGATGCTGAACAACCCGCCCAGAGATTCAACGCGATAACGCAAACCGGCGAGCCCCAAGCGGGTTCTGCCGGATGAATCGAGCAGCATGGCATCCGCCGCCATGCCAGGGCCACTGTCCCTGACGCTGATCTTCAATACCTTATCAATGCACTTCGCCTGGATGACCTGACCCTCGCCGTTGGCATGACGGTAAGCGTTGTTCAGGGCTTCCTGCACAAAACGGTACAAACAGAGTTTGAGCGGCAGTGACGCGGCCTTTGGCAGCTGCCCCAGGGTTAATGTGACCTTGGTGCCGGTGCGTTGCTCGTGCCGTTGCGCCACCAACTGCAACTCCTCCACCAGGCTCAGGTCGTTGATTTCCGGAAGTGCCAGGCCACGTGACAGCTCGCGCACCTCACGCAAGGCGTCGGTGGCAGCGCCACGAATGGTTTCCAGCGACTCCTGATCGACCGCGGAGCAGTTTTCCGCCAAATCGTCGAGCCGGATCAGAATCAACGTCAGCAACTGCGCCGGGCCATCGTGCAGGTCTGCCCCAATGCGTCGCAAGGTGAGTTCGTTGACCCGGGAAAACTCCTGGGTAGCCGTGGCCATCTTGCGCTGGAGTTCGGCATTGCTGAGGTGCAAACGGGTTTGCTCCAGCAGCCGTAGGTGCAGTGCCACCTGTTGGCGCTGGATGATCTTGTCACCGCGGCGCACGATGAAGAACAGCAGCGTCAGCATGGCCAGCGTCGCGGCGCCGACAACCGCCCATACCTGCTGTCGGACACGATTGATCTCGCGCTTGAGGCTATCGGCCTTTTCATAGAATTCGCCCACCGCAATGACTTTTCCGCTGCTTGAATCGCGCAGGGGCGCGTAGATCTCATAGAGCGGGATATCGAGCTTGCGTTCGAACTCGTTCTCATCCTGGCTCAATTCTTCAAGGTCGGTGACCACTTTGCCCTTGAGTGCCTCGGTGACGTGTTCCAACGGGAATTTACGGTGGGTGACGGCTTTGTTCGTGCTGTAGACCACCGTGCCATCCGCTCGCCAGACCTTGACCGAGACAATGTGCTGTTTAAGCGCACTGCTTTGCGTGAGGCGCTCCAGGGCCTGGACGCTTTGCGCCGAGAGCTTGTCGTCGCGGCTCATCTCTTGCACATAGGGCTCCAGAAACGTGGTCATGTACTGAGCGCCTGCTTCTGCTGCAGCATTTACCGCGGCACGTTCTATTCGTTCGCTCACCAGGTTACCAACGAAGAACATGGTCAGTCCCAGGATCACCGCTGCGGCAATGACAAACTGGGTCGAGTGACTCAGGTTGCGCGCCTGGGCCCCGATCCGTGTGCGCCAGCCGCCATCGCGGACCTCTTCAGAATTCGGGGCAGGCTCAACCAGCGCTGCAGTCTCCTGCGCGATAGCTGTCTGGTTTTTTGCTTCGACCTTTGCAGCGTTTGCCATCGACCTGCTACCCCGATCATTGTCGCCACTAACGGCATCGACTCTTAGCTGCAAAGTAGCTGGCTTTGCGATGGCGGTCGAGAATTGGAGGGGGGAAAGGGCATTCATCAACTATTGCGGGTGATGCGCCCTAGCGATGGTTGCGATAGCGCTCGGTCAAGGACTGCACCCGGGTGACGTAGGATTGCGTCTCGGCGTAGGGAGGCACCCCGTTGTATTCGACCACGGACGCTTCGCCGGCGTTGTAACCTGCCAACGCCAACACCTGGTTGCCGTTGAAGCGCTTGAGCAGCCAGGCCAGGTAGCGCACACCGCCACGAATGTTCTGTCGTGCGTCGAACGGATCGTCCACGGCGAAGCGCTCGGCGGTGGCGGGCATCAACTGCATCAGCCCTTGGGCGCCAGCTCTGGAAATGGCGTTGGGGCGAAACGCCGATTCGGCATGGATCACTGCGCGGACCAGTGCCCTGTCGACACCATAATGACCCGAAGCGGCTTCGATCTCCCGCCGATAGGACTGGGTGTCCAGGCGCAGTGAGGCGACCTTGAAATCCTTCGGCGCCATGCACAGATAGCAGCCCTTGATGTAATACAACTCAAGGACATCGACCCGTGCGGAGATCCCGACAGGGCGCCGGCTCACATATTGACGAACACCCCGGTGGATGAAGGTGTACACCCGAACCCGCATCGCACCAGAGTTGTCGTTCCCCGCACGCCGTGGCAGGGCTCTTGCCTTGGCGTCGGCACCGGCGACTGCCGTGCCATTCTGGCGAGTGCAACGGGCGCTGGCGATGGCTTCGCGGGTGTAGCTGACGGCTCCGTCCCTGGTTTGGCACTTGTACATGGCGCTGGCGCACAGTGGAGCGACCAGCAAGGTCAGCCCGATGCAGCCAAGAAGACTCTTGCGAGTCCATCGCCATGTTCTGCAACTCATCACATCGCTCCGCGCCGCAGGCGCCGATCAGATCTGGGGCGCCAGGTCCGGGCGCCGCCTCTGGCGGGCCTGTTCTGGGTCGCCCGCCTTTTGTTCTGATAGTTATACCCCTTGTGACCGGCCTTGGAGCTTGCGTTGACGTACGGGCTGCCGGCGAGACCGGCGAGACCCGGCCGCACGGTGCCTTGGCTGGCCGGTCCGGCTCATTGGCCTGGCTGCTATTCACTGCGCAAAGCCGACACCGGCTCCAGCGCCGAGGCCCGGGCCGCCGGCAGCCAGGCGAACAGTAGCGCCGTGCCGAGTGCCAGCAGCACCGCGAGTATCTCGTCGAAGGCGCTGAGCAGGCTGTCCTGGCTGATCAGGGTGACGTCTTCCTCACCCTCGTGGCGCTCCTTGAGCGTGGCCAGTATCAGCCGCTTGCTACGCTCGAGAAGGCTTGGACCTCGCACCTCGACAAATACCCGCAACAAGCCCTCGCGATTGAACAAGGCCTGGGCACTCGCCACCGGGATGATCAACATCGCGGCGAAATCCATCCCCAGGGATTCGCCCCGATCACTCGATGATGAAGCACAGGTGTATCAGCAATTTCTTGATCGCCAACCCATGGGTAGAATCGGCAGCGCCGACGAGATCACCCGGTTTGCCTTGTACCTGGGCAGTGATGAGTCGGCCTACACTATCGGGGGCGTGCATGTCATCGTTGGCGGCATGAGCATCTGAAGCCTGGTTTGCACTTTCAGTTTGAGCAGGAGAAACACATGAAGCTGTTGCGTTATGGCGAAAAAGGTTCGGAGAAACCCGGCCTCCTGGATGCTGATAATCAGATCCGCGACCTTTCGGGCCACGTGGCGGATATCGCCGGTCAAGTCCTGAGCCCGCAAAGCCTGGCAGCGCTGGGCGCCATCGATCCGGCCAGCCTGCCGCTCGTTGCCGGCCAGCCGCGTATCGGTGCTTGCGTAGGGCAGGTGGGCAAATTTATCTGCATCGGTCTGAACTACGCCGACCATGCGGCCGAGTCGAACATGGAAGTACCGAAAGAGCCGATCATCTTCAACAAATGGACCAGTGCCATCTGCGGGCCGAATGACAACATCGAGATCCCGCGTGGCTCGCACAAAACCGACTGGGAAGTGGAACTTGGTGTGGTCATCGGCAAAGGTGGGCGTTACATCGATGAAGCGAACGCCATGGAACACGTCGCCGGCTATTGCGTCATCAACGATGTGTCGGAGCGCGAATGGCAACTGGAGCGCGGTGGCACCTGGGACAAGGGCAAAGGTTTCGACACTTTCGGCCCGCTCGGCCCGTGGTTGGTCACTCGCGATGAAATCAACGATCCTCACGCGCTGGATCTTTGGCTGGATGTCGATGGTCACCGCTACCAGACAGGCAATACAAGGACACTGATCTTCAATGTGCCGCAGTTGATTGCCTATCTGAGTCGTTGCATGAGCCTGCAACCAGGCGACGTGATTTCCACCGGCACGCCGCCTGGCGTGGGTCTGGGAATCAAACCTGCCCCGGTCTTCCTGCGTCCTGGCCAGACCATTCGGCTAGGCATTACGGGGTTGGGTGAACAGCATCAAGTCACCGTGCAAGCGGACTGACGGGGCACGGCTCATGCGCAAAGAACCGGCCCTGTATCAATGGCCGGATGTGAAGTGAGCCGAATCCGTCCTGATCACGCGCTGAGTCCGGGCGATACAACTGTTGCCAACGCCCAACGCTGGTCATGGAAGGTCACCGACCAGCGTTCCAGCACCGCCTTGTTTCCCGCTGAGACCGGTGTACCGGCGAGCCCCTGCCTTTTGCCTGTAGTCCTCAAAACAGCTTGGTGATTTCATTCAAGATCCGATCCTGGGTTTCAGTGGTTGGTCTTTGGCGATAAGCGACGGCCAAAAAAGCAACGCCTTCATAGTCGCAGCGAATCGAAACAGTCATACCCTGACGAAACCCGAAGACGGATCGGTTGCCGGTCTCAACAAAATATCTCGCTTTTGTAAGCGCCACTCTGGCGTGCTCCAGACAGCCAGTTTGGCTAAGGGAGTGCTGTAGCCAACTGGTAGTGAGTCGCACAGACGAAGTCTCGCTGTCATCGATGGGGGGGCGAGTAATTGCTTTATTCGGTGCACTAGCGTTCTCGTCGCTGGCGCAAGCGACCAGCCCCATTGAGATAACACCCAGCAAGAAACCAAAACGAACGCTCGAATGCTTAAGTGGATTTCCCATGGTGAGGCGTACCTGTGACGGACTGCAATGAATGAAGTGTTTGGCCGCACTTGCCGCGCCATTTCAGTGCTGCCCTCAGGTCGAACCCGAAGACGCGCAGTTGCTGGTCGCAGCGACAGGCCTTGGCGATGCGCACCACCCACGCGATGGAAGGCTAGCGCATTGGGCCGCCGCAGAGTTGCCGCTCGTCGGCGATAGCTTCTGGCCGGTTGTTGCCTTTCGCGGCAGGCAGCAATCGGCCAATTCTGTTGAAAAAGTCGGTTCTTCCAGACTGCCCGCATACTAGCCGCTGAAAGCGCCTTTTTTACGCACCGCTATGCGAAATCTGACCCAGGAGCCCTCTGATCAAAGTAAAGATTTCAATCTCAAGCGCGTACTTTTCTGTCGTGGAAACCATGGCCGACTGTTTTCAACAGAATTGGCCAAAAGCGGACGTTGGAGCGAGTCCGCTGCCAGTGGATTTGGACATTCATAGGGGCTACGCTTCGGCCTGGGCAGAGCCATAGCGAGACAGAACCAGAGAAATTTTGTGGATCGATCCAGTGTCTCAAGATTAATCGCGCGAAGGAGTTGAAACTGAGTACGGCATCGCGATCAATAGGATTGATCCGGCTATCACGTAGATTTTTGACAGTCACCGGCCATCCGGCAGGGCTGTAGTGAAATTGAACGCGCGCTTGATAACAAACGCATCCGGGCTATGGAAGTCGTAATGCCGAAAGATAAAAATAAAACGGTTATCGATTCGCAACCGACGACGATTAACAGCTATCTGTTTCCCGTCACTATCGGCGTTCTGCTCATGGCCATTGTGGGCATCGGGTGGTTCCTGGTCAGCAGCAAACCTGCTCCAGTGACTTATGCGCCGGTTGGCACACCGGTCGTCCAGCCGGCCACTCCACAACCTGGTGCCGTAGTGCAGGAAAAGGCGCTGGCAAAAATGGTTGATGAGCAGCAATGTCAGGGTTGCCACAGCGCCCAAGTCAAGGACTGGCAAGGCTCCCATCACGAACTGGCGATGCAGGTAGCCAACGCTGAAACCATGCTGGGCGACTTCAACAACGTCACCTTCCATGCGGAAAAAGAAACCACCCATTTCTCCCGCAAAGGTGACGAATTCTGGGTCAACACCCCCGGCATCGATGGCAAGAACGCGGACTTCCAGGTCGCTTACACCTTTGGAATTTCGCCGCTACAGCAATACCTGGTGGCGGTTGGTGACGGTCGCTTGCAAGCTCTGGGCGTGGCTTGGGATACCGAAAAAAACCGCTGGTTTCACCTCTATCCAGGCCAGGGCGTGAGCTTCAAGAACCCGATGCACTGGAGCAAACCGAGCCAAAACGCCAATTTCATGTGCGTCGAGTGCCACACCACGGGTTACAAGCGCAATTTCGATACGGCAAAAAATACCTTTGACAGTCATTGGAACAGCCTCGGTGTCGGCTGCCAGGCGTGTCATGGCCCGGCCTCCAATCACCTGGAATGGACGACGAAAAAAGGTGACTTGATCCACGCCGGGTTTCCCGTCGGCCTCAAGGACAAGAATTCAACCGTAGAAATCGAAACCTGCGCACGCTGCCACTCCCGACGTGCGCCGCTGGGCGATGGTTTCACCGTCGGCAATCGCCTGATGGATGACTACCTACCGAGTTCCCTGACCCGCGAACTGTATGCACTGGACGGCAAGATCAAGGATGAAGTATTCGAACATGGCTCCTTCGCCCAGAGCAAAATGTCCGACAAGGGTGTGCGTTGCAGCAATTGCCACAATCCCCATAGCAACGAACTCAAAGCACCGGGTAACGGCGTATGCCTGCAATGCCACAACACTGCCGGCAAGACCTCGGTGGATGGTGTCGATGGCAAGGGCCTGCAAGCGAAGAATTATGACTCCATCGAACACACCCGCCACCCCATGGGCCAACCCGGCTCGCAGTGCGTGGATTGCCACATGCCTGGCAAGTTCTACATGGGCAACGACTTCCGGCATGACCATAGCTTCAGCATTCCCAACCCCGAGCGGGCGAAAAAACTCGGCACGCCGGATGCCTGTTTGAGTTGTCATCAAGGCAAGGTCGGCGACAAAGTCATCGAACAGTTCAAGCTCTGGAACGCGGCCACAGTTGCACATACGCCGCGCTACGACGAAAGCCTGTGGCGGATCCGCAACGGTGAACCCGGTGCGGCACAAGCGTTGTATGAGCAATTGCATCGCAGCGACCTGCCAGCGATCCAGCGGGCGACGTTGCTGGTCGAGTTGCCGCTATACCCCAGCGAGCAGGCGTTGAACCTGGCGACCCAGCACCTGAGCAACCCGGCACCGCAAGTGCGAGAAAGTGCCGTGCGGGCGATCAGCGCGTTACTCCCGCCACCGGAGCGGGCGCCGCTGCTGACGCCATTGCTGGGTGATCCTGTGAAGGCCGTACGCATCGCCGCAGCGCGAGATTTGTTGAGCGTGGCTCGCACTGGTTTAGGCAGTGCACAAAGCAACTGGAATGCCGCCATTGCCGAATACGAAGCAGTACAGAAGAGCCTGGCCGAACGCGCCGAAGCCAACCTCAACCTGGCAATGCTCTACCAGGCCAGCGGTCGCAGCGGCGAAGTCGAAGCGCTGCTGCGCACGGCCCTTAAGCGTGACCCGGATTTCTACCCGGCACTGGTGACGCTGGTGCAATGGCTGGAAGCGGGCGGACGCAGCCAAGAAGCTCAGGCGCTGCTCGCGCAAAGCCTGAAAGAACACCCGGAGGCCGCCCTGCTGCAACATACCCAGGGTTTGTCGCTGGTGCGTGCGGGTAAAACGGATCAAGCGATGCCGGCTCTGCGCAAAGCCGCGCAACTGGAACCCGATAACGCCCAATACGGTTACGTCCTGGCCGTGGCACTGCATGACAGCGGCAACGTTGAGGCGGCATGTGAGGAGTTGGAAAGGCTGTTGAAGGTGCAGCCCGCCAACCGCAATGCGCGGCAGGCGTTGATCCATTACTACCTCAAAGGCGGGCAGGAACCGAAGGCGCAGATGCTCGTGCAGGGCTGGAAGAAAATGAACATGGATGATCCATCGTTGAAATGATCCGTCGCGTCTGGAGCAGCTGCCGAGCAGGGAAAACATGCATTTGGTGAATCGATGCGCGCCCGTATGTTGTTTTATTCAACCACTGAATTACATGACCCAATACTGGAGCATCGCTTACTCCTTCGCAGGTGTTGAATGGGCGCGTCCAGGCAGCGGGCGCGCCAAGGTTGTTGACCCTTTAGCGGGATTAAGGGCGCGGTCCGGTTACTGCTTTGTACCCGGCAGTAGTTCAAAGTCCGGGGTAAACGGCGTCATGGCTGCCATCAGCAGTTCGAACGGTTTGTGATTGCCCTTGAAGCTAGCCTTGCCGTCCTTGACGAGCTGATTGAAGCTGGTTTTTCTTGCCATCACGCCTTCAAGCGCAGAGCGATCGAGGGTGATGGTCAGGTCGGCATTTTTGGCCTGCTGTCCCTTGATGCTGGTCAGGGTCGAGTTACTCAACTCGACCACGAACTGTTCGCCATTGTCCGGCGTATTGAGATTCAGGATGAAGTGTTCACCCGCAACTTTGCTGCCATCCAGGCTGATGCCGAGATACTCCAGCCACAACTCTGTGCTCATGGCGCGGATCATGTCAGGTCCACCGGTTTTTGGCGGTACGCCTTTGGGCGCGCCGTGGCGCAGTTCGTACGCCGCGGCAAGGAAACTGTTGCGCACGCCGGCACTTTCCTTCTGATAGCCGACCTGCTCATAGACGTCCGCCAGCAGATCCTTGGCCTGGCTGTTTTGCGGCTCGGCATACACCAGTTTATTGAGGATCTCGTAGGCTTCGCGGTATTTGCCCTGGTCGAACAGGGATTTGCCCTTGGCCATGATCTTGTCCGCGCCGCCCATCATTTCGACATACAGCGGTGCCGAATCTTTCGGTGAAAGCGGCATCAGCGTCGCCGGGTTGGCATCCCAATAGCCCAGGTAGCGGTTGATCACGGCACGGCTATTGTGCTCTTCCGAGCCGTGGTAGCTGTGAGTCGCCCAATTGTTTTTCAGGCTTTCGGGCAGCTTGTAGACGTTTTGAATCTCGTTGATGGTGACGCCCTGGTTAGCCGCATGCAGCACGGCATTGTTCAGGTTGGCGTAGGCATCGCGTTGCGCGCGCATTACTTCTTGAATCCGCTCATTGCCCCAACGTGGCCAACTGTGGGACGCGAGCATGACATCGGCCTGTTGTCCGTAACGATACAGGGCGTTGTTGATGTTCTTCGACCAGACCAGCGGATCACGGACCAGGGCACCGCGCAGCGTGTAGATGTTATGGATCGTGCCGGTTATGTTCTCGGCGGCCCAGAACGCCTTGAACTGTGGAAACCAGGTGTTCATTTCCGATGGCGCTTCGGTGCCCGGAGTGTTCTGGAACTCCATCACCACCCCGTCAACGGTCAGGGTTTCGAAATCTTTCTCGATATAGCGATTGGGCTCAATCAGCCCCATGGCGCCCATCGAGGC
This sequence comes from Pseudomonas sp. GW821-FHT09H03, assembly GCF_059415945.1. NCBI lineage: Bacteria > Pseudomonadati > Pseudomonadota > Gammaproteobacteria > Pseudomonadales > Pseudomonadaceae > Pseudomonas > Pseudomonas sp. GW821-FHT09H03. The sequence goes on along the minus strand of NZ_JBWKOF010000012.1, from coordinate 31,399 downwards.
ATTTTTCCCTATGGCCATGTCGACATGGCCGTATGGGCTGTGCGGCAACATCACACCGTACTGCAAGAAGGCGCGCCGGGTCATGGCAGTACCGGCGTAGACGTTTTCAGCCACGGCATGCTCCATGAAACCTGTCGGTGCTATCAACGGGACCTTGCCGCTGCGCACATCTGCTTCATCGACCACTGCGCGGATACCACCGAAATGGTCGGCATGAGAGTGAGAGATTACTACCGCCACGACCGGGCGCTTGCCAAGTTTTTCATTAATGAAGTCCAGGGCGGCCTTGGCGGTTTCCTTCGACATCAAGGTATCGAACACAATCCAGCCGGTATCGCCCTTGATGAAGGTGATGTTGGCCAGGTCAAAACCGCGCACTTGGTAAATCCTCTCCGGAACGACCTCATACAGACCGAAGGCCGTGTTGAGTACTGCCTGGCGTTGCAGGGACGGATTGATACTGTCGTAGTCCTTACCTTCCAGCAGGAAGTTATAGCTCCCCATGTTCCAGGCGACGTTCCCGGCCTCGGCCATGATCTTGTTATAGGACGGTGCAGCAATGAAGCCTTTTCTCGCTTCTTCAAAGTCGCGTTTGTCCGCAAACGGAAGAGCCTTGCGCACACCATTTTGCAGTTCGATCGTGTAAGGCGAAGGGGCTTTGCCTTTGCTGTCGAAATGCGCGTTTTGTGCGGAGGCGGGATCAGAACTCACGACGTTTGCATCGGCAGCAAAAATGGCCGGGCTGACGCTACCGCCAAGGGTAATCGCCAGTGCCAGATGAAGGGTCTTGTTGGACATGAAAGGGTTCCTGCGCCAGAAGGTTTGCCAATGAGCGTCAATGCCGTTGAGTGCCCATAGCGCTTGTTTATGTGCGTCGTCAGCTTGACCAGTACGGCCATGAATAGCATATTCATTTCATCACGAAAAATTCCGTTTTGATGCTTATCGATAACACAAAGGTTATGAGATGACGCCACGCCGCTTACGTCAGTTTTTGGCATTGATTGAACATGCGCACTTTGGTCGGGCAGCAAAAGCGTTGGGGGTTTCCCAACCGGCACTGAGCAAAAGCATCCAGTTACTGGAGAGTGAACTGGGGGTCACGCTGTTCGATAGACGCACCGAAGGCGTCGTGCCGACTGCGTTTGGTCAATTGCTTCGTGAAAAGAGCCAGCGCCTGTTGATGGCCGAGGAGGACCTGCGTCGAGACATCGCTTTGCTGGCGGGAGGCGATATTGGAGCACTGAGGGTAGCGTTGGGTCCCTACCCAAGCATCGCCAGCGGTTATGCCAGCCTCGCGCGATTGCATGCCCGGCATCCTCAAATCAAGGTCACTGCACATGTCGCCGGTTGGCGTGAAGTTGCTCATCAGGTCGCCACAGGGGCAGTGGATCTGGGGATTGCCGAAATCAGCACGTTGCAAGGCAGGGAAGAGTTCACCTGCGAGCTGTTGGGTGAGCATGAGGGGCGTCTGTTTTGCCGTCCCGGCCATCCGCTGCTGTCGCAAAATCGTTCACTGACATTGGCGCAAACACTCGATTACCCGTGGGTGGCCTCGCGCATTCCGCTGCGGCTAGCGACCCATTTGCTCCCGGCAACGTTGGGCTGTGCGGGCGCTTATGATGCGGTGACGGGTGATTTTGTACCGGCGATCGAAATAGACGTGCCGATGCAAATCGTTAAATTCCTCGAGAACAGTAATGCCCTGGCTCTAGGGAATTTATCGACTTTTGAGCAGGAAATCATGGCGGGAGAAATCGCACCGTTACCCATCCATGACCTCGCACTGCGAACCCGTTACGGCTTCATTTACCTTAAAGAGCGCTCGTTACCACCCGCGGTAGAGGTTTACATGAGGGAAGTGAGGGCCGTGGAAGAAGAAATCTGTCAGCGGGAAAGCCTTCTCGTCCAAATGAGAATGGAGTGAATCCAGCGGTACGCCTGGGCTTCGAAGATACGCAGGAACAGTGAATACAAGTCCTGTGGAATGGCGAAATGCTTAACGACAGCTATCGCCGCAATATCTAATGGCATCAGTGCCGTATTTTCGCCTGCCACAATTGCATGCGCTTTTGCGCGACCGTGGCATCGTACCGAAACCACCCACTTACTTGCAGGTGCTCCGGCAGTTTAGCGTTCGGGTTCAAAAGTCTGATCGATAAACCGGGGTCTTCATAAGTTTGGGGGCTATAAAAGTAGATGCTCATGAGCGCTACGCTATTAATGAGCTATACCCAATAGTTCCCCCACAGCACTTCTTCCATTATTGGAGGTTGGCAATGAAAACCAGCTCCCCCTTGGCTACGCTGTTCGTCACCGCGATCCTCTTTGGCTGCACAAGCTCATCAAACCATTCAATGAACCTTCCTCTGGCAGCGACTCACAAAAATCCGGGGCATGTTGCCAATACCACGTTGACCGGCGTAGGCAATCAAACTAACTTTGACTTCTACGTTACAGGTGTTCCAATCGGAACCATCATGCCTCCGCGCTTGTACACGTTCATCAATAAAGGCAGTTGTCAGCAACCAGGGCCAGCCGCCTACGCAATGAACGACAAGGTCGACACTCAATCCGCCACTGGTGCCAGCGGTTGGAGCTTTTACAGAAGCGCGCCGATAACAATGCCAGATCTGCTCTCGGGTAATTATTCGGTTGTCGTGCGAACCTCACCCGAAGATGGCAATGTCGATATTTTTTGCGGCGATATAGCGCAAGCAACCCGCTGACGCTGCTTAGTTCATTTGGAAATAGAGATAACACCATTTTCGGTGATTTCACTGCGGTTTATTGGATTAATAGTGGGTGTACATACAGCTTGTAACCCTGGCTTTACATGCTGCCCAAAAAACATTACGAGTGGCATGTTCAACAGAAAAAATCGCACTAGACTCCTTTTGCGCCTTAATCCGTGCGAGGGTCAGGCAATAAGAAAAAATGATTCTGAACGCACTAACTTGGCGAACTACTCGGTGGTTAATGCACTAAAGATCGATGTTGATGTGCACTCAGCACCCGGTCGCTAACACCATGAAACAACGAGGAATTCTGGTATGAAACAGCTTAGGGATCATTTCAGGCTATCTGTCGTATTTGCTGCACTTTTGTCACTGAGCGGACTGGCCCACGCGGCTCAAACGGAAAAGACCAACATCCTGTTTATTGTCTCCGATGATACCGGCTACGGCGACCTTGGCCCCTACGGAGGCGGGATCGGTCGAGGTATGCCTACGCCAAGCATCGATGAGCTGGCGGCAGAGGGGGTCACTTTTTATTCTTTTTATGCCCAGCCAAGCTGCACGCCCGGTCGAGCGGCCATGCAAACCGGACGTATCCCCAATCGTAGCGGCATGACGACCGTGGCCATGCAGGGCCAGGGCGGTGGTTTGCCAGCGGCGGAGTGGACGTTGGCCTCGGTGCTGAAAACCGGGGGCTACGACACCTATTTCACCGGTAAGTGGCACTTGGGCGAAGCAGATTACGCCTTGCCCAATGCGCAAGGCTACGACGTGATGAAATATGTCGGCCTGTACCATCTCAATGCCTACACCTATGCCGATCCGCAATGGTTCCCCGACATGGACCCTGAAACCCGCGCGATGTTTACCAGAGTGACCAAGGGCGCGTTGTCCGGCAAGGCAGGTGAAAAACCGATTGAAGAATTCAAGGTCAATGGCCAGTACGTGGACACACCTGTCGTGGATGGCAAACCCGGTGTGGTCGGTATCCCCTTTTTCGACAACTATGTCGAAAAAGCCGCACTTGAGTTTCTCGACACAGCGTCCAAATCGGACAAGCCGTTTTTCATCAACGTCAACTTCATGAAGGTGCACCAGCCGAACATGCCGGCACCGGAGTTTGTTCATAAGTCCATGTCTAAATCCAAGTACGCCGACTCCGTGGTCGAACTGGATACCCGCATCGGTCGCATCATGGACAAACTCAAGGCGCTGGGGATGGATAAAAACACCCTGGTGGTCTACACCACGGACAACGGCGCCTGGCAGGACGTTTATCCGGATGCCGGCTACACGCCATTCCGCGGGACCAAGGGCACCGTGCGTGAAGGCGGTAACCGGGTACCGGCAATTGCCGTCTGGCCATCGAAAATCAAACCCGACACAAAAAACCACGAGATTCTTGGTGGCCTGGATTTGATGGCGACATTCGCTTCCGTTGCTGGCGTGAAGTTGCCTGAGAAAGATCGCGAGGGTCAGCCAATCATCTTCGACAGTTATGACATGACACCTGTGCTCACCGGCACTGCCCCTTCCCCACGAAAAGAGTGGTTCTACTTTACCGAGAACGAACTGACCCCGGGTGCGGCCCGTGTTGGAAACTATAAAGCCGTGTTCAACTTGCGCGGTGACGATGGCGCACATACCGGTGGTCTGGCGGTGGACACTAACTTAGGGTGGAAGGGCGCAGATAAGTATGTAGCGACCGTGCCACAAGTCTTTGACTTGTGGCAAGACCCGCAAGAGCGCTATGACCTCTTCATGACCACCTTTACGGAACGGACCTGGACGATGGTGCCGATCACAGCAGCGATCATGAAGCTGATGAAAACCTACGTCGAATACCCACCGCGAAAACTGCAAAGTATGGGTTATGACGGACCTGTCACGCTGTCGCAGTATCAGAAATTTCAATCCGTGCGTGAGTCTCTGAAGCAAGAGGGCGTCAACTTGCCGATGCCTGTTGGCAACTGATTCATCAGCCGAAAAGTGGCGATCTCATCAGAGGGCGCCACTTCGCAGCATGAAGTCGGCGTGTATCCAACACGCGTGAAAAATAACGCAGTGGATATTTAAGGGGTCAACTTTTCGCCCGATTTTAGGGGAGTAATCCATGAACGACATTTCATTGGTTCGTCCGGCAATGCGCTGGCTCTGGCTTGTCTTGTTGTGGCCGCTGCTGCTGCAAGCGGCCGAACCCTTACCCTCTTGGCGTGAGGGACCTTCCAAACACGCCATTGTTGAGTTCGTCCAGGCGGTGACAGTTGATGGTTCCAAGGATTTTGTGCCACCGGCTGAACGCATTGCAGTGTTCGATAACGACGGTACGCTGTGGAGCGAACAGCCCATGTATTTTCAGGTGCTATTCGCCCTTGAAGAGGTCAAACGCCTGGCACCCCAGCATCCTGAATGGCAACAACAGCAGCCGTTCAAGGCAGTTCTGGAAAACGACCAGAAAACGTTGGCTGGCAGTGGTATGGAGGGACTGATGAAGATCATCGATGCCACCCATACCGAGATCAGTACTCAAGCCTTTTTGGCCAATGTCCGAGCATGGCTCGCCAAGGCCGTGCACCCCAAAACCCATAAGCCCTACACCGAAATGGTCTATCAGCCAATGTTGGAATTGCTCGCCTATTTACGAGCTAACGGCTTCAAAACCTACATCGTATCCGGAGGCGAAGTGGCGTTCATGCGCGCCTGGGCAGAGGAAGTGTATGGCGTTCCACCGGAGCAAGTGATCGGGACTACCTTCACCGCTGAGTATCAATATAACGCAGGCAAGCCGGTGATCATGCGCATGCCCAAGCTCGCTCATAACGACGATGGGCCGGGTAAACCCGTCAGTATTGACGCCGTTATAGGCCGCCGCCCGATCTTCGCTTTTGGCAACTCCGATGGCGATCAGCAGATGTTGCAATGGACCGCCGCGGGCGACGGCAAACGCTTCATGGGACTTGTGCATCACACCGATGCACAGCGTGAATGGGCGTACGACCGTGATTCAAAGATCGGCAAGCTGGACAAAGCCTTGGACGAAGCCCAGGCGCAGAACTGGACAGTGGTTGATATGGCGAAAGAGTGGGTAAAAATCTACCCTTTTGATACCGTAGCTCCGTGAAACCTATCGCCTCTAACGCCTCAATGCAGCTTGGGTTGTGACGATTGTAATTGGAGTTATTTGGGAAACAACAGCGTAAGTGCCTCCCGAAACCCCCAGCCCTCAGCATCATCTTTCGGGCTGTCAACCCAGTAGCGAGGACCTGCTTGCAGGCTCATGGGCCGATGACCCACCTTGAACAACTGGGTGACGGATAGATTGATCGGCACTGACCATTCGCGGGCTTGCCAGTCGTAGGTGGATTTTGTGTTGATGCCGTAGGTGGTGTAGGTATGGGTGGTGTAACGAAAGAACGGTTGCAGAAAGGTTTGGTTGATTTTGTCTTTGTCATCGGGCGGGCTGTTTTCCAGCGACCTGATGTGGTTAGCCAGAATGCCGCGGGTCCAGCCATTACTTTGTTTGAGGGCAACCACAGTGGGAAACGCCCCCCATTGTTCACCGCTCAACAGGTCATCGCTAGTGAAGTTACATACCTTGTGGCGAGGGGGCTCGCCCCCGTTGGTCCGCGAAGCGGCCCCAAAACATGCCACCGAGGCGTATCAGATACACTGCCCGGTAGAACCAGCTCCGTACTTTGAGTCGAGCTAATGGCCGGCCGTGGCGGGATCGCCCTCGTGACGTTTGGCCATTAACCCTTATAGAGCAACGCCTCTACCACCACCCCAAATGCTGACGAATGCTCACGCCGGTTCGGATAGTAAAGATGGTAGCCCGCAAAGGGCTGGCACCAATCCTCCAGTACCCGCACAAGGCTGCCGTCGGCCAACTCCTTCGCGACCATATCTTGCGGCAGAAACCCCAAACCACACCCCGCCACGGCCGCACGCAAAATCGGCACACTGCTGTTGAACGTCCATTGCCCGTCAACGCGTGCCTTGAGTTCGTGACCGTCCTTTTCAAAGTCCCATTGCATCAAGCTGCCATGGGTAGGCAGCCGCAGATTTATGCAGTTGTGCGCAGCCAGATCCCCCGGCGCCTTTGGAAACGGGCGCTGGGCGAAGTACTCAGGCGAACCCACGACCGCGATGCGCAACGGCGGCCCGATCGGTACGGCGATCATGTCCTTGGCGACCTGGTCGCCCAGCCGCACACCCGCGTCATAGCGCTGCGCGACGATGTCGGAGAGGGCGTAATCGACGGTGATTTCGACCTTGATGTCCGGGTAGTCGGGCAGCACTTTCAACAGCTTCGGCCAGAGAATATTGTTCGCCGCATGTTCGGACGCCGAGATTCGCACATTACCAGCCGGGGTGTCGCGAAATTCGCTGACCGCTGCCAGTTCAAGTTCGATCTCATCGAAGCGCGGCGCCATGGATTGATACAAACGCTGACCCGCCTCGGTCGGGGACACGCTGCGTGTGGTGCGAGTGAGCAGGCGCACGCCAAGTCGGGTTTCCAGCGCACGCATGGTGTGGCTCAGCGCAGACTGCGAGACGCCCAACTGTGCAGCGGCGCGGGTGAAGCTGCCTTCGCGGGTAATCACCACGAAGGCTTGCAGGTCGTTGAGATTGGCGCGGGACATTGATGAGAGCCTCGCATGAGGGGCGCGGGATTATTCCATGAAAGCAGGTTCCGGCTGGATGCGCGACCCCCCCGAAGCGCGCCGGGTTCCAAGCTCACCGTGCCGCCGCCGATGCGCGCCGGCAGGTCACCCTGGAGGGGAGTGAGCAATGTGTGAAAACCTCTTCGCAACAACGTCACTCACTTTGGAAATCTTAAAGCGTACTGAGCAAAACCGGACGTCATCCCCGCGCTTTAAAACACTGTAGAAATCGCAAGAGATCCAAATTGATCGTGCTGGTTTTGCCCCTCAAACTCACGGGTTCGCCACACGGTAGAAAATGCGGCCTGCCATTGACTCCAGATCATCGCTACCCCGACTTGCGCATCACCGACCCATTCGCGTCGATCAACAGAGGCGCTGTCTTTCCAGGTGTTGCCATCGAGCAACATGTTATGCGCCATATAGCGACCCTGAAGGTTGGCAAAGCCATACCAGGCGAAACTGCCACCCTCCTGGAAGTACAGGTTGCCACTGAAAGAGGGGGCCACATTCGGCAGGCTATAACTGCGCTCAAGCCCTTGTCCGATGCGTAGACCCATTCCACTTGCAGCGTAGGTGTAGAGATTGCCCGCCGTGAGACCGGCACTGGGGCCGTACTCAAGATCCAGTCCAGCGAGTTTGGTTTGCAGCCACCAGCGCTTTTCGAAGCCGACATTTACATAGGGCTCATTATGTAATTGATGGTCCCAGCCATTAGGCTCATCACTGCCCGTCAGATGGTGCACCCCTCGCTGAATTTTCTCTGCCCCCGTTGCCGGGCCAACGATACCAAGATCGATATCCAGTTCCCCGGTCTCTCGCCAGCCCTGCAGTTGAGTGTTCTTAAAGACTGAAACACCGAAATACATGAGACCCGCATAGGGGCGATCTTCCGGTTGCAGTTCTGATTGCTCAATGTCATCCGGCGTGTAGATCTGATGGCCGAAACGGTAGGCTGCGAGGTCGACACCTGCCGGACCCCAGCCTGGAATCAACGATCCAATGTTTTGAGTCCAATGATCGCTCTGCGGTTTAAAGGTTGAAGCCAGCTCAAGTCCATTGGAGTAATGACCGTCGTCACCACCGGAAAAAACATCATTTTCGAGTTTTAACGACAAGACATCCGACAGTGCAACAGACGGTGTTGCGAGTGCGATGACCACCAAAAGTTTTGGCATCCATAATTGCATTAGGGCATATCCTTTTTTTGTTTGGACTTGATAAATAAACCGCGAGTTTGGGCTGGTCCATGTATCAAATACTGAGCAGCCGATTTCAGTCTGTATAAAACTTCATTCCCAAATTTGGAACGTACGTACCTGAAATTTTACTCTTGGCCTCAGTGCAGGGAGCATGCCAACTTACTTGACTTACAGGGTGTAAGAGGGGGCGTGGCCTGCGTCGAATACGGACTATTGCGATGGTTGCAAATTGCCCGATTAGCGGATAATGCCTATTGCAAGTTGCACGGAGAAACGTGGCCGCATTCTCACACCACAGCTTTGGCGTCAGCCTTGATAGCTGATTTGCGATACGTCAGCAAAACGATACCGGTGACCACAATTACCCCGCCCAGAATCTGCCCCGCACTGAGCATTTGATCCAGCACAATCCAGCCCATCAGCAACGTCGCCAACGGCTCGATGTTCATTACCGGCGCATTGCGTGGCATGTCCAGCCTGGGCACGGAAATGAACAGCACGATAAAACCGGTGCCGTACAGCACCACCAGGGTTGCCAGGGCCAGCCATCCGGTGGAGGTTGCGGGCAGGTTCAGTCCGCCTGGCAGGGCGCCAGTCAGTCCCGCCAGATTGACGCTGCTGAAGACGATGAAAATGGTCAACAGACTGCGTACCGAACCACGTACCTGAGACAACTTGTGGTCGGTGATCCACAGCGCGCAGGCGAACACGGTGGCGGCGCAGAACGCGAGCGCGACTCCCAGCAGCCATTGCGGGCCGACGCTGTTCTGGGTCGAAAGACGCCCGGGGACATCCAGTACAAACACCAGCCCCACCAAAATCAACCCCATCAACGTAGCGGTGCGTGCGGTCGGTCGCGGGCCACCCAGCGCCCAGGTGAGCAGCGCCAGCAGGATGGGAAACACGTTGCCCACCAGCAGCGCCAGCGCCACCGGCACCCGTGCGACGGCGGAGTACAGACACAGGCTCTGCGCGGTAATCAGAAGGCCCAACAGCAATTGCCAGCGCCATGCACCCGCCGGCAGACGCAGACTTTGTCGTTGCCACAGCACCAGGCCTGCCAGCACCAGCAAGGTCCCGCCAGAACGCATCAAAATCGCCAGCAACACACCCGCGCCATCATCAAAAGCGACTCGCGCCGCCACATGGTTACCGGCGAACGCGCAGCCCATGCACAAAAGAATGATCACCGCGAGATGGCGAGGGAAGGGTGGCGATACGGGTTGCGCAAGTGTAGGGCGGGACATGGCAGATCTCGAAGGGTGACAGGCCAACTGGGGAATGGCGTGGGTGTTTTTATTGTGTCGTCGTACAACTTCGTCGATTTGTACCGTATTCGGGTAGGTCGGGCAAGAGAGGCAGGGAGGTGGATTGCCTTTAGTGAAAGGCTTTGGTCGGTTTTTTTGGTGCCTTGGCTAAAAGGTAGAGATCGTATGACTAATTTGTCTCGGCTAATCATGAGCCTTTCGCGAGCAGGCTCGGCCACGTCATCAATCACCCAAAAACGAAAAGCCATTGACGACACTCTTTAGTAACTGATACGTTTTTTAAAGATAAAACGTTTTTTAGGTATCACAAAATAATAATAGAGAATTTTATGAGAACCCTCATGCCGTCACGATTCGCCCTGCAGCTTTCCACCCTTTTTTTTCTTGGCGTCCCCCTTGTTCCTGCCCAGGCTGCCGACGTCACGATCAAGCGCGACGAGTACGGTACCGCTCACGTTTACGCCAGTGAGGTTTATGGTGTGTTCTATGGCTATGGCTATGCCATCGCTCAGGATCGCTTGTATCAACTGGAGATATCCCGACTCAGTACCCAGGGCCAGGTGGCGCAGGCATTGGGCAAGGACTACGTGAATTTTGATATCGGCATTCGTAAAAACTACTCGCCGGCGAGCATCAAGGAACAACTGGGCAAGTTGCCCCAGGCTGATAAGGACATTCTTGAAGGCTACGCTCAGGGCATCAATAAATGGCTGGACGAGATCGACCGCAATCCGGGCGCGTTAATGCCAAAGCAATTCATCGACAATGGCTTCACCCCGCAGCGCTGGACCTCGTTCGACGTGGCGATGGTGTTTATCGGCTCAATGATCAACCGCTTCGGTGACTACAACAGTGAGTTGCAGAACCAGCAGTTACTCGATGGAATGATCGCGCAAAGCGGGGACAAAAACGGTAAGGCGCTCTTCGAAAAACTCCTGTCCGTCGATAACCCGGATGCCCCTACCACGGTCCCCAAGGGCGAGTGGCAACCGTCCGTGCGCAATGGCGCTTACGTACCGGCCAAGACAAAGGCAGTCGCGCAGCAATCGCCCAAACCTCTGCCGTTGCTGGCGCTCAATGGCCCAACCCTGGCATGGGAATCACCGAAGGAGCGGGCCTTCAGTAACATCATCGTGCTCGGTGCGAAGAAGTCGAAGGACGCCAAGGCGATTCTCCTCAACGGTCCGCAGTTTGGTTTTTATCAGCCGGCCTATACCTACTCGATTGGCCTGCACGGTGCCGGTTATGACGCGGTCGGCAACAGCCCGTTCGGCTACCCGATGGTCGAGTTCGGTTACAACAAAGACATTACGTGGGGTAGTACCTGGGGGGCAGGGGACAACGTCGACATCTATCGCCTGGAACTGAACCCGAAAAACCCGGAAGAATACCTTTATCAAGGGCAATACCGGCCGTTTGAAAAACGCATCGAAACCGTCAACGTCAAGGGTGAAAAAACCCAACAGGTCACTGTCTATCGCAGCGTGCAGGGCGCCGTCGTCGAGTATCAACCCGAAGCCGGTGTTGCCTACGCCAAACGACGGGGCTGGGAAGGCGAAGAAGTCGCCACCTTGATGAGCTGGAACAAAGTCAGCAAGGCGAAAAACCACGAGCAATGGGTCGATCAGGTTCAACATTCCGCGATCAACGTCAATTGGTACTACGCCGACAACAAGGGCAACATTGGCTACGCCCTTGGCGGTCGGTATCCGGTGCGCGTGCAAGGTCACGACAACCGTTTGCCGGTATCGGGCAGCGGCGATTTCGAGTGGCAGGGCTTCATGCCGTTCGCCACTAATCCTCAGGTCTACAACCCAAAAACCGGCTACATCGCCAACTGGAACAATCGTCCTGCCGAAGGTTTTCCGAATCCGGATCAATGGTGGTACTCCTGGAACACCGCGGACCGTGTCCAGACGCTGTTCACGCGCCTGGACAGCCGTCCGGCCTTTACGCCCTCCCAGGCCTGGGACTTGATGATGGAGGCGGGGTTCGAAGACCCGAATGCACGGTTCTTCGTGCCGCGTCTGGTGAAGGCCACCGAACACAGTGACCAGGCAACAGTGCGCGATGCCGCTGCCATCCTCGCCGGATGGAATTATCAAGACCTCGATGCCGATGCTGACGGGCGCTACGATTCGGCGGCGACACCCATTTTCCGCACCTGGCTCAAACACATGCTGGCGCTGTCACTGGGCGACGTGCTGCCCAAGGACCAGGTCGGGAAATTCCTTTCAACCGGCCACTTCACACCGGGCGGTGGCACGCCGGGCAGTCAGAATATCGAGGTCGGGACCAAGGTCATGCATCAGGCGATGATCGCCACGGCGGCCGAGAAAGCGAAAGGTTTCGATCTGTTCAAGGGCAAGGATGTCGACGCACTGATGCTCAAGGCGTTGCAGCTGAGTATCGATGAGTTGAGCGCGGAACAAGGGCCGGATGCAAAATCCTGGCACACGGAGATTGCGCACACAATCTACGCACCGAAGAACTTCCTGGGCATTCCTCAGGCGGGTGAAAAGGAACAGATGAATAATCGTCTGGCAATGAATCGCGGCACCGAAAACAACCTTACGGTGTTTGCCATGGACGGTGTGCAAGGCTTTGAAGTGGTCGCACCCGGGCAGTCGGGTTTTATCGCTCCGGACGGTACTCGTTCCAAACACTTCGACGATCAATTGGCTCTCTATGGCGATTTGAAAAACAAACGCACATGGCTGACCGAGGAAGATATCAAGGCGCATACGGTCGAGGAAAAAAACCTGACTTATTGATTGGGGTTCGCCACCCGGCGGCACTGCTCCAGATTCAAGCTCTGGTAGCGGGGCCGCCTCCCTTCGCATTCAAGCACCGTGCCGTTGAAATAAACGTCCAGTGTGGATGCCTCCAAAAATAAGAAGCTCCATAGGGAAGCAAGGCATGCATATCGTTCGTTCGACCCAAGTGGTCGCAGGGTTTTCGGCCGTCCTTTTTTTGACGCCAACCATGATTCAGGCCAATGAAGCCGGCTTTATCGAGGACAGCTCGCTGACCCTCAATACCCGCATGTGGTACTCCCACGAGGTCGGACACAAGAACACTTTTTATCGCGCCCAGACATCCGAAGGCCCCCGCAAGGTGCGTGATCGCACCGCATGGCTTGAGGGATTCAAGCTCGATTATGTTTCCGGGTTCAGCCAGGGCATGGTCGGTTTCGGCCTGGATCTCTCGACGTTTTCCGCCGTCGCTCTTGAGCGCAGCAAACTGGCGACCGCAGGCGGGAGCAACCGCCTGCTGGTCGACAAGGACGGTGATGTGGTTGATGACTGGAGCAAGGTGGGCGTAGCGGCGCTGAAGGTCAAAGTCGCCGATACGCTCATCAAGGTTGGCAGGCAGCAGCCGGCCAGGACACCGGTCATGGGATATTCCGATACTCGAACATTGCCAGCATCATTTGATGGTGTATCGCTTGAAAGTCATGATATCGAAGGTCTGACGATCAAGTCCGGTTATTTCGATGAGGCCACGCCGCGAACCGGTGCTGGCAGTCAAGACTTGAGCCCCTCGTTCGGATCGCGACTGGTCACCAGCGACTCGATCGCTTACGCCGGTGCCGACTACCTGAGCAAGGACGGCTGGCGCGCCAGTGCCTATGTGTCACGCTTCGATGATATCTGGGACCGCCAGTACCTGGGCCTGGGCAACAAATACACGTGGGGCGGGTTCTCCACTAAAGTGCAGCTCGATGCCTACAACACGCAGTCGAGCGGTAGCAAAGTGGCCGGGAAGATAGATCAGCAAGCTTACGGGCTGACGATCGCGCCCAGTTATCAGAACCACACCTTGCGATTTGGCTTGCAGCAAATCAAGGGCGATGAGTATTTCGACTACGTAGGCGAATCCAACGCCATCACGCTGCCCAACATCTTTCTCTCCAACTACAACGGCCCGAACGAGCGCTCGTATTCCGTTAACTATATCAATGACTTCGCAGCCTACGGCGTGCCCGGTTTCACCACCAGTCTCTGGTACGCCAAAGGCTGGGGTATCGATGGCACTCACTATAACGGCGGGGCCAATGGCATCTATTCGTCTGTACTTAATCAAAGCGACGAAAGCCACGATGAAATCGGCACCCTTGTCACCTACACCGTTCAATCCGGTTATTTCAAAGGGGTGAACGTGCTAAGCGGTTACGCTTGGCATCACGCCAGCCAGTATCAAGCGGAAGGCAACGTGGATGAGTTCCGACTGATCGTCAACGCCCCCATCAAGATCTTTTGATCCGCCATTGTTGCAATAAATACGAATTACAGATCTGCGAACCCAGTCGGTGCCGTTATTGACTGTCATGCCCTCCGTTACACAGCTTGTGAAGTGGGAACGATCAATTTGCCGGGTGTTTTGCACTGGTGAGTCGTAGCGCGCCACCTCGGCCACCAGCTAACGAGGCAATGGCGCAAGCCGGCAACGTGAACATCAACTCGCCCTTAGTTTCGAGCGAGTTATCAAGAGCCGTGACCACACGCGACACAATGTCGGCGATGCTGTCGGTCTCGACAGAGGCCAGGGCGGGCTCAATCGCTCATCAAGTCAGGTTGGCTGATCGTGTCCGAGGCGGCTGACCGTATGTATCTTCACTTGCATTGACGCCCAAAGGGAGAAAGGAGCTGTCTGGCCGATTTGGGATCACAGTTGATAACCAGGACACGGAGAAAGCCGGCGTGCGAAATGTGACGCAACCCGCCGAAGCGGGTTTACCGATCTCCTGACTACTCGCGGCTTGACCTGGGCATACCGTAACCAGCCCTCTGGACGTGACGCATCAGGAAAACTGAGGGTAGCAATGGAGTAAAAAATTCACAGATAAGAAGTATTGAATTAAATATTCCATTGGTTTACTCTCGATCCCACGTTGTACGAAATCAACCGCTGTTAGCACCTAAAAAAACAAACAATCGGGAGCAAACATGAAAGCGAAAGTGTTGTTGGGACTGTTCATGACCGCCGCAGTGGCACTGCCAACCTGGGCAGCTGACTGGACTGTAGGTGCTAACGTTGGCAACGTGCCCTGGGAATTTCAGGACGCCAAAGGTGAATTCGTCGGCTTCGAAGTCGATGTTGTAAAAGAAGTGGCAAAGCGCGCCGGGAAAACCGTCGAGTTCATCAATATTCCTTTCAACGGCCTGTTCAGTGCCGTGCAATCAAATCGTGTCGAGATCGCTATCTCATCGATCACCATCACCCCAAAACGTCTGGAGTCGGTTGCCTTCGCGCAGCCTTACTTTGACAGCGACCAGTCCCTGACCTCGCTGACAACGTCCAAGGTCAAGAGCCTGGCCGACATGAATGGCAAAGTGGTTGGCGTCGATACCGGCTCGACCGGCGACATGTGGATCGGCCAACACAAGGACGAGTACAAGTTCGCCGATGTCTCGCGATACGAGGGACTTTCGCCAGCCATGCTTGACCTGGCTTCCGGGCGCATCGATGGCTACCTCAGCGATATTCCGGCGCTGCTCTACTACATCAAGGACAAGCCGCAATACAGCATCGTCGCGCGTATTCCCACCGGTGAACGTTACTCGCTGATGCACGCCAAAGGCTGGGCAATGACTGATCAGGTCAACGACATCATCAGCAAGATGAAAGAAGACGGCACACTCGGAAAGATCCATAAACAGTGGTTTGGCACCGAAGCCGATAAGGAGTCGAGCACCATGAAAGTGACCGCTGTCCTCAAGTAAGCCCTGCCGATGCTGCATGTAAGTGGCGACACCTGTTCGCCACTTGTAATGACCGAGGTATCCCATGGATCTTTTGCAGACATTTTTTAACTGGAACGTGCTCGTCGAGTCGCTTCCGCTGATGATGCGTGGACTGGGCGTGACCATTTTGCTGGGGGTGGTGAGCATCGCCCTGGGCCTGGTGGGTGGGCTTTTGCTGGCGTTGTTGCGGTTGTACTCCTACGCACCTGTCCGAGCGCTCGCACGTATCTACATCGATATCATGCGTTCCATTCCATTGCTGGTTTTGCTCGTCCTTATCTATTACGCGTTGCCTTTTGTCGGCATTCGACTGTCGTCTTTTGCGGCTGCCGCCAGTGCGCTCTCGCTGGTCTCCTGCGCCTACAGTGCAGAGATTTTTCGCTCCGGCATCGAGGCCATTCCCCGTGGCCAGTTCGAAGCTTCGGCTTCTCAAGGCATGAGTTTCTTCAACACCATGCGCGATGTCGTGTTGCCGCAGGCCATCCGCATCGTCATGCCGCCGATGACGAGCAATTGCATCAACGTGATGAAAGACACGGCTCTGGCCTCGGTCGTAGCCATGCCCGACCTGCTCAAGCAGGCGACCCAGGCACAGGCGCTGGCCGCCAACCCGACGCCGCTGGTAGGGGCCGCCTTGCTGTATCTGTTGCTGCTGTTGCCGCTGGTGCAAATGGTCAGCTGGGTTGAGCGTCGTAACGCCTCTGGAGGAAAAACCGCATGAGCACGTTGATCGACATCGAAAAACTCGACAAGTACTACGGTAACTTCAAAGCGTTGAGCGATATCAATCTGCAGGTCGAAGAAGGTGAGGTGGTGGTCATTCTGGGCCCGTCCGGCTCTGGTAAATCGACCTTGATCCGTTGCATCAACCTGCTTGAGAACTACCAGAAAGGGCATATCCGCGTGGCCGGCGAACGTGTTGAAAACGGTCCGCGACTGGCCGCCATCCGCAGCGAAGTGGGTATGGTGTTTCAGAGTTTCAACCTCTATCCGCACCTCACGGTCCTGGACAAT
Source organism: Pseudomonas sp. GW821-FHT09H03 (assembly GCF_059415945.1). Lineage (NCBI taxonomy): Bacteria > Pseudomonadati > Pseudomonadota > Gammaproteobacteria > Pseudomonadales > Pseudomonadaceae > Pseudomonas > Pseudomonas sp. GW821-FHT09H03. The sequence continues at coordinate 14,766 of NZ_JBWKOF010000012.1, read as the reverse complement.
GTTTCGCTGGCGCCGATCCGGGTGCGCGGCCTGAGTCGGCGTGATGCGCATGCACGGGCCAAGGAATTATTGGTGAAGGTCGGCATGGGCGATCATGCACACAAATACCCGAGCCAATTGTCCGGCGGCCAGCAGCAACGTGTTGCCATCGCCCGCACCATGGCCATGGAACCTCGCGCAATTCTGTTCGACGAACCGACGTCGGCGCTGGACCCGGAAATGGTTGGCGAGGTTCTGGACGTCATGCAAAACCTCGCTCGCTCCGGCGTCACGATGGTCGTGGTCACTCACGAGATGGGCTTTGCCCGTCGGGTTGCCGATCGGGTGATCTTCATGGAAAGCGGACGCATTGTTGAGCAGAACATCCCTGAACCCTTTTTTACCGCACCTCAGGAACCTCGCACGAAAGCGTTCCTGCAGGCCATCCTGCACCACTAAATCAGCTGGAGAAAGTAGAGTGAATCCTCTCGATATCGAATACGTTCGCAAGCAATTTCCAGGTCTGGCCGGTGGATACACCTACATGGATAACGCCGGTGGTTCGATGGTACTCGGTGCCGTCGCTAACCGGGTCACTGATTACCTGCTCAACAACAGCGTGCAACTGGGCGCTTCCTACCAGCCTTCCGTAGACGCCGGCGAGCGAGTGATGCAGGCTCGTCACTCCGTCATGCAGTTGATCAACGCCGAGCATCCCGAAGAAGTCATCATGGGCGGCTCGACCACCCACTTGCTGCAAATACTGTGTCGCGCCATCGCACCGTCAATTGTCCAGGGCGATGAAATCATCGTCACCAATTGCGATCACGAGGCGAACATCGGCCCATGGGTCAAGCTTTGCGAAAGCCGTGGCGCGACCTTGCGCGTATGGCAGGTCAACCGCGACAGCTGTGAGCTGGAGCTGGACGACCTGCAGGTTTTGCTCAACAACAAAACCCGTTACGTGGCCATGACGCACACCTCCAATATTCTCGGCTCGGTCAACCCGGTAGCCGAGGTTGCGCGGCGTGTTCATGCAGCGGGCGCCAAATTATGCGTGGATGCCGTCGCTTATGCGCCACACCGTCTGGTTGATGTACAGGCCAGCGGTGCCGATTTCTACGTCTATAGCTTCTACAAAACCTTCGGTCCGCACTTTGCTGTGCTGTGGGGGCGTCGCTACCTGCTGCTGGAGCTGCCGAGCCTTAACCATTTCTTTATTGGCCAGGACGTGGTGCCTTACAAATTGCAGCCGGGCAACGTCAATTATGAGTTGTCCTTTGGCTGCATCGGCATCACTGATTATCTGCTCGATATCAGTACCCGAATCGGCGCAGAAGGCAATGAACGCAAGCGCATGCAAGCTGCTTTCGATGCCTTTGAAGTGCAGGAAGACTTGCTCTGCGAACGTTTGCTGGCATTTTTGCGTCAGCGCGAAGGCGTGCGCATCATTGGCAAGGCGCAAACCCACAATCGAGTGCCAACGATCAGTTTCGTGGTTGAGGGCGTTCAATCCGAGGCTATTGTGCGCCAGGTCGATGAGCACCGTATTGGTATCCGCTTTGGTGACTTCTATGCGCGGCGACTCATCGAGGCGCTTGGCCTTGATCGATTCGGCGGGGTAGTGCGGGTGTCGCTGGCGCATTACAACACCCTGGAAGAAGTCGACCGCCTCATCGCCGCGCTGGATCAAGCAATCAATGCGTTGCGTTGACGGGCGTACACTCTTCTAATTTTACGAGCTTTCATCATGGCCTTACCTGAAACCCTTGCAGAGCTGCGTGACTGTATAGCGTCCCAGCACGAGCAACTGACCGGTCGTCTGCGCGATGCTGCGCGATTCCTGATCGACAACCCGCATGAGATCGCACTCAACACGGTTGCCGAACTGGGTAAGCGCTCAAACATCGCGCCCTCCGCTTATATTCGGCTGGCTCAGGCCCTTGGCTTTGCGGGTTTCAAGGATTTACAGCGCCTGTTCCGTGCACCGCTGCAACAGGCTGCCGACACCCACAGCGAACGTATTCGGCACTATGGCGGTGAAACTTTGCTGGAGGACCCGAGTGACGTCGGCGCGATTCTGCGTGAGTTCAGCCAGGCCAATATCGTTTCTCTGGAACACCTGGCCGAAGGCGGCGAGCAGGCCAATATAGAAGCCGCCATCGCCCATCTGCAAGTCGCGCGTACGACCTTCGTTATCGGCATGCGGCGTGCTTTTCCGGTGGCGGCATATCTGAGCTACGCGTTGAGTCGTGTGGGCCGGCGAACCGTGCAAATCAGTGGTGCCGGCGGCACGTTGCCCGAGCAGGTCAGCGCCATTGCCAATGATGATTTGTTGATAGCCATCAGCTTTCCGCCGTACGCCAGTGACACTGTCGAGGCTTGTCGCCAGGCGCGCCAGGCAGGCGTGACGTTGGTGGCGATCACTGACAGTGTTCTGAGCCCTATCGGGCAGATGGCCGATACGGTGATTGAGGTCAACGACGCCGAACTGCTTGGTTTTCGTTCACTCACCGCTTCGTTCTGTATTGCGCAAACCCTGGCGATGGGGCTTGCCTTCAGCGAGTGGGAATCGGACAGCACCTCCAGTCATGACCGACTGAAGGATATCGACTGCTAAGCCGCTACCTTCGCTCCGTACTTATAAAACCCGTCACTTCAGGAGAAGATCCCGATGGTTTCACCTGCACGCGATTTAGTGGGCTACGGTAGACAACGCCCGCAAGGCTCCTGGCCGAATGGCGCACGATTGGCCATCAGCCTGGTGATCAACTACGAAGAAGGCTCCGAGCGCTCGCTCGCCATGGGCGACCCGGACCAGGAATCAATGACCGAATGGGGCAGCTATTCAATACCCGACGGCACCCGCAATCTGGCGATGGAATCGATGTATGAGTACGGTTCTCGCGTCGGGATCTGGCGAATCCTGGATATTCTCGACCAGCAATCGGTTCGCGCGACCTTTCATGCATGCGCAGTGGCCTTCGAGCAGAACCCTGATGTTGCTCGCGCCGCCGTTGCCGGCGGCCATGAGATTTGCAGTCACGGGTATCGCTGGGAGGAAGTGTTTCGCCTGACCGAAGAACAGGAGCGTGAACACATACGCCTGGCAATCGAGTCCTTCGAACGCACCTGTGGCAAGCGCCCCGTTGGCTGGTATTGCCGGTATGGTGCCAGCGTCAATACCCGTCGGCTGGTCGCTGAGGAGGGTGGCTTTCTCTACGACTCCGATGCCTACAACGATGATGTTCCCTACTTTGTCGAGGTCGAGGGCAAGCGCCACCTCGTTGTGCCTTACACCGCTGACGTGAACGACTTCCGCTACTGGAACTCTCCGGGGCTGTCGCAGGCATCGGACTTTCTCGAGTACATGAAAGAAAGCTTTGAGGTGCTTTATGAGGAGTCGGCTGAAGGACCGCGCATGATGTCGATCGGACTGCACCCACGCATGGTGGGCCGTCCCGGCCGGGTCAGGGCGATCAAGCAATTCATCGAGTATGCCAAGCAGCACGGTGGTGTCTGGTTTGCTACGCGCGAAGAAATCGCCCGTGCCTGGCTTGAACGAACTTGATGGCGTGGCAATCACACTGTGGCGCCAGCCGTTCGACAGAAGTCGCCATTCAATCCCGGGCAATCTTGTCATTTGCCAAGGCTTAGGGCAGGGTCGATACCACTGACATCTCTGCCAAAGGAGTCACTCCATGTCAAAGCTATATCCCAGTATCGATCCTGAGGGGCTGGTCGAGTACTCAGTGGTCTACACCGACCGCTCGCTCAACCACATGTCGCAGTCGTTTCAAGGCGTGATGAAGAACATTTCCACGACCCTCAAACAGGTCTACAACGCCCAGGCGGTTGCGGTGGTCCCGGGCAGCGGCACGTTCGGCATGGAAGCGGTGGCGCGACAGTTTGCCACCGACCAGCAATGCCTGGTGATACGCAACGGCTGGTTCAGCTATCGCTGGAGCCAGATCCTCGAGATGGGCAACATCCCGGCGGCCACCACGGTGCTCAAAGCCCGACCGGTCGACACCGGTAGCCAGGCTGCCTACGCTCCACCGCCTCTGGACGAAGTGCTGGCAGCCATTGCAGCGCAAAAGCCGCAGATTGTCTTCGCCCCCCACGTTGAAACCTCATCAGGGATCATCCTGCCCGACGACTACCTGCGGGCCGTCGGCGACGCCGTGCATGCGGTGGGTGGCCTGTTCGTGCTGGACTGCATCGCCTCGGGCACGATCTGGGTTGATATGCACAAATGCGCAGTCGACCTGCTGATCAGCGCACCGCAGAAAGGCTGGAGCGCCTCCCCGTGCTGCGCCCTGGTGATGCTCAGTTCCCTGGCCCTCGAACGCATCGAACAGACCCAAAGCAGCAGCTTCGCCTGTGACCTGAAAAAGTGGCTGCAGATCATGCAGGCCTACGAACAGGGCGGACATGCCTACCATGCGACCATGCCCAGCGATTCCCTCGCGCGATTCAACGAAGTGATGAAAGAGACCCAAGCCTACGGTTTCGACAAGGTCCGCGGCGAACAACAGGCCCTGGGCGATCGGGTGCGTGCAATGTTGACCGGCAAAGGCTTCAAAAGCGTGGCCGCAGCCGGCTTCCAGGCCCCTGGCGTCGTGGTGAGCTACACCGATGATGCCGACATCAAGAGCGGCAAGAAATTTGCCAATCACGGCCTGCAGATCGCTGCCGGAGTGCCGTTGCAATGCGACGAGCCGGCCGACTTCCAGACCTTCCGCATTGGTCTGTTCGGCCTCGAAAAGCTGAACAATATCGAGCGCACGGTCAGCACCCTCGAGCAGGCGCTGGACGAGGTGATGGTTAGCTAAGCGGGTATTCGACACCGTTACCACCGTGGTCCCGGACATGTTCAAAAGCACGGGCGTAGACATGCGCCGCTTGACCGGCCGGGGCCGGTTACTTCTGGAGTAGGGCTGGTATGCAACCTTTTGATACGGTGATTCGCAACGCCCGCGTGGTAACCGCCGCGGACACGTTCACCAGCGATATCGGTATTCGCGACGGGCGCATCGTTTCCCTTGGCCTGGACCTGGCGCAAGGTCTCCAGGAAATCGATGCGGCAGGCCGGCATGTCACCCCGGGTGGCATCGATAGCCACGTGCACCTCGACCAGCCGACTGGCGACGGCTCGGTGATGGCCGATGACTTCTTCAGCGGCACGGTCTCGGCGGCCTGCGGCGGCACCACCACCGTCATCCCGTTCGCCTGCCAGCAGAAGGGCGAAAGCCTGCGCGCTGCCGTCGATGACTACCATCGTCGGGCGGGTAACAAGCCGGTGATCGATTATGCCTTCCACCTGATCGTCACCGACCCCACCCCCCAGGTGCTGCGTGAAGAACTGCCGGCCTTGATTGCCGAGGGCTATACCTCGTTCAAGATCTACATGACCTACGATGCGCTGAAGCTGGGCGACCGGGAGATTCTCGAGACGTTGTCGGTTGCGCGCCGTGAGGGCGCCATGGTGATGCTCCACGCCGAGAACAGCGATTGCATCGCCTGGCTTACCGAGCGACTGCTGGCGGCCGGGCTGTCTGCACCGCGCTACCATGCCGCGTCGCGGCCGATGCTGGTGGAGCGCGAAGCGACCCATCGTGCCATCGCCCTTGCCGAACTGGTGGACGTGCCGATCCTGATCGTGCACGTGTCGGGGCGCGAGGCCGTGGAGCAGATTCGCTGGGCCCAGAGCCTGGGGCTGAAGGTGTACGCCGAAACCTGCCCGCAGTACCTGTTCCTGACCGCCGACTCGCTGGGGTGTGACGACAGCTTCGAAGGTGCCAAGTGCATCTGCAGCCCACCGCCGCGCGATGCCGCAAACCAGCAGGTGATCTGGGATGGCCTGGAGAACGGCTCGTTCGAGATTTTCTCGTCAGACCACGCACCCTTTCGCTTCGATGGCCCGGATGGCAAGAAGGCCCACGGTGAACAGGTGTCGTTCGACCAGATCGCCAACGGCATTCCCGGTGTCGAAACCCGCATGGCGCTGCTCTGGTCCGAAGGCGTGCGCACTGGGCGCATCACTGCGCAAAGCTTTGTCGCGCTGACCTCTACCAATGCCGCCAAGATGTATGGGTTGTATCCGCGCAAGGGCAGCATCGCCATTGGTGCTGATGCTGACCTGGTGATCTGGAACGAAGGTGAGTCGGTGCACCTGAGCAACGCAATGCTGCACCACAACGTCGATTACACGCCTTACGCCGGCATGACGCTGAGCGCATGGCCGGCCATGACCCTGTCTCGCGGTGAGGTGGTCTGGGACGGCGAGCCGCGTGGTGAGGCGGGTCGCGGCCTGTTTCTGCCGTGCGAGCGCCCGGCACCCGCGCAACTGCGCCGACGCAAGACTGAGTTGCCATTGTGAGTGCGGTCGCGCAGGTGGCCGCCAGCCTGATTCGTGCTTGGCGTGAGGGGCGCCAACAACCGTTGCCAACCCTGGAACTGGCTAGCGAAGCCCAAGCCTACGCCGTGCAGCACCAGGTAGCGGATGCCCTTGGCTGGTTCGCCTCCGCGCCGCCAGCGGCGTGGAAACTGGGTGGCGCGCCCGGAGGGCTGATCAGCACCGCCGGGGTTCCGGCAATGGCAATACACCCGTCGGGTTGGCAGGTTCCGCCGGGCGATGCCTTCGGTTTCGGGATCGAGGGAGAGCTGATCGTGCGCCTGTCCCGCGACCTCGACGAGCACACTGATCTGGCCACGGCCTATGCGGCGGTCGATGTTTGGATGCCGGGCATCGAGTTGTGTGGCACGCGCTGGCTGCAGGGTGACCAGGCCGCGCCATTGCTTCGGCTGGCCGATCAGCAACTCAACCGCGCGCTGGTACTCGGTGCCCCGCAAACGCTGGGGGACATGCCGGATTGGTCAAGGCAACAGGTGGCGTTACGGGTAGCCGGAGAGCCTGCATTCGTCGGCGTTGGCAGCCATCCATTCGGTGATCCGCTGAGTTCCCTGCCGTGGCTGGCGCGTCATGCAGCAGCACAGGGCAAACCCTTGCGAGCCGGTGACTTGGTGGCTACTGGTAGCTGGACCGGTATCTACTGGGCGCCGGCCGGGGTGCAAGTGGAAGTTGAGTTTGCCGGGGCAGGGCGGGTTGCCTTGTCGACTTGATGAACTTCAAAGGCTTGCTGATGTTTTTGTTTACAGAGCGCCAATGGCTGCGCGACTAATCAGGCTGATTCGGACTTCTCGACTGCTGAAACGAAAGCGACGCCTGCGCGCCGCTTTCATTGGCTCATCGCTGATCAGTGCTCCTGCAAAAGGCGCTTTTTACGCGGTGCCGGGGCAGGCTCATGGTGTTCTTCGATTTCCACAATCGGCACTTCTTTGCCGTCACAGTCGAACAATTTGCCATCGCGAAAGAAATCACCATCGTTGAGCGCGGCGATATCCCTGTAGCGCAAAGTGCGCTCGGTGGCGGCGACGAACACTGACTGCTGGTCGGAGTTTCCGGCCCGCAGGTGGTTGAACAGCAGATTGAGCGCAATGGCCATGATCGCTGCCGAGCTGATGCCGGAGTGGAAAATGGTCTCGAACCAGGTCGGGAAATGGTGGTAGAAACCTGGCGCGGCGATCGGGATCATGCCGAAACCAATCGATGTGGCAACGATGATCAGGTTCATGTTGTTGCGATAGTCCACCTGGGCCAGGGTGCGGATGCCACTGGCTGCGACGGTGCCAAACAGTACCAGGCCGGCCCCACCGAGGACAGCGGTGGGCACGGCTGCGACCAGGCGCCCCATCACCGGCAGCAGGCCGAGAGTCACCAGGATCAGGCCTGCGGTGGCTACTACATAACGACTCTTCACTCCGGTTACGGCGACCAGGCCAACGTTCTGCGCAAAGGCACTCTGGGTAAACGAGCCGAACAGTGGCGCCAGGGCACTGGAAATCATGTCTGCCCGCAGGCCATTGCCGAGGCGTTTGGAGTCGACCCGGGTTTCGATGATCGCGCCGACGGCGAGAATGTCGGCGGAGGTCTCGACCATGGTCACGATAATCACGATCAACATCGACAGGATCGCGGCGAGATGGAACTGGGGGGCGCCGAAGTGCAGGACTTCAGGTAGTGCGACCAACGGGCCTTCAAGCACTTGGGAGAAGTCGGCCATGCCCAGCGCTGTCGCGACCAGCGTCCCGATGACGATCGCCAGCAGAATCGACAGGCGCGAGAGGCTGGCACTTCCCAGCTTGCTGAGCAGCAGCACCGTAGCCAGCGTGAACGCCGCCAGGGATATGTTGGACGTGCTGCCAAAGTCAGCGGCCTGGCTGTTGCCGCCCATGGCCCAGCGCGCCGTCACCGGCATCAGGGTCAGCCCGATAGTGGTAATGACAACTCCCGTCACCAGCGGCGGGAAATACTTGATGATGCGCGAGAACAGCGGTGTGATCAGTAGACCTATTAACGACGACGCGATTACCGCCCCGAACACGACTGGCAGCCCGCCAGAGCCGTCATTGCCGATGATGGTGATCATGGTGGCGACACCGGCGAAGGAAACTCCCTGGACCAAAGGGAGGCGGCAGCCGAAGAAGGGAATGCCCAGTGTCTGCAGCAAGGTGGCCAGGCCGCCGGCGAACAGCGATGCGGCGATCAACATACCAACTTCGGCGGGAGCAAGGCCGGCAGCCTGACCGATGATCAGGGGCACCGCGATGATGCCCCCATACATCGTCAGCACATGCTGAAGACCGTAGGCCAGGTTGGCGCCAATTCCGAGGTTTTCGTCCTCTGGACGAGTTGAAGCGGGAGAAGTCATGGTGATTAGCTCGCTTTTGTTATTGTCATGCGTCTAACAGCACTGTCTCAGTTGCACTCCAAGAGTTGTCGGTGCAACCGTTTTCCCGCCGTTGCGCTCAATGGTGAGCGCAACGGCATGAATCCTTCACTCGCCGCTGACCAGTTGGTGGGCCAACTGATTGTGGCGTTCCAGTACCAGGGGCAGGTCGACCGTCGTGATACGACCGTCTTTGACCACTACACGACCATTGATCACACTGGTGTCTACCGTGGTCGGCGTGCAGAACACCAGCGCCGCCAATGGGTCGTGATGGGCGCCGGCGTAGCCCACATGGCCAAGGTTGAACGCCACGAAATCCGCAACCATGCCCGGTGCCAGGGCGCCGATATCATTACGGTTGAGCACCTTGGCGCCACCCAGCGTGGCGATTTCCAGCGCCTCGCGAGCGGTCATTGCATCCGGGCCAAAACCGACACGTTGCAACAGCAGCGCCTGGCGGACTTCGCCGATCATGCTGGCGCCATCATTGGAGGCCGAACCGTCGACGCCCAGGCCCACCGGGACACCGTGGTCGCGCATCTTGCGGATCGGCGCGATTCCCGAGGCCAGGCGCATGTTCGAACACGGACAGTGGGCGACCCCGGTTCCGGTACGCGCGAACAGTTCAATGCCGTGCTGGTCCAGTTGCACACAATGAGCGTGCCAGACATCGGGGCCGACCCAGCCCAGGTCTTCGGCGTATTCGGCAGGCGTCATGCCGAACTTCTCACGGCTGTAGGCGATGTCATTGACGTTCTCGGCAAGATGCGTGTGCAGCGACACACCATACTGGCGCGCGAGCACCGCTGCTTCGCGCATCAGGTCGCGGCTCACCGAAAAGGGTGAACAAGGCGCCACGACCATGCGCAGCATCGAACCGTGGCTGGCATCATGGTATTGCTCGATCAGACGCTGCGAATCCTTGAGGATGGCGCTCTCTTTCTCCACCACTGAGTCGGGCGGCAGACCGCCCTGGCTACGGCCTACACTCATGCTTCCGCGTGCAGCGTGGAAGCGCATGCCAATTTCCTCGGCGGCATGGATACTGTCGTCAAGCTTGCAGCCGTTAGGGTAGATGTAGAGATGGTCACTTGAGGTGGTGCAGCCAGAAAGAATCAGCTCGGCCATCGCCGTCTGGGTCGATACCGAAATCATTTCAGGCGTCAGGCGTGCCCAGATCGGGTACAGGTTGTTCAGCCAATTGAACAGCTCGCCGTCCTGAGCCGCCGGCACTACGCGGGTGAGGCTCTGGTACATGTGGTGGTGAGTATTTACCAGTCCTGGAATGACCACTTTTCCAGTCATGTCCAGAATCACATCGGCCTGTTGCGGCAGCGTTTCACTCGGGCCGACCTGCTTGATCAGATTGTCCTCGATATACAGGCCACCGCGCTTTATCTCCCGGCGCTCACCATCCATCGTCACCAAAAGTTCGGCGTTCTTGATCAATAGAGTCTTAGGCATACGTGCTCCTTTCCTGCTTGGAGTTTGGTTTCAACTTGACGCTGTTACAGGCACCGGTTTTCGGTTTGAGCGAAGCTCTTGCAACCAGGCACTGCGTAGGGATAATTCCTGGGTGGCCGGGATCGGTCAGTGCTGTCACACACGCACGGACACTGGCGAGGCACATGTACTCGACTGCCCCGCGCAGTGGCGCAAGGAGGTAATGGGTAGGTGATCCAGGCGACCCTGCAAACCCTTGCACTTCAACAGGCTTTCGCCCGCCAGGTCACTGCCGCCCATTGAATCAATGCTGGCATCAGTCAAGGGGGCGAGGATGTTCCAGGTGGTCTGGGCGAACGGGGTAAACACGAATGCGTCGACCGTTCGATAGCTCAGGCAAGCATCGAAGTGAGTGACGAGCGGCATTGCTGGAAGATTCTCAAGGGGGGCGAGCAGTTGCGAGTGTTCCATGGCTTGAGACCAGCGCAATACGCAGCGGCGATGACCGATGTCGTAGGCGCGGTAAAGTGTAAACACAATTAAATCGCATTGTATACATTAAAAGCGCGCCTGGATTTCATGGGTAGCTTGGCTGCCATTCCAGCGAGGTGGTGTACACGCCATTCATGGGCGGTACCACGCCACTCGCTGGGCGCGCGAAAAACGGTGACGGAAATACGGTAGAAAGCTGGAGGATCGACGCGTAAAGGCGAATGGGCGGTCTCGGGAGTGGTGGTAATGCGCTAAACAGCGGCTCGCCCACGCAGTAGCAATCGTGATGAAAAACGAGTATTCGCAGGGATTTCTAAACAAACGAAAGGCCCGCTTGTGCGGGCCTTTCGTTTGCAGGGGGTAAAAATCCCGGCAGCCGTGGCCTTTATTGTGCTGCTTTCTCGATCAGACTGGCGACAATCTCCGGGTTGGACACCATCACCACATGTGAACCACCCTCGACTACCACTGTTTGCCTGGCGTGCGCACGTTCGGCCATGAAAGCCATGGCCTGGGGTGGGATGTTTTTGTCTTTGTCGCCATAAACAAACCACGATGGAATGGTTTTCCAGGCCGGCTCGCTGGCGGCCTCGTTCAACGCGGCAACAGTGATGGGGCGTTGACCGGCAGCCATCAGGCGAGCGTCCGCGGCAGATACGTCAGCCGCAAACTGGTCGTGGAATTTGTCTTGCTGGATATAGAGATCTTTGCCGCCGTCAGCAAGATCAACAGGGGCTGCCAAGGCCGAGGCCAGCGTTCCCCCAGGGAAACGTCCAGACAATTGCGCCGCTGTTTCGCCCTTTTCTGGCGTGAAGGCTGCGACATACACCAAGGCTTTTACATTCTGACCGCCGTAAGCCGCTTCGCTAATGACTGCTCCACCGTAGGAGTGGCCAACCAGTACAACGGGTGTTTTGACGCTTTTGACGATGCTCGCAACAGACTGGGCATCACTGGCAACGCCACGCAATGGATTGGCGGCGGCAATCACTGGATAGCCATCTTTTTCCAGGATCTTCACCACGCCATTCCAACTTGATGAGTCAGCAAAAGCGCCGTGCACAAGAATCACCGTTGGCTTTACGTCAGCCGCATTGGCCAGGCAGGTGGTGGCGAGAGCGGTAGCGATGGCCAAGCCTGAGAAAATCTTTTTCATGGGATATCTACCAATGAGGAAGGGACGTGGAGTTAGACGGTGACGTGCAGACGGACGTCGACGTTGCCGCGTGTGGCATTGGAGTACGGGCAAACCTGGTGAGCTGCGTCGACCAGCGCTTGAGCATCTGCTTGATCCAGACCCGGCAGGTTGATGTTCAAGTCGATGTCCAGACCGAACCCGCCAGGGATCTGACCGATGCCAACCTGGGCGGTGATCGAGGCGTCAGCAGGGATGCTGCGTTTGCTCTGGCCTGCAACGAATTTCAATGCGCCGATGAAGCAGGCCGAATAACCGGCGGCGAACAGTTGCTCAGGGTTGGTGGCTTCACCCCCGGCTCCCCCCAGTTCTTTCGGGGTAGCCAGTTTTACGTCGAGAATCTTGTCGCTGGAAACAGCTCGACCATCACGGCCACCGGTGGCGGTTGCGACTGCGGTATAGATAGTTTTCATGGTTGCTTTTTCCTTACGTTTTTTGACTGAAGGGGTTTGTCTTTAGCGATAAATGTTTGTGCGCTAAGCAAGTGGGATCAATTTAACGCGCAAATAGTTAGTGCGCAAGACAAATTGCGCGATAATTTTAAGTGGATTTTTATCTTGTTGATTTAAAAGGGTTTTGTTTGAAAGAGTTTTTATGGATCTTGGATGAGGAGGCCACGAGGGCTTGCCGAGCTGCGCGATGGAGGCCGCTGCCAGTCATCGCTCAACAGCGCGCTAGCGCTGGAGGCTCAGCGTCGTCGTCCTGCGTTGCGCATTCACGTAAACGTACAGGAGGGAGATCCGTGAACTGCCCTCTGTTACGCAACCAATAGCCCCCTTTGTATCAACCCACATCCCAATAGGGCGGGCTGCCGAAAGCCTCGCGTAGCGCCGTGACAAGTGCTTGAAGTTTTTTCGAGGCCCTGCGGCCCTCGGGGTGCGCTACATAAATCATTTCTTCTGCGGATTCACTTCCAACGTCCACCCTGACGAGCGTGCCTTTTTTGATGTCTTCTCCAACGATAAAGCTCGGCAGAAGTGCCAACCCCAGGCCGGCCAACGCGGCATCTCTCATCATGTCGCCGTTGTTGACCCGCAACGAAGCCGGTGGCCGGACGAAGGCATCCGGGCGCAAGTCCGGAAACCGCCAGTCAGCAACGTTTCGATTGGTGTAGTAAATGGCTTTGTGACCACCCAAGTCGTCAAGCGTCGTCGGTTGACCGTGCCGCTTGATGTAGTCCGGGGATGCCACAAGAAATCGCCTGCTGGAGGCGAGTGGCAACGCGACAAGTCGGGAGTCTTCGATCGTACCGTGGCGTATGACGGCGTCATACCCCTCGGCCGCCGCGTCAATTCGTCGGTCGTCCAGCTCCAGCGTGAGCGAAATTGCGGGATGCCTGGACAAGAAAGGGTACAGCGCCGGGCCAAGGTGCATGCGCCCAAACGTGACCGGGGCAGACAACCGCATCGGTCCGCTCAACGTGCCGCGGCGCTCCGAGACCTCTGCGACTGCGTCTTGAACCTCCAAAACGATGCGGCTGGCCCTTTCGAAGAACGCTATCCCGTCCTCTGTCATGCTGAGCTTGCGCGTTGTTCGATGAAACAACGGTGCGCCAAGACTTTGCTCCAGGGCCGCGAGCCGTTCGCTGACAACCGACTTTGAAAGGTGCAGCCTTCTGGCGGCTTCGCTGATGGAGCCCGCTTCCGCTATGGCAACAAAGTTCGAAATCCCGTCCAGCTTGACCATACAGCCTCGTCCCCCGGCGCCCCTGCGGTGTGTGCTGTCACCGGGCCAATCCGGTGGCGTCACTTGATTGTTCGATAATACCGAACACAAGCTCCTCTATTTGCCTGCTTATCCGGACATACGTCAACTACTACACTGGGCTCAGTAAGTTATTTCCGATAAACACTTTTCAGGAGATTCAAATGAGCAAGCGACTAGAGGGCAAGGTTGCCATCATTACCGGTGCAAGCGCAGGCATCGGCTTTGCAACGGCACAACTGTTTGCCGCTGAAGGGGCCAAGGTGGTCGTTGGAGCACGCCGACAGGCCGAGCTGGACCTTTTGGTCAGCCAGATCTCAAGCGCGGGCGGCGAGGCCGTGGCGCTGGCCGGCGACGTTCGCTCCGAGGAATACGCCCAAGCGCTGGTGGCATTGGCAGTCGAACGCTTTGGCCGCCTGGACATTGCATTCAATAATGCCGGCATCATGGGTGAAAGCGGCGCGTCGACTGACGTCTCCGAAGCCGGTTGGACGGACACCCTGGCAATCAACCTGACCGGCTCCTTCCTCGGCGCCAAGCACCAGATTGCCCAGATGCTGAAAAATGGCGGCGGCTCGGTCATCTTCACCTCCACCTTCGTGGGCCATACTTTTGCTTTCCCGGGGTTGGCCGCCTATGCGGCAAGCAAGTCCGGCCTCATCGGCCTGACCCAGGCGCTGGCGGCGGAGTTCGGTCCCCAGGGCGTGCGTGTCAATGCGGTGCTGCCTGGCGCTGTAGACACCGACATGTATCGCGGCATGAATGACACTCCTGAGGCGCAGTCATACGTGACCAACTTGCACGCTCTGAAACGTGTCGCCACGCCCCAAGAGTTGGCCAGATCGGTTTTGTATCTTGCTTCGGACGACTCGTCCTTTGTCACTGGCACCGCCTCACTGGTGGATGGTGGCGTCTCGATTACACGTACCTGACCCAGGGAAAATTGCACCACATGACCTCGGGCATTTGGTCGGTGGTGCAATGGCTGCGTTTTTTGCCATGAACTCAAACGCTGCCTTCGCGTTCGATCACCAGTATTCGTGCTTGTGCGCGAGGATGCGCAACATGTTCACATCCAACACCGGCAAAAAACACGTCGCCAACCTCCAGCGTCACGACACGCTCGATGCCTGACTCGCGGTAATGCATATCGACCGT